>NZ_WUEI01000165.1 GCF_012911025.1 Azoarcus sp. TTM-91 | reverse complement strand
CACCCGGTTGCCGCTCTCCGCGCTGCTGGCGCTGGCGGTGGCCGGTTTCATCACCATCCTCACCGAAGCCCTGCCGGCCGGGCTGCTGCCGCAGATAGCCGCCGGCCTGGCGGTGCCGGAGGCGCTCGCCGGCCAGTTGGTCACCCTGTATGCCGTCGGCTCGCTGGCCGCCGCCATTCCGCTCACGCTGGCCACCCGCGGCCTGCGGCGGCGGCCGCTGCTGCTGGCGGCCATCGCCGGTTTCGCCGTCGCCAACACCGTCACCGCGCTGTCCGGCCACTATGTGCTGACCCTGATCGCCCGCCTGCTCGCCGGTGTTGCCGCCGGCCTGCTGTGGGCGCTGATCGCCGGCTACGCCGCCCGCATGGTGCCGGAGCATCTGAAAGGCCGGGCGATTGCGCTGGCGATGGTGGGCACGCCGCTGGCGCTGTCGCTGGGCGTGCCGGCGGGCACCTTTCTCGGCGCCCTGGCCGGCTGGCGCGCCTGCTTCGGCCTGATGACGGGAATGACGCTGCTGCTGGTGCTCTGGGTGCTGCGCACGGTGCCGGATTTCCCCGGCCAGGCCGCCGGCCGCCGCCAACCGCTGCTGCGGGTGCTGGCCCTGCCCGGCATACGCACGGTGTTGCTCGCCACCCTGGGCTTCGTGCTGGCGCACAACATCCTCTACACCTACATCGCCCCCTTCCTGCGGGAAGCGCAGCTGGGCGACCGGGTGGACCTGGTGCTGCTGGTGTTCGGCGCTGCCTCGCTGCTGGGCATCTGGATCACCGGCGTGCTGATAGACCGCCGGCTGCGGCAACTGATGCTGGCCAGCACGCTGCTGTTCGGCCTCGCCGTGCTGGCGCTGGGTCTGTGGGGCGACAGCGCGGCCGCGGTCTATGCCGCCATCGGCGCCTGGGGCCTGGCCTTCGGCGGCTCGGCCACCTTGCTGCAGACCGCGCTGGCGAAGGCGGCGGGGGAGGCGGCGGATGTCGCCCAGTCCATGCTGGTCACCGCCTGGAACCTCGCCATCGCCGGCGGCGGTCTGCTGGGCGGGCTGCTGCTGGAGAAGCTGGGCGTGGCCGCCTTTGCACCGGCCTTGCTGCTCCTGCTGGGGGCGACCTGGGTGCTGGTGTGGCGGGCCCGCGTTGCGGGTTTTCCACCGGCGGGGGGAGACCGCCGCGGCTGAGCGGCCAGCGGCCGGAATGAAAAAGGGGCGTCTATCGACGCCCCTTCTGCCTTAACGCGCTGGCCGCACCACTATGCCAGCCACCTCAGCATGATCAGCGAGATGGCGGGGAAGGCCACGAGCAGCAGGATGCGCAGCAGGTCGGAGCACAGGAAGGGCACCACGCCGCGGAAGATGGTCGCCAGCGGGATGTCCTTGGCCATGCTGTTGATGATGAACACGTTCATCCCCACCGGCGGCGTGATCAGGCCGATCTCCATCACCACCAGTGCCACCATGCCGAACCAGATGGCCTTTTCCTCATGGGTCAGGCCGTAGTAGTCCATGCCGAGGATGATGGGCAGGAAGATGGGGATGGTGAGCAGGATCATGGACAGGCTGTCCATCACGCAGCCCAGCAGCAGGTAGATGAGGATGATGGCGAACAGCACGGTGAAGGGACCGAAGCCCATCTGCTCCACCCACTGCGCCACTTCCACCGGCATCTGGCTGACCGCCATGAAGGCATTGAGCATGTCGGCGCCAAGCAGGATGAGGAACATCATGCCGGTGCCGGTGGCCGTGCCGTAGATGCACTCCAGCAGGCCGCCATTCTTCAGGCCGCCCGACTTCCACGCCGCGATGCCGGTGGCGACCACGCCCACCGAGGCCGCCTCGGTCGGGGTGAACAGGCCGCCGTAGATGCCGCCGATCACCACCGCGAAGATCAGCATCACCGGCCAGGTGTCGACCAGCGTCGCCATGCGTTCCGCCCAGCTGTGCTTGGGCGTGCCCGGGCCGCCTGCAGCAGGGTCCAGACGGGTGACGATGGCGATAACCAGCATGTAGCCGAGCGCGGCGAGGATGCCGGGAATGAAGGCGGCAACGAACAGCTTGGCGATGTTCTGCTCCGCCAGGATGGCGTAGATCACCAGCGGCACCGAGGGCGGAATGAGAATGCCCAGCGTGCCGCCCGCCGCCAGCGAACCCGCCGCCAGGCTGGGCTTGTACTGGTGGCGCTTGAGTTCCGGCAGCACCACGTGCGACATGGTGGCCGCGGTGGCGAGCGAGGAGCCGCAGATGGCGCCGAAGCCGGCGCAGGCGGATACGCCCGCCATCGCCATGCCGCCCCGCCAGTGGCCGATGAAGGCGTTGCCGGCGCGGAACAGGGCCTTGGACAGGCCGCCGTGGGTGGCAAACTGGCCCATCAGCAGGAAGAGCGGCACCACCGACAGGTCGTACAGCGAGAAGCGGCCATAGGGCGCGTTCTTCAAGTAGGCGAGCAGCGGATCCCAGCCGGAGGCCCAGACATAGCCGATGGCGCCGGCCAGGAACATCGAGATGCCGATGTGCACCCGCAGGGCGAGCATGACCATCATGATCGCGCCCATGGTCAAACCAATAGTCATACCGCTCACGACTTCACCTCCCCGCGCACTTCACCCATGAACACGAACAGCGCGGCGACACCGAGCAGCGCAAACGACGGCACCAGCGGGATATAGCCCCACCACACCGGCAGCGAGATCACCATGGAGGTCTCGCCGTACTCGCGCATTTCCAGCATCCCCTCCCACACCCGCCAGGCGATGAAGAAGGCGCACAGGGACAGCAGCAGCGAGGCCACCGCGTCCAGCAGGCGCTTGAGCGCATCCGGCGCCCACAGGGTGAAGAAGTCCACGAACACATGGCCCTTCTTCAACTGGCAGTAGGGCAGGCACATGGCCACGCCCATCGCGGACAGGGACTGCACGAGTTCGTAGTCGCCGGGAACCGGCGTGGCAAACAGGGCGCGGCCGATGACGCTGGCGACCGACATGAGGGATTCGATGACGAACAAGATGCCGCCGAGGATGGCCAGCGCAGCGCAGGCCAGCTCGACGGACCTGCCCAACGGACCATGCGCATGCACGGTCGGCTGTGCCAGGGACTCTGACATGGGGATCTCCGGTCGGAGGGGGAAAGGCTAAAAAAACGGCCGCGGGCAGAGCGCGCCGCGGCCGTCGCAGTGCTAGCAGCTTACTTCGCGTAGCCCTGGGACAGGGAAACCGCTTCGTCGTACAGCTTCTTGCCGTCCACACCCTTGGAGGAGACTTCCTTGATCCACTCCTCGGTGACCGGCTTGGTGGCCGCTTCCCACTTGCTCACTTCTTCCGGAGCCAGCGAATAGACGGTGTTGCCACGCTCGACGGTGAGCTTGCGGCCAGCTGCGTCGGCTTCGCGGAACTGGGTGGAAACCCAGGCGGAGACGTCGCGGCCGCTGTTGTCGTCGATGACCTTCTTCAGTTCGGCAGGCAGGCTGTCGTACTTCTTCTGGTTCATCACGAAGATCATCGTGGAGGTCAGCATGGCGCGGTCGCCGGCGACTTCCATGTTGAACTTGGTCAGCTCATGCGTCTTGGTGGAGGGCACCACTTCCCAGGGGATCATGGCGCCTTCGATCACGCCCTTGGACAGGCTTTCCGCCATTTGCGGCACCGGCATGCCGACCGGGGTCGCGCCCAGCGAGGACAGCATCTTGTTGCCCAGGCGGGAAGGCGCGCGCACCTTCATGCCCTTGAGATCGTCCAGGGTCTTGACCTGCTTGTCGCGGAAGTGGAACACATAGGGGCCGGGCACCCAGGTGGCGATCGGCTTCATGCCGGCGAATTCCTTCATCGCATTCTTGTGGATGAAGTCCCACAGCGCGCGGGAGGTGGCTTCCGGGGTAGTGGTGGCGAAAGGCAGCTCGAACACTTCCGACAGCGGGAAGCGGCCCGGGGTGTAGCCCGGCAGCGTCCAGACGATGTCGGCCACGCCATCGCGCACCTGGCTCAGCAGTTGCGGCGGGGTGCCGCCCAGCTGCATGGCCGGGTAGATCTGGCACTTGAGCTTGCCCTGCGATTCGGCGGCGATCTTGTCGCACCAGGGGGCGATGAACTTGGTATGGGCCGGCGATACCGGCGGCAGGAAGTGGGCAACCTTCAGCACGACTTCCTGGGCATGGGCGGCGACAGGCGCGAGGGTGGCCAGGGCAATGCCCAAGGCCAGGCGGCGAAGCTTCATCGGTGAGTCTCCTCTATGAACACATTGCGACAGGGTCCGGTTCGTGGTGCCGGCTATCTGCCGCTTCCTCTGCGTCACAGAGTTTGACGTCACTGAATGTAAGTCAAAAGACCTACTGCAGACTATCAGCTATATCAGTTCGATATAGCTATACGGGCGATATTTTGCTTTTAATCATCTGAAATACCGCTCCGCCCCGCCGCAGGCGGCGGCGGAACGGAACGGCACACGGCGCGCAGGCTCAGTCCGCGCACTCCATCACCATCAGGCCGGCGGCGGTGTTGGAGATGGGGATGTGGTAGTTGGTGTGCACCTTGCGCACCTTGCCCGGCAGCGCCGCGCGGGTAGCCAGCCACATCAGCAGTTCCACGCCCTGGGTGCCGGTGAGCTCCACCAGTTCTTCGGTGGAGTACTTGGTCGCCCACTCCGGATCGTGGATCAGGCTTTCCATGAAGGCGAGGTCGAAGTCCTTGTTCACGAAGCCGGCGCGCTTGCCGTCCAGCTGGTGCGACAGGCCGCCGGTGCCGATCACCACCACGCGCAGGTCTGCGTCCCAGGAGGCGATGGCTTCGCCCAGCGCCTTGCCCAGCTTGAAGCAGCGCTTGGCCGAGGGCAGCGGGTACTGCACGGTGTTGATGCACACCGGCACCGTCTGTACCGGACAGCGTTCCTCGTTCGGCCACAGCAGCTTCAGCGGCAGCGAGAAGGCGTGGTCCACCAGCATTTCCTGGCAGGTGGTGAGGTCGAATTCCTTCTCCACCAGTTCGTTGATGACGTGCCAGGACAGGGCCTGGTTGCCGGCATAGGGCGGCAGCGTGGGAATGCCCCAGCCTTCGTCGGCGTTCTGGTACTCCGGCGCGGCACCGACGGCGAAGGTCGGCATCTTGTCGAGGAAGAAGTTGAGGCCGTGGTCGTTGTAGACCACCACCGCGATGTCCGGCTTCACCTTGGCGAGCCAGTCATGCACCGGCGGAAAGCCGTCGAAGAAAGGCTTCCAGTACGGGTCCTGCTGCAGGTTGCCGGCGATGGCGCGGCCGATGGCCGGCACGTGGGAAGTGGTGATGCCGCCTACGATCTTGGCCATGTCTTATTTCCCCGCGGCCACGAGCATGGCCTTGAATTCGTCTTTCGTCATACCGGTCTGGGCGGCGCCCAGGTCCTGCACGTCCAACCCCAGGATGCCGGCGAACTTCGCCAGGTAATACACATTGCCGCCGGCGGCGAGCAGGCCGAGCACGTCGCGGTTGCGGATCACGCTCTCCTGCTCTTCGTTGAGGCCGTACTTGCGGCAATAGGCTTGCTCGTCGCGCTGGAACTCGGCGCGGTTGTCCGCGCTGTTGAACGAGAAACACATCTTGTTCAGCGCATAGCCCTTCTGCGCGAGATCGCCGTCGAACACGGCGGTGCCGGGAATCTCCCGTTTCTGCCTGACGCTGCTCATTCTTTCCCCTCCATGCTTTCTTGTTCGTGGAGGCGCCAGTATTTGCGACTGGACAGGGAAGATAAACGCAGCGAGACTCATACGACCCATGAGCGATTTCGATCATTCCCACCTGGACGGCCGCCTGCTGCAACTGCTGCTCGCAGTGGTGGAGGAAGGCTCGGTCACCCGCGCCGCCGAGCGCCTGGGGGTGACGCAGTCGGCGGTATCCCACCTGCTGGGCAAGCTGCGCACCATCGTCGGCGATCCGCTGTTCGTCAAATCCGGCCGCGGCATCGTCGCCACCGCCCGCGCCGAGGCGCTGGCGGTGCATGCGCGGGTGCTGCTGGAGGAAATGCGCCGCTTCGCCAGCGCGCCGGTGTTCGAGCCGGCCCAGCTCCACACCACCTTCACCCTCGCCGCCAACGACTTCCAGCGCGACCTACTGCTGCCGGCGCTGCTGCGCCGGCTGCGGGCGGTGGCGCCGGGGGTGGCGCTGCGCATCATTCCCTCCGACGTGCCGACGCCGGAGATGCTGCGCGAGGAACACTGCCACCTCGCCATCTCGCCGCGTCCGCCGGATGCTGGCGACATCCTGCACAAGCGCTTGTTCGCCGATCACTACCGGGTGTTTTTCGACGCCACCCAGCGCGCCGCGCCGGCGGACACCGCGGAATACCTCGCGGCCGAGCACATCACCGTGGTCTATGAAGCCAGCCGGCCGCTGGATTTCGACCGCGGTCTGGCCGCCCGCGGCCTGCAGCGCCGCTTCGTCGCCAGCGTGCCCGGCTTCGCCGGCATCCCCGCCTTCGTCCATGGCAGCCCGCTGCTCGCCACCGTGCCCGGCCTGCTGCAAGGCAGCCTGATGCGCGGGCTGGCGAGCTGCGCCCTGCCCTTCGAGGCGCCGCCGCTGCCGATGTACATGATCTGGCACCTGCGCGACCGCCACGACCCCGCCCACGGCTGGCTGCGCAGCGAGCTGGAAGCGGTGGTGCGCGCGCTGCCATTGGCCGCGCCCGCGTCTTCTACGGCCGCCGCCTGATCGCGCCCATCCTGTCCGCATGAAAGCCCCGCCCGCCGGGGCGTTCCGCCTTCCACCCGCTGCTTCGCGACGCCACCGGATGCAAACCGGCTAGCCGGCACTTTGACCACTGCTATTAGCGTCATGGTCAATTGCAGACGCTTCGGCTTCGCTCGGGGCTGCCCTGTAGAAGGGCCGTTGCAGGAGAGAGCCCTTTGGCCTTGCCGTCGCTGGCCCGTCGAAAACCACAGCCTGGACGACTATCGCGTCCAAACCGCCACGTCAGCGTCTCCATGCCCGATGGCTGGCCGACAGCGCACGGCGCTTTCCCCTGATAATCCCGTGGTCTTTCAACCCTCAAAGCCCCCGCCGCCATGCTGGAAC
>NZ_WUEI01000164.1 GCF_012911025.1 Azoarcus sp. TTM-91 | reverse complement strand
GCCTTGGGCTGGGCCTGCTCGCGCCCTCCTTCCCCAAGCTGAGCCAGCGATTCCGCCAGTTGCTCCCCCCTTGCTTTCCCGACCACCGCAACCGCCTGCCGCTGGCGGCGCAATCCCCGCGCCAGCAGCCGGCTGAGGGCCACTTCGCTGGGGCACAGGCCGCCCTCCCCGCTGTCCTCCCCCACTGCCAGTTCGCCGGCGAGGTAGAGATCGAAGATCACCGGGCAGATGTAGCTGGAGCGGGTCACCGCGGCGGTGTTGCCCAGCTGCGCCGCCACCGCGCGCACGCAGCGCGACAGCATGCGGGCGCCGCTGCGCGGGCAGGTGGGCGCGCCCAGCGCGGTGAGGTATTCCGCCGCTTTCAGCGTGCCGCCCCAGGTGCGGAAGTCCTTGGCGGTGAAGCGGCCCATGGCGTCGCGGATATAGGCGTTGAGGTCCTCGGCACGCACCTTGTGGCGGCCACCCTCCTCGTCCTCGTACTGGAACAGCGTGCTGCCGGGCAGCGCCAGCAGACGGCGGAGCAGCTGGGCCAGGGTGCGATCCCGCACCGACTGCTCCTGCTCCACGCCGTGCTTGCCGCGGTAGTGGAAGATCACCTTGCTGCCTTCCACCCGCACATGCTGCTTCTTCAGCGTGGTGAGGCCGTAGCTGCGGTAGCGGCGGACGTAGTCGGCGCTGCCCACCCGCAGGTGGACGCGGTCCAGCAGGCGCACCAGCAGGGCCAGCACCTTGCGCCGTGGCAGGCCGCTGCAGCGCAGGTCGGCCGCCACGCGTTCGCGCAGCTGCGGCAGGGCCTGGGCAAAGCGGGCGAGGCGGCGCCATTTGCGCATCGCCTGCGCATGGACGAAATCCGCGTGATAGCGGTACTGCAGGCGGCCACGGGCGTCGCGGCCGAAGGCCTGCAGCTCGGCGTCCGCGTCCGGGCTGACGTAGACCTCCCGGTAGGCCGGCGGCACCGCCAGCGCGGCGATGCGGGCGAGGCCGGCGGCGTCCTTGTATTCGCGGCCGTTGGGGCGCAGGTAGCGGAAGCCGCCCTCGGGCAGCGGCTCGCGGCGCAGGTAGCGTTGCTGCAGCAGCTGGGTCGAAAGGGTGGCCACCGCTCAGCCCTCCCCGCCCAGGCGGGCCAGCAGCTCCGCCAGGCATTCGGCAGTATCGCTGGCCGGTGCGGCGACGAAGAGCAGCAGCGAGCGGCCGCCGGCGGTGTAGTTGTCGCCGATGGTGAACATCGGGTAGCGCTCGCGCTCCGCCAGCCCGGTATCCAGCAGGCGGGTCCAGCGTTCTATGCCGGCGGCGGCGGGCAGCGTCCATTCCACGCCTTCGTGGGCGGCGTTGAACACCAGCAGCACCACCGCGTCGGCGCAAGGTTCGGGACCGGTGCCGAGGTGGGCGCGGCCGTCGGCCAGCATGCCGAAGCAGCGCATGTGCGGCTCGGCCCAGGCTTCGGGCTGCAACTCGTTGCCGAGCGGATCCAGCCAGATGACGTCGCGCAGCTCCTGGGCGGGGTCGCCGCCGGTGGCGAAGCGTGCCGGCCGCAGCACCGGCAGTGCCTGGCGGATGGCGAGGAGGCGGCGGGCGAAGGCGAGCAGCGCCCGGCCCTCGGCGGCGATGCCGGCCCAGTCCAGCCAGCTGATCTCGTTGTCCTGGCAGTAGGCGTTGTTGTTGCCCTGCTGGCTGCGGCCGAACTCGTCGCCGGCCACCATCATCGGCGTACCCTGGGCCAGCAGCAGGGTGGCGAGCAGGTTGCGCTTCTGCCGCTCGCGCAAGTCGCGGATGGCGGGATCGTCGGTCGGGCCTTCGGCGCCGCAGTTCCAGGAGCGGTTGTCGGAGTGGCCGTCGCGGTTGTCCTCGCCGTTGGCCTCGTTGTGCTTGTCGTTGTAGGAAACGAGGTCGTGCAGGGTGAAGCCGTCGTGGGCAGTGATGAAGTTGACGCTGGCCCAGGGCCGGCGGCCACGGTGGTTGAAGCGGTCGGCCGAGCCGGCGAGGCGGGTGGCGAGGCCGGCGGACTGGGCTTCGTCGCCACGCCAGAAGGCGCGCACGGTGTCGCGGAAGCCATCGTTCCACTCCGCCCAGCCCGGCGGAAAGTTGCCCGGCTGGTAGCCGCCCGGGCCGCAGTCCCAGGGTTCGGCGATGAGCTTGACGCGGTTGAGCACCGGGTCTTGCCGGCAGGCGTCGAGGAAGCCGCAGCCGGGGTCGTAGCCGCCGTCTTCGCGGCCGAGGATGGTGGCGAGGTCGAAGCGGAAGCCGTCCACCTCCATCTGCTGCACCCAGTAGCGCAGGCTGTCGAGGATGAGTTGCACCACCCGCGGGTGGCTCTGGTTCACCGTGTTGCCGGTGCCGGTGTCGTTGATGTAGTAGCGGCGGTCTTCCGGGTTCAGGCGGTAGTAGGAGGCGTTGTCCAGGCCCTTGAAGCTGAGCGTGGGGCCCAGCTCGTTGCCTTCGGCGGTGTGGTTGTAGACCACGTCCAGGATGACTTCGAGGCCGGCGTCATGCAGCCGCGCCACCATGTCGCGGAACTCCTGCAGGCCGCCGCCGGCGAGGTAGCGCGGCTCCAGCGCGAAGAAGCCGATGGAGTTGTAGCCCCAGTAGTTGCGCAGGCCCTTGTCGGTGAGATAGGCATCGTCCACGAAGGCGTGGATGGGCAGCAGCTCCACCGAGCTCACCCCCAGCGCCTTGAGGTGATCGATCATGGCGGCGGTGCCCAGCCCGGCGAAGGTGCCGCGCAGGTCGGCGGGCACCGCCGGGTGCAGCCGGGTGAGGCCGCGCACATGGGCTTCGTAGAACACGGTGCGCTCCCACGGCACCCGCGGCGCCGGCCGCGGCGGGGCGACCGGGGCGAGGCCGGGCGCGGTGACGCGGGCCTTGAACATGGACGGGGCGCTGTCGCGTTTGTCGAAGCCGGCGCCGGGCTGCTTGCGGTTGCGCATGTCGTAGCCGAACAGCGAGGGCCCCCAGCGCAGGCGGCCGACCAGTTCGGTGGCGTAGGGGTCCAGCAGCAGCTTGCTGGGGTTGAAGCGGTGGCCGTGCTCCGGCACGTAGGGGCCGTGGGCGCGGTAGCCATATACCAGGCCGGGGCCGGCGCCGGGCAGGAAGCCGTGCCAGACCTCGTCGGTGAGCTCGGGCAGATCGACCCGGCCGACCTCGCTGCGGCCGGCTTCGTCGAACAGGCACAGCTCGATGCGGCTGGCGTGGGCGGAGAAGACGGCGAAGTTCACGCCGTCGCCGGTCCAGGTGGCGCCCAGCGGATACGGCAGGCCGGGTTCGAGGCGGAGTTCTCTCATGCTGCCCCTCCAGGCGGGATTTCCGCGGCGGGGTCGGCGGGCGGCGTGCCGGCGCGCGCGGTGGCCGCGCTGGCGGCCCGGGCTTCTTCCACCACCTGATGGACGAAGCACAGCTTGTCCAGCACCGCGGTGGCGATCACGAAGGGGTAGGCGTCGCCCTGCCCCAGGCTGCGACCCATGCTGTTGAGGAACTGGCTGAGCGGCAGCCATTGCTCCAGCAGCACCTGGCGGAAGGGCCGGCCGCTGCCGCCCACCGCCGGCACGTCCGCCGGACCGCCGGCGGCCTGGTCGGAGTGCAAGGCGAAGCCCCAGTGGGCGGCGGTGTCCAGCGCGTCGGTGATGTGCAGGTAGTGGGCCCAGGTTTCCGCCCAGTCTTCCCACGGGTGCATGGCGGCATAGGCGCTGATGTGGCGCTCCGCCCAGTCCGCCGGCGCGCCCTTGGCGTAGTGGGCGGCGGCGGCGGCGGCGTAGTCCTGCGTCTCGTCGCCGAACAGGGCGCGGAAATCCTGCAGCTGCGGGCCCCTGGCGATCAGGCGGTCCCAGTAGTAGTGGCCGATTTCGTGGCGGAAGTGGCCGAGCAGGGTGCGATAGGGCTCGCCGAGCTCGACGCGGCGGGTTTCGCGGGTGCCGTCGTCCGCTTCGGCGATGTCCAGCGTGATGGTGCCGTGCAGGTGGCCGGTGGTGGCCTTCTCGCCGTTGCCGCCGCGGAAGTGGAACAGCAGCGGCACGCTGCCGTTCTCGTCGTCCACCGGCAGGCCGAGGCGGTAGAGGGAATAGAACAGCCGGCGCTTGGCCGCCTCCAGCTTGAACCAGGCTGCCTTGCTGTCGGGGTCGTCCACCGCGATGGCTTCGATGTCTTCGGTGTGGCGGCAGCAGCGGCACAAGGCCTTGCCCTCCTCCACCCGGCCCATCCAGTTGCAGACCTGGTGCTGGCTGTAATTGGCGCAAGGCTGCCAGTCGAATGGATTCACCAGCGCGGCATCCACGCCCAAGCGGCGCCAGGCGCCGTTCTCCTGGATCTCGAAGGCGGCAATCGCGAGTTCTTCCGGCACGAAGCCGAGGGCGGCGCCGCAGTTGCCGCAGGTGCTGTTCTCGAAGAAGGCGACAAAGCCGCACTGGGTGCAGTGGAAGGTTTTCATGGCGCCGGCGCCTGCGCGCCCTCCGTCGGGTTCACCGGCCGCAGGGCCGGCGTGTTCTCGGGAGCGCCGGGCTGGTCCAGGCGGTCGCCGCGGTCAAGCGTGGCGCGCACCTGAGGCAGCCATTCGGCATAGTTGTCCTGCATGTAGGCGATGAGCTGCTCGCGCACCTTGCAGCGCAGGTCCCAGCCGCGGCCGGCGTCGCGGGTGCTGACCAGGGCGCGCAGCTGCATGGACTTTTCGCTGAAGTCGGTCACCTGCAGCACGCAGACGCGGCCATCCCACTCCGGCGCGTCTTCCAGGATGCGCTTGAGCTGGTCGCGCAGCGGCTGGACGGGCATGCGGTAGTCCACCCACAGGAAGACCGAGCCGATGAGGTCGGAGGTGCGCCGCGTCCAGTTCTGGAAGGGGTTCTGGATGAAGTATTCCAGCGGCACGATGAGGCGGCGGTCGTCCCAGACGCGTATCACTACATAGGTGCCGGTGATTTCCTCCACCCTGCCCCATTCGCCCTCGACGATGAGCACGTCGTCCACCCGTATGGGCTGGGCGAGGGCGATCTGCAGGCCGGCGATGAGATTGCCCAGCACCGGCCGCGCCGCCAGGCCGGCGACGATGCCGGCGAGGCCGGCCGAGGCCAGCAGGCTGGCGCCGATCTGGCGCACGTTGGGGAAGGTCATCAGCATGGAGCCGACGCCCAGCAGGCCGACGATGAACATGGCGGTGCGCGCCAGCACCCGTACCTGGGTCTGCACGCTGCGGGCGCGCAGGTTGTCCGCCGTGTCGGTGGGGTGGCGGGCGACCACGTCGTCGGCGAAGGCGGCGATGAAGCGGATGACGAACAGCGTCACCAGCAGGATCACCGCGATCGACATCAGCTGCCGCAGGCCCATCAGCACGCCGGCCGGCACCGCCGCGTCGGTCAGGGCGACATGGATGAAGAGCAGCGGCAGCAGGATCTGGGTGGGCCGGCGGGTGTATTCCAGCACCCGCTCGGCCGGGGAGAAGCGATGGAGCAGGCGGCGGGCCACCCGGTCCAGTACGGCGTGCACCACCAGCCCGACCAGCGCCGCCGCCGCGCATTGCAGCAACAGCGCAAGCCAGGGCTGGCTGGCGAGGAAGTCGCCGGCTGCCTCCATCAGCGGCCCCCCTTGCCATCATCGGCGATGAGTGGCTGGATCTTGCGCAGCTCCTCCAGCTGGCCGTGCAGCACCTTCACCCGCTGGTCGGCATAGGCGCGCAGCTCCTGGTCCTTGCCCTCGCGCACCTGCTGCTCGAACAGGGCGATGCTCTCCTGATGGGCGGCGACGCCGAAGTGGCGCATGAAGGCGGCATCCAGCCGCGGCCCGGAGAGCTGGCGCATCTCATCCAGCTGGGCGCGTTCGCGGTCCTGGATCTCCTCCTGAACCGTGACGCCGCGGGCGCTCGCAAGCTTGGCCAGGTGCACATTGGCCTGCTGGTGGTCCACCACCATGCGCTCGCCGAAACGCTTCAGCCGCGCATCCGTGCTGCCGGCGGCGATGATGCGACCGGCCTCCATCTCGCCCAGCCCGCGCGACATGGCGACGGTGACGAAGCGGGCATCCGCCTGGTTGAGCTGCATCTTCGGTTGGGCAGCCGGCGCGACCTGCGCCTGCGTCCGGTGGAAGTGGGCCGCGGGGTGGGCGGAGGAATAAGCCAGCCGCGGTCCGGCCTGCAGGCCGGTCATCAGGCTGGGCCTGACCGCCGGCGCGCTGGAACCCGGCCCGGCCGGCGAGGCTGCCCCGCCGCCGCTGCCGCTGCCAGGCGACATGGAGCCGCCGCCCGGCCCGGCCGGCGCCGGCGAGCCACCGGGGCTGGGGCTGCCGCCAGGCGCCGTGCCCCGGCTGCCGGGCGCGGTCGTGCCGGGGCTCCTGGTACCGGGGGCCGTCGTGCCAGGAGCGGTTGTTCCCGGTGCGGTCGTACCCGGTGTGGTCGTACCCGGTGTGGTCGTGCCCGGCGTGGTCGTACCTGGTGTGGTCGTACCCGGTGTGGTCGTGCCCGGTGTGGTCGTACCTGGTGTGGTCGTGCCCGGCGTGGTCGTGCCCGGCGTGGTCGTGCCCGGTGTGGTCGTGCCCGGCGTGGTTGTGCCCGGCGTGGTTGTGCCCGGTGTGGTCGTACCCGGTGTGGTCGTGCCGGGTGTGGTCGTGCCCGGTGTGGTCGTGCCGGGTGTGGTCGTACCCGGCGTGGTCGTACCCGGCGTGGTCGTACCTGGCGTGGTCGTACCTGGCGTGGTCGTACCTGGCGTGGTCGTGCCCGGAGCGCTTGTTCCGGGCGCGGTGCCGCCCATTCCGCCTTGCCCGCTGCCCCCCTGGCCACGGCCGCCGGGCGCCGGGGCGAGTTGCACCAGGTGCAGCCGCGGATGCATCGCGACATAGAGGGCGTCGCCCAGCGAGGAGCTGGGCTGGCCGCGCTGGCCTTCGCCGGCGCCCTGCGGGCTGGCCGGGTTGCCGGAGTCCTGCATGGGCGGATTGGGGTTGTCCTCATGCGGGGTCTGGCGAGGGTCTTCCGGGGTCTGATCCGGCGCGCGCGGCACCTGGTCCGGATTCGGCGCGAGGGGTTGAGGGGTTTCCGGGCCGCCGCTGGCGGGCGGCGGATTGGAATCCGAGCGCGGCACGCCTTGGGAGCCCGGCGGCGGTACATCCGGCGGGGCGGTGGGCGGCAC
>NZ_WUEI01000163.1 GCF_012911025.1 Azoarcus sp. TTM-91 | reverse complement strand
CGCCTGCTGGATGGCCCGCCCGAGGCCCCACGCATCCGCGAAACCTGGAGCGAAGCCGAAATCCTCCGGGCCGCCGCCCGCCTGTTCGAGGCCCCCCTCGCCCGCCACCTGCGCCTCGACAGCCACGACGCCTACTACTACGCCCGCCACGCCGAAGCCATGAACGGTGCCCAGCCCCGCCGCCTGCCCGCCCTGCGCCTGGACTTCGCCGACGCCAACCGCACCCGCCTCTATATCGACCTCCACAGCGGCGACGTCGAACAAACCCTCTCCCGCAGCCAGCGCGTGAGCCGCTGGCTGTTCTACTTCCTTCACAGCTGGGACCTCCCCGCCCTGCTGGCGCTGGGCAGCCTGCGCGACGCCACGCTGATCCTGCTCAGCCTGGGCGGACTGGCGCTGGCGGCGAGCGGCACGGTGATCGGCTGGCGGCGCTTGCGGCGCGGCGGCCGGCGCGGGAAGGGCGAACACGCCCCGCCCCAGGCGCGGCGCAGCGTGCAAGGCCCGTCCAGCTGAATGCCGGGGCGGCAGGCCACCGTCCGTGCCATCAAAGCGCCTTGGCAGCCTTGCCGAACTCCCGCGCCGCCGCTGCTGTCAGCCCCTGCTCGGGAATCCGCTCGGCTTCGACGGCGGTGGCATCGAGCAAGGCATGCCGCGTCAGCGTTCCCTGGCGAACCTGAGCACCTCCTTGCGCAGGGCGGCCCCATCCTCACGGGTGAAGTAGTGGTTGCGGGCATCGATGTACTTCACCAGCGTCTTGCCCTTGTTGGTGATCTGGTACTCGATCCATTCCGCCACGTCTTCCTCGCTGCAGTGGGCTTTCACCGTCAGCGAAATATGCCCTTTGCCGCGCAGGCAGGATTCGATGCTGAGCATGTAGCTGTTGCAGGCCGCGCTGGCGGCGACGAGGTTCCGCTTTTCGGTGGCGCCGCCCAGGCAATCCGCGATCAGGTGGTTCCATTCCTCGTGGTCGCCGCGGAAAGCCGCGCCTTTCACATGCGCGACACCGCGCCCGGAGGCCGCGTGCGCGCTCTGCCCCATGACGGTGTTGGCATTGAGCCGCAGCGCGCTATTGCGAACGGAGTCGGTCACGACCTTGAGGCAGGCCGGGTCAACCGCCACCGCTTTGAGATTGCGCTGGCCATCGTCGAAGGATTGTCCGTCCGAAGCGGTGTAGCGCATGCTGGGTTTGAATGCGCTTCCCGGCACATACAGCAAACCATCGTCGCCCAGTTCGAAGGCTTCCAGCTCGTCGAAATCCGGGTTCTCCGCCGCGTTCCAGGCGTAGAGCGGGTCATTGCTGATCTGGGCGCGCTTGTACTCCTGCTCGGCCTTGCGCTGCGCCTTTTGCCGCAGTTCATGTTCCTTGAGCATGGCCGAACGCACCGGCCGATTCAGGCTCGCGCTCGCGATGTGGGGAAGTTCGACTCTTTCCTTCAGGTTGCCGGAGGACATGGGACGGTGCTTCAGCACCCGGGCCAAACGCCGGACTGCAGCCGAGCAACGCGGGCAGGTGTATGTACTGGAGTCTTTCTCCTCGGTGTAGAACTGGTGATCCTTGTGATCCACGCATTGCAGTTTCTGGTACATGTTCCGGTCCCATCGGTTAGCGGCGCGGCGCCGCCGCAAGGAAGCGGGGCGGGGCCAAGCCGGACGGCCTGCTCCCGGGAGCGTCCCTGCTCCCCAACGCGCGCGGTGGCGCACGGATGCCCATTCAATCCCATCAGCATCACAAGAACGTCACACACCAGTCGGCACTGGCTCTCGCCCCGGCCCTGCGCCTGCCGTCCCCGAAAAGAAAAAACCCCGGCAGCCGCGAGGCCGCCGGGGCAAATACGCCAGTGGAGAGGGAGATAGCGTTTCAGTTATGGCCGTAGTCGCGCCGGGCGGCCTCGGCGCTGATGCGGCCTTCGGCAAGGTCGGCGGCGATCCGGGCCGGGTCGCGCTCGGCCACCGGGCCGAGGCCGCCGCCGCCGGGCAGTTCCAGCACCAGGCGGTCGCCGGCCGGGATCTGCTGGCGGCCCTTGGCGCGCATGGCGGTGCCGGAGGCGAGGCTCACCACGCCGGCGGCGCCGGGCGCGCCGCCGCTGCGGCCCAGCGCCGGGTGGTCGACGCGCTCGAACATCGCCAGCACCTCGAAGGGGCTGCCGTCGCGGGTGGCGACTTCCACCGTCTGGCCGAGGCCACCGCGCTGGCGGCCGGGGCCGCCGCTGTCGGCGCGCAGTTCCTTGCGCCAGATGACGATGGGCGCCGCCGATTCGGTGACTTCCACCGGCATCGCCCGCACGCCGCTGGGGAAGGCGGTGCCGGAGAGGCCGTCCTGCCGCGCCCGGGCGCCGGCCCCGCCGCTGTTGAAGAACACGGTGTCGAAGCCGGCGCCGTCGGGCAATTTGCCGCGCAGCTGCACGCTCCACAGGCAGGAGGAACCTTCGGCCGGGGCGCGGCCGGGCAGGGCCTGGTCGAGGCAGCCCAGCACCACGTCCGGCAGCATCTGGCCGATGACGTGGCGGGCGGCGACCGGCGCCGGCCGCTGCACATTGAGGATGGAACCGAGCGGTGCATCCACCACGAAGGGCGCCAGCGCGCCGTGGTTGTTGGGCACGTCCGGCGCGACCACGCATTTGAGGCCGAACACGGTGTAGGCGCGACAGTAGTTGAGCACCACGTTGATACCGTAGGGCACGGCGGCGTCGGTGCCGGCGTAATCGACGCGGATGCAGTCTTCCTCGATGGTGAGCGAGGCGCGCAGGGTGATGGGGCGGTCGTAGCCGTCTATGGTCATCGCGTTGTGCCAGGTGCCGCGCGGCAGCCGGGCGATGCGGGCGCGGGTGGCGGCGCCGGACTGGGCGATGATGTAGTCGCCCAGCCCGTCCAGCCCCTCCAGCGCGAATTCCTGCAGCATTTCCCGCACCCGGCGGGCGCCGGCCTCGTTGCTGGCGATGTAGGACATCACGTCGCCCTCCACCTGCAGCGGGGTGCGCACGTTCTGGCGCAGGATCTCCATCAGGTCGGCATTCACCCGGCCGCGCGAGGCCAGCTTGAGCAGCGGGATCTGCAGCCCTTCCTCGAAGATGGAGCGGCCGTCCGGCCCCTGGCCGAGGCCGCCGATGTCGAGCTGGTGGCAGCAGCAACCGATGAGCCCGGCGACGCGGCCATTGGCGAAGATGGGGCTGACCACGGTGATGTCGTGCAGGTGGCCAGCGGTGAGCCAGGGGTCGTTGGTGATGTAGTGGTCGCCCTCCTCCATCTCCGCCACCGGGAAGCGGGCGAGGAAGTGGCGCACGCCGGCGGCCATGCTGTTCACATGGCCGGGGGTGCCGGTGACGGCCTCGGCCACCAGCCGGCCTTGGGTGTCGAACACCGCGGCGGAGAGGTCGCCGGCGTCGCGCACGGTGGTGGAGAAGGCGGTGCGCATCAGCGCCTGGGCGGCTTCTTCCACCACCGAGATGAGGCGGGTCCACATCACCTGCAGGCGCAGGTCCTGGATGGCGTCGTTCATGCGCGGGCTCCGGCGGTTTCGCCCTGGCGGCGCAGGACGAGGTAGTGGTTGGCATCCACGGTGGCGCCGAAGGCCGGCGACACCACGGTGGTGGTTTCTTCCTCGACGATGAGCGCCGGGCCGGCGACGTGGTCGCCAGGGCGCAGGCCGGCGCGGCGCACCAGGGCGAAGTCGTGCACCTGGCCGCTGGCCGGGTCCATCACCTTGCGCCAGCTGTCCGGCGTCACCACGCGCTCCGGCGCGAGGCCGGGCACGGCCACCGGCTGCGGGGCCGGCGCGGCGACAGTGAGCCGCCAGGTGAGGATTTCCACCGGCAGCGCCACCACCACGCCGCCGTACTGGGCGCGGTAGGCGGCCTCGAAGGCGGCGAGCAGGCCGGCGCGGTCGGCCTCGGTGAGCGGCCGCGCGGGAACGTCGATGGCGATCTCGTAGCCCTGGCCGCAGTAGCGGGCGTAGGCCACCCGCTGCTCGACCAGCGCCGCCGGATCACCACCGCCGGCGCTGACCACCTCCCGCGCCTGCGCGCCCATCTCCGCCAGCATGGCGTTGACCGCCTCCAGGTCGAGCGCGGCGATGCGCTGGTGCAGGCTGCGCGACAGCTCGTAGGCCACCGGCGCGCGCAGGAAGCCCACCGCCGAGCCGACGCCGGCGCTGCGCGGAATCACCACTTCGGCGATGCCCAGCTTCTCGGCGATGCGCGCCGCATGCAGCGGCGCGGCGCCGCCGAAGGCGACCAGGCTGCGGTCTTCCACCGTGGCGCCCTGCTCCATCGCATGCACCCGCACCGCGCTGGCCATGGCCTCGTCCACGATCTCGCTGATGCCCAGCGCCAGCACCTGCGGGCCGGCCTCCCAGGCGCGCACCTGGTCCATCGCGGTGGCGGCGGCGGTTTCGTCCAGGCGCAGCTTGCCGCCGGCGAAGGCGGTGGGGTCGATGCGGCCGAGCACGAGATCGGCGTCGGTCACCGTCGGCTTGGCGCCGCCGCGGCCGTAGCACGCCGGGCCGGGTTCGGAGCTGGCGCTCTGCGGGCCGACGGTGAGCCGGCCGGTACCATCCAGGCGGGCAATGGAGCCGCCACCGGCGCCGATCTCCACCATCTCGATCACCGGGATGCGCAGCGGCAGGCCGCTGCCCTTGCGGAAGCGGTGGGCGCGGTCCACCTCGAACACCTGCGAGGTCTTGGGCCGGCCCTGGTCGACGAAGCAGATCTTGGCGGTGGTGCCGCCGACGTCCAGCGCCAGCATGCGGTCGATGCCGCGCTCGGCGGCGATGCTGGCGGCGAAGATGGCGCCGCCGGCCGGGCCGGATTCCACCAGCCGCACCGGGAAGCGCGCAGCGGTTTGCACCGTGGTGAGGCCGCCGGAGGAGAGCATGAGGAACAGCGCGCAGTCGAAGCCGCCGGCGCGCAGCTTGGCGTCCAGCCGGCCGAGGTAGCTGGCGACGATGGGCTGCACGTAGGCGTTGGCGGCGGTGGTGGAGAAGCGCTCGTATTCGCGCATCTCCGGCGACACCTCGCAGGACAGCGACACGGTGACGCCGGGCATGGCCTCGGCCAGGATCTCGCCGGCGCGGCGCTCATGCGCCGGGTTGGCATAGCTGTGCAGGAAGGCCACCGCCACGCTCTCCACGCCGGCGGCGAGGAAGTCGCGCGCCACCGCGCGCACCGCGTCTTCGTCCAGCGCCAGCAGCACTTCGCCGCCGGCGGCGATGCGCTCCGGCACGCCGCGCCGCAGCGGCCGCGGGATCAGCGGCGCCGGCGCATCCATGGTGATGTCGTACTGGTCGAAGCGGCTCTCGGTGCCCAGCTCCAGCACGTCGCGGAAGCCCGCGGTGGTGAGCAGCGCGGTGCGCGCGCCGCGGCGTTCGAGGATGGCGTTGGTGGCCAGCGTGGTGCCGTGCACGATGAAGCCGACGTCAGCCGGCGCCAGCCCGGCCTGGGCAAGCAGCGCGGCGACGCCGTCGAGCAGGCCGCGCTCGGGCGCGTCGTAGGTGGTGAGCACCTTGATGGAGTAGCGCCGGCTCGGGGTTTCGAGCACGACGTCGGTGAAGGTGCCGCCGATGTCGGCGCCGATGCGCGCCGTTTTGTCGTTGGGGGTCACGGCTGGATTCGCTGTTGTTGTGGTGGGGTCTCTGTGGGGTCGGGGCGCGGGCGGGCGGAGCTATCGAAGCGGCTGGCGGAGTGGCTCTGCCGTTCGCTCCGAGCGCGGTCGAAGGGCATTCGGGGCGCGGTCCTCGCTCGACCCGGCAGCGGGTCTGTCGAAGGACTCGCCCCGGGTGCTCGCGCTGTCGGCAAGCGCCGCTTCAGTACGCCGCTGGACGCGGTAGCCGGGCTCAGCGGTCCAGCTCGCGCGGGTCCTTCTCCAGCGTGGTGTAGAAGCGCTTCAGGTGATCGCCCACCACCGCGCCTTCGTAGTTGGCCTTGCCGTCGATGGCGACGAACTCCGGCAGCGGGCGTACCTCGGCCTGCTTGTCCGGGTTGAGGAAGAAGGGAATGGAGAAGCGCTCGCGCTTGGATTTGTTGCGCACGCGGTGGTAGTTGGAGAGGTAACGGCCGTTGGACCACCACATCATCATGTCGCCGACATTGATGGTGTAGGCGCCGGGAATCGGCGGCGCCGAGATCCAGCTGCCGTCGCGGCGCTTCACCTCCAGGCCGCCGATGTTGTCCTGGGCGAGGATGGTGAGCGGGCCTTCGTCGGTGTGCGACACGGTGTTGGAGACTTCCACCTCGACATCGTCCGGCAGCGGGATGTAGTACAGCAGGCTCAACTGGCACAGCGGCTTGTCGAAATAGCCGTCGAAACGGTTCTCCGGCAGGCCGAGGCCGAGGGCGAAGGCGCGCAGCAGGTCGCGCGACAGCGCCAGCATGGCGTCGTAGTATGCGCTGCAGGCGGCCTGGAACTCCGGCAGCTGCGCCGGCCAGCGGTTGGGGGCGTAGAACAGGCGGTCATCGCCCTGCAGCGGGCCGTCGCCGCCGAACTCGGCCTGGATGCGGTACTGCTCGAACAGCCGGCTGCTGCGCGACATCGGCTCGCTGTGCGGCATCGGGATCCAGCCGCGGTAACGCTCCGGCGTGGCCGCCACTTCGCGGCGGGTGGCGATGGGCTGGTGGAAGAATGCCGCCGACTGTTCGAATACCTTCTTCAGCTTCTCGTCCGGCACGCCGTGGCCGCTGAGGTAGAAGAAGCCGATCTCGCGGCAGGCGTCGGCGATGGCGGTGGCCACCGTCAGCCGGCCCACCATGCCGCCCTCGCGGAAGGGGGTGAAATCGATCACCGGGATTTCCTCGAGGGGCACCGCCTTGGCGATCACCAGATCCTCGTCACTCTTGCTGCTACGGCTCATTTCGCATCGACCTCGAAAGGGATAGGGACGGACGCCACGCAAGGCGCCGCCGGGGCATGTCGTTCCGGTACCGGGGTACCGCCGATAAAAAGACTAGCCCGGCCAGCGCAAGGCGGGAGATGCCTTTTCTGCGTCGACGCGATGCGAAACCGACACCGTGGAAAGGCGGGCAAACGCTTCCGCGGAGAGAGGTGAATCGCTAATCTGGATTCGTCGCCCCGGGGTGGGATGGGGCGGATGATTTGATGGCGGGGCAGGCGTGTTT
>NZ_WUEI01000162.1 GCF_012911025.1 Azoarcus sp. TTM-91 | reverse complement strand
TTCCGGCGCCGGGCTGCGATGGCTGGCCGCGGGTCTGCCGCCGGCCATCGCGGGGTGGAGCAGGGCGAGAGGCGGTCGCCAGCAGGATGGTGCCTGCTGCCGCCTTCGCCGGGGTGGCGGCAGGCGGTATCAGGCCTTGTCCGGCTGCGGGGTCAGCCGCAGGTAGGGGCGCACCGCGCGGAAGCCTTTGGGGAAGCGGCGCTTGATCTCTTCCGGGTCCTGCAGCGAGGGCACGATGACCACGTCGTCGCCGTGCTTCCAGTTGCCCGGAGTGGCGACCAGGTGATTGTCGGTGAGCTGCAGCGAGTCGATCACGCGCAGAATCTCGTCGAAGTTGCGGCCGGTGCTCGCCGGGTAGGTGATGATGAGGCGCACCTTCTTCTGCGGGTCGATGATGAACAGCGAGCGCACGGTGGCGGTGGCGCTGGCGTTCGGGTGGATCAGGTCGTACAGCAGCGAGACCTTGCGGTCGGCGTCGGCGATGATGGGGAAGTTCACCCGGGTGTTCTGGGTTTCGTTGATGTCGTCTATCCACTTGAGGTGGGAGTCGGCCGGATCAACCGACAGCGCGATGACCTTCACGCCGCGCTTGGCGAACTCATCCTTGAGCTTGGCGGTGAGGCCCAGCTCGGTGGTGCACACCGGGGTGAAGTCCGCCGGGTGGGAGAACAGCACGCCCCAGCTGTCGCCCAGCCATTCGTGGAAGCGGATGCGGCCCGCGGAGGAATCCTGTTCGAAATCGGGGGCGATATCGCCGAGTCTGAGGGACATGAAGATCTCCTGTCTGCGAGGTGCCGGGAAGGCCCGGATAGCTTAGTAGTAGAGCGGGATGTAGGCGGGCGCTGCGGCGGGAAGATCCGGCGGCGCATCGTCGGCGGAGGCGGCTGCCGACCGCTGGCGCGGGCCGGGCCGGCGATCCGCCGCCGCCAGCAGTTCGTAGAGTTCATAGCCTTCCGGCCAGGGGCCGAAGCCGGATTCGACATTGATGTGGCCCTTGGCGCCGACATCCACGAAGCGGCAACCCCAGCGCCCGGCCCAGTAGCGGGCGGTGCTGCTGGAAACCCAGGGGTCGTTGCTGCTGCTGACGAGGATGCCGGGATAGCCCAGCGGGCTGGCCGGCAGCACCGCGCTGACGCCGAACTTGCGCGGATCGGCCGGCGCCACCAGCAAGGCGCCGGCGATGCGGTCTGGCCGCGCGGCGGCGGCGGTGACGGCGGCCAGGCAGCCGAAGCTGTGGGCGACGATGAGGATGCGGCCGCGGGCGGCGTCGATCTCCGCCAGCACGCGCTCCGCCCAGACCGACAGGTCCGGCGTGCTCCAGTCCACCTGCTCGACGCGGCGGGCGTCCGGCTCCACCTGCTGGAACCAGCTCTGCCAATGGGTCGGGCCGCTGCCGTGCAGTCCGGGAACGATGAGCGTGGTGTGCATGGTCTGGCCTCCAGGGGCAGCGGAAACGAGCTGCAGTATGTCCACCCGGCTGCAAGCCGATGAACCAACTATTTGTGCATAGCATTTCGCATCCCGGTGAAAAGCGGGGTGGCTGGCGGCGGGCGGTCGAAGGCGCTGGCGAGGCCGCGGCCGCATGGAAAGCTATGCATGCATTCTTCGTTCCCCCGCCGGTTTGCCGCCCCTAGACTGCCGCCGTTTCGGGACAAGCGGGAGAGCAGGATGGGCAGACGAGGCGATGCGTTCGAGTGGCTGCCGCTCGACTGGCAACCGGGGTTGAGCCTGCGGCGCGACGCCGGCGGCGCGGTCGTCGGCCGTTTCTTCGCCGCCGAGCTCACCAGCGTCTATCAGCCGGTGGTGGCGCTGGAAGGCGAGCACGCCGTCCATCGGGTGGGGCGCGAAGCCTTGGTGCGCAGCCACGCTGGCGGCGGCGCGGGCCTCTCGCCCTGGGGGTTGTTCTCCATGGTGGCCGACGATGACGCTCTGGTCGGCCTGGATCGGTTGTGCCGCACCCTGCATACGCTGAACGACCCCCTGGCCGAGATCGGCGACGAATACCTCTTCCTCAACGTCCACGGCCGCCTGCTGGCAGCGGTGACCGAGGATCACGGCCGTGCCTTCCGTCGCATCCTCGACCTGCTGGGCCGGCCATCGATCAACGTGGTGATAGAGACGCCGGAATCCGCCTGCGCCGATCCCCAGCTGCTCGCCTTCGTGCTCTCCAACTACCGCCTGAATGGCTTCAAGGTGGCGGTGAATGTGAACTCGGTGGGCGAGCTGGAGAAGCTGTTCGGCGAACTGCGGCCTAATTTCGTCAAGATAGACAGCCGCAGGCTGAGACGCGAGGAATTCGCCGCCTTCGCCGAACTGGCGGCGGCGCATGGCGCGCGGCCGGTGTTCACCCGGGTGGAGCGGGCGGAACTGCGCGCCGAAGTGGCAGCGCTGGATGGCGCCTGGGCGCAAGGCCATGCACTGGATGGTGATCCGCGGGTAGCGATCCGGGGCGGGGGCGTACTGCCGGCTTGAGACGGCGGAGCGCGCGGGCCTGAGCCGGGCCGGCTGTCGCCAATTGCGCTGGCTGGAAAAGAAAAACGCGGGGCCGTGGCGCCGCGTTTCTGTCTGGCCTGGCCAAGTGCGGCCTGGCTGGCCGGATCAAACCGCGCGCCTCAGAGCAGCGCCGAGCCGTCCTTCTCGCCGCGCTCGTATACCACGTTGGCGCGGCCGACCAGCAGCGGGTCCAGCGGGCCGATACGGTCTATGTTCTTGTTGGCGTAGGGCAGCTTGTGCAACACGTAGCGCAGCGCATTCAGGCGCGCGCGCTTCTTGCAGTCAGACTTCACCACCGTCCACGGCGCATCCGCGGTGTCGGTGTAGAAGAACATCGCCTCCTTGGCCTTGGTGTAGTCGTCCCACTTGTCCAGCGAGGCGAGGTCGATCGGCGACAGCTTCCATTGCTTCAGCGGATGGCGCTCGCGCTCCTTGAAACGGCGGCGCTGTTCCTCGCGGCTCACCGAGAACCAGAACTTGATCACATGGATGCCGCTGCGCGCCAGGTTGCGCTCGAACTCCGGCACCTGGCGCATGAACTCGTTGTACTCGTCGTTGCTGCAGAAGCCCATCACCCGTTCGACGCCGGCGCGGTTGTACCAGGAGCGGTCGAACAGCACGATCTCGCCGGCGGTGGGCAGGTGCTGGATGTAGCGCTGGAAGTACCACTGGCCGCGCTCCACTTCCGAGGGCTTTTCCAGCGCCACCACATGGGCGCCGCGCGGGTTCAGGTGCTCCATGAAGCGCTTGATGGTGCCGCCCTTGCCGGCCGCGTCGCGGCCCTCGAACACGATCACCACCTTCTGCCCGGTTTCCTTGACCCAGGCCTGCAACTTCAGCAGTTCCACCTGCAGGCGGTACTTCTGTTTCTCGTAGGCTTTGCGCGACATCAGGTTCTTGTAGGGATAGCCGCCCTGGCGCCAGTCGCCCGCCAGCTCGTCGTCCGGGTTCACCGCCGGGGTGGGGCTGGCGGGCCTGGCGGGCCGGGCGAGCGCTTGCCGCAGCGCCTGGGCGTCGTCCGGCGAGGCGCCGGCCAGCAGCACTTCCAGCGTCCTGGCCACCGCCGGTACGTCGCCCTTGGAAGCGGCTTCCAGAATGTCGTCCACCGCTGCCTTCTTCGACTGCCGGGCCGCATCCACCGCCTGTTTCACCTCGAAGCGCTCCAGGCCTTCGGCGCTCAGGTCCGGCGAGATGTCGCCGGCGCTGGCCGGCCGGCTGCGGGCCGACTTGCGCGGGGCGCGGCTGCCATTGCCGGTGGCGGCGGTCTTGGAGGCGGTGGTGGTGGAAGCGGTCTCGGCGCTGGCGTCGGGCTTGCGATCGGTGTTGGACATCGGGCATTCCGGATGAGGATGGAATCTCCGATTCTACGAGCGCGACAGGGCGGTGGCGAGCGCAGGAGCAGGGCGGGATGAAGGCGCCGGGCGGATCTCCCGGCTGTCGGCGGTCGCAGCGCTTTCCCTTCCGGTGGCTGGCAGCACGCGTATGGGTCACCGGACGGCGGGGCTGGCTTGTGTTTCCGCCCTGGCGCCACTTTCTCCGTGATAGCAGCGGCGGCGATATCGTTCGCAGGATTTGTTGTTTTGAGTTCTAAGAACTGCTGTATTTAATTACCTCCTGTCATTTAGCAAACATCAACAGGAGACCTCCATGGCTTTCCCCTTCCGGCTGAAGTCGGTGCTGGCCGGCGCAGTCGTCGCCGCTGCCGCTTTCAGTAGCGCCGCCTACGCCCAGACCACCCTGCTCAACGTCTCCTACGATCCGACGCGCGAGCTCTACAAGGACTTCAACGCCGCATTCGCCAAGCACTGGGAAGCGCAAACCGGCGAGAAGGTCACCATCAAGCAGTCCCACGGCGGCTCCGGCAAGCAGGCGCGCACCGTGATCGACGGCATCGACGCCGACGTGGTTACCCTAGCGCTGGCCTACGACATCGACGCCATCGCCGAGAAAGCCAAGGTGCTGCCGGCGGACTGGCAGAAACGCCTGCCGCACAACAGCACGCCCTACACCTCGACCATCGTCTTCCTGGTGCGCAAGGGCAATCCCAAGGGCATCAAGGATTGGGACGACCTGGTCAAGTCCGGCGTCAGCGTGATCACGCCCAACCCCAAGACCTCCGGTGGCGCCCAGTGGAATTACCTGGCGGCCTGGGAGTTCGCCAAGCGCAAGTACGGCGGCGACGACAAGGCCAAGGAGTTCGTCGGCAAGCTGTACAAGAACGTGCCGGTGCTGGATTCCGGCGCCCGCGGTGCCACCGTGACCTTCGTCGAACGCGGCCTGGGCGACGTGCTGCTGGCCTGGGAGAACGAGGCCATCATGTCCATCAAGGAGCTGGGACCGGACAAATTCGACATCGTGGTGCCGCCGCTGTCCATCCTCGCCGAGCCGCCGGTCGCGGTGGTAGACAAGAACGTGGACAAGAAGGGCACCCGCAAGGTGGCGCAGGCTTACCTGGAGTATCTCTACACCGAGGAGGGCCAGGAGATCGCCGCGCGCAACTACTACCGACCGACCAATCCCAAGATCGCCGAGAAGTACGCCTCCACCTTCCCCAAGGCCACCTTGTTCACCATCGACGAAGCCTTTGGCGGCTGGCAGAAAGCGTCCAAGACCCACTTCGCCGACGGCGCCAACTTCGACCAGATCTACAGCAACGGCCGCTGAGCGATCCTCGGCTCAAGGCCTGTAGCGCGGTAGCCCAAGGCCCTGGAGGGATCCACCTCCAGGGCCTTTCGCTGTCGACGATGCAGTGCACCACGCTGTCGGAGGTGCTGGTTAGAATCGCGGCTCGACAAGACAGACACGGCCGCCGCCTTCGTCCGCGCCGGCCGATATGCCCCATGCCCCTCACGCCCCAAGCCCAGTCCCTGCTGGCCATGGCCTACCGCACCGGTGCGCCGCGCTTCCATGAACTCTCGGTGGAGCAGGCCCGCCACTCCTTCCAGAAATTGCAGTACGCCTTCCGGCCGGAGGCACCGGCGGTGGCTTCCACGGTGGAGGTGCCGATGGGGCGGGGCGACGGCTCGGCGCTGCTGGGGCGCTTGTACCGGCCGCTGAGCAGCGCGCCGGACGAGGGGCTGCCGCTGCTGCTGTGGTTCCACGGCGGCGGCTGGTGCGTGGGCGACGTGGAGAGCTACGACGTGCTCTGCCGCGAGATCGCCAACGCGTCTGGTTGCGCGGTGCTGTCGGTGGATTACCGGCTGGCGCCTGAGCATCCCTTCCCGGCGGCGGTAAACGACGCCGCCTTTGCCTATGCCTGGGTGCAGGAGCATGCCGATCTGCTGGGCGTGGATGCGGCGCGGATCGCGCTGGGCGGCGACAGCGCCGGCGGCAATCTCTCCATCGTCACCGCGCTGGCCTTGCGTGATGCCGGTGGCGTGCAGCCGGCGGAGCTCATCCTCGTCTATCCCAGTACCGAGATGGCCAGCGGGCGGCCCTCGCGCCAACGCTACGCCGAAGGCTTCCTGCTCGACCAGGGCACGCTGGAGTGGTTCTTTAGCCGCTACCTGCCGCAAGGCGGCACCGAAGACTGGCGTGCCTCGCCGATGCGTGCCGCCTCGCTCGCCGGCCTGCCGCCGATGCTGCTGGTGAGCGCAGAATTCGACCCGCTGGTGGACGATTGCGCCGCTTTTGCCGGCCGGGTGGCGGAGGAGGGGGGCGAGATCGAGCTGCACATGGTGCCAGGCGTGATCCACGGCTTCCTCACGCTGGGCAAGTACTTCCCGGAATCCGCCCAGACCATCGCCCGCATCGGTGAGTGGCTGAAGCGGCGCCTGCTGCTCGCTGCCGCCTGATTGCAGCGTGCGCGTTCGACGCTGTATGCCGCTTGTCGCGGCTGCGCGTTTAGCCTCTGCCGCAGCGTCAGGCTTGCGGAATGACCTCGACAACAAGGGCGAAAAATGGCCGAGCAGGACAGGCACACCGTAGGACAGGGAGAAGCGGCTGAGGAGGCACAGCCGCACGGCGCGCACCGCCGCAGCAGCCTGGTGGCGACCGCGGTGGCCGCGGTGGGCGTGGTGTACGGCGACATCGGCACCAGCCCGCTCTACACGCTGAAGGAAGTGTTCAACGGGCCGCACGCGGTGGCGGTCACGCCGACCAATGTGTACGGCATCCTGTCGCTGGTGTTCTGGGCGCTGGTGCTGGTGGTCTCGGCCAAGTACGTGATCTTCATCACCCGCGCCGACAACCGTGGCGAGGGCGGCATCATGGCGCTCACCTCGCTGGCCCTGCGGGCCTTGCCGGCCGGCCGCCGGGCCTGGGTGTTGTCCACCCTGGGTGTGTTCGGCGCGGCGCTGTTCTACGGCGACGGCATGATCACTCCAGCCATCTCGGTGCTCTCGGCGGTGGAGGGCCTGGAGGTGGCGACGCCGGCGCTGCGCCATTGGGTGGTGCCGATTTCGCTGGTGGTGCTGATCGGCCTGTTCCTGATGCAGCGGCGCGGCACCGGCAGCGTGGGCGCCATCTTCGGCCCGGTGATGCTGTGCTGGTTCGCGGTGCTGGCCGGGCTGGGCGTCAATGGCATCCTGCTGCACCCGGAAATTCTCGGGGCGTTGAACCCGGTCTGGGCGATGCGTTTCTTCATCGAGCAGCCGCTGCTGGGCTGGCTGGGGCTGGGGG
>NZ_WUEI01000161.1 GCF_012911025.1 Azoarcus sp. TTM-91 | reverse complement strand
CCACCCACTCGCACCCCGGAAGCACCTCGTGACGCACCGCCTGCCGCTCCTGCTCGCCGCTCTGGCCAGCCTGTTGTTCGCCCTCCTCCCCGCCCGCGCCGCCGAGCCGATGCAACCCGAGCAGGCCTTCGCCATGAGCGCGCATGCGCTGGGGCCGGACAGCGTGGAGGTGGTGTTCCGCGTCGCCAAGGACTATTACCTCTACGCCGACAAGTTCCGCTTCGAGACCGAGCCGGAAACCGTGGTGCTGGGCGAGCCGCAGCGGCCCAAGGGCAAGCTGAAGCACGACGAGTTCTTCGGCGAGGTGGAAACCCACCGCGGCGAGTTGCGCATCCTGCTGCCGGTGAGCGCGCCGGCCGAGGTCAAGACCTTCCGCCTCATCGCCTTCAGCCAGGGCTGCTGGGATGGTGGCGTGTGCTACCCGCCAACCGAGCAGAGCGCCGAGATCGACCTCACCGCCAGCGTCGCCCCCGTCGGCGGCCTGCTGGACCGGGCGCTGAACAGCGGCGGCGAGGCGGCCGCAGCGGACACGGCCACCACCGACACCAGCGGCGACGAGAGCGGCCGCATCGCCGCGCTGCTGGGCGACGCCAGCCTGCCGCTGGTGCTGGCCAGCTTCTTCGGCTTCGGCCTGCTGCTCGCCTTCACCCCCTGCACCTTCCCGATGATTCCCATCCTGTCCGGCATCATCGTCGGCCAGGGCCACGCGGTGTCCCACGCCCGCGCCTTCACGCTGTCGCTGGCCTACGTGCTCGGCATGGCGGTGACCTACGCCGTCGCCGGCGTAGCCGCCGGGCTCAGCGGCACGCTGTTGGTGGCGGCGCTGCAGAACGTCTGGGTGCTGTCCGCCTTCGCCTTGCTGTTCGTGCTGCTGGCGCTGTCCATGTTCGGCTTCTACGAGTTGCAGCTGCCCACCGCGCTGCAAAGCCGGCTGGCGGCCGGCAGCCAGGGCAAGGGCGGCCACCTCGGCAGCGTCGCCGCCATGGGCGCGCTGTCGGCGCTCATCGTCGGCCCCTGCGTGGCCGCGCCGCTGGCCGGCGCCCTGCTCTACATCGCCCAGACCGGCGACGCCGCGCTGGGCGGCATGGCGCTGTTCGCGATGGCGCTGGGCATGGGCGCGCCGCTGCTGGCAGTGGGCCTGGCCGCGCGCTCGGTGCTGCCCAAGGCCGGGCCCTGGATGGAGGGCGTGAAGAAGGCCTTCGGCGTGATCCTGCTGGGCGTCGCCCTGTGGCTGCTGATGCCGGTGCTGCCGCCACTGGCGAGCATGCTGGGCTGGGCCGCGCTGCTGCTGTTCTCCGGCATCTTCCTGCACGCACTGGATCCGCTGCCGCCGCATGCCAGGGGCTGGCAGCGCTTCTGGAAGGCGGCCGGCGTGGTGCTGGCGCTGGCTGGCGCGGCCATGCTGGTCGGCGCCCTGGCCGGCTCGCGCGATCCGCTGCAGCCGCTGGCGGTGCTGCGCGCCGAAGCCGCCACGCCGGCCGTCAGCCTGCCGCGCTTCGAGCCGGTGTCCTCCATCGCCGAGCTGGACGCCCGGCTGGCGGGCGCCGACCGCCCGGTGATGCTGGATTTCTATGCGGACTGGTGCGTCTCCTGCAAGGAGATGGAGCGCTACACCTTCACCGATCCGCAGGTGGCCGAGCGCATGGGCCGCATGCTACTGCTGAAGGCGGACGTGACCGCCAACACCGAGGAACACAAGGCGCTGCTGAAGCGCTTCGGCCTGTTCGGCCCGCCCGGCACCATCTTCTTCGACGCCGCCGGCCAGGAGCGCCAGGGCCTGCGCGTGGTCGGCTTCATGCGCGCCCAGCCCTTCGCCGAGATGCTGGACCGCGCGCTGCGCTGAGGCGGCGGCGGTCGGCAAGCCGGCCTGAGGCGGCGGTTTTCGCCTACAATTGCCGCCTTTCCCCTTTCCCATCAGTCCCTTCATGTTCTCCGGCATCGTGGCCGCCTGCGGCCGTATCGAACGCATCGAACCGCTGGCCGATGGTCTGCGGCTCACCGTGGACACCGGCACGCTGGACCTCGCCGACGTACAGATCGGCGACAGCATCGCCAACAGCGGCGTCTGTCTCACCGTCATCGCCCGCGATGGCCAGCGCGTCAATTTCGACGTCTCCCGCGAAACCCTCAACTGCACCGTCGGCCTGGACCAGCAGGGCGGCGAGGTGAACCTGGAGAAGGCGCTGACGCTGGCCGACCGCCTCGGCGGCCACCTCGTCACCGGCCATGTGGACGGCGTCGGCGAAGTGCGGAAGTTCGAGCCAGTGGGCGAGAGCCACGAACTGGTGATCCGCGCGCCCGGCAGCATCGCCGGCTACATCGCGCGCAAGGGCTCGGTCACGGTGAACGGCGTGAGCCTGACGGTGAACCGGGTGGAGGGCGCGGACTTCTCCATCAACCTGATCCCGCACACGGTGGCGGTCACCAACCTCAAGCACCTGAAGGCCGGCAGCAAAGTGAACCTGGAGATAGACCTGATCGCCCGCTACGTCGAACGCATGCTCGCCTGGCGCGAGGAAGAAGCGAAGGTAGCCCGATGAGCGCGCTGGCCCCGATCACTGAAATCATCGCCGACATCCGTGCCGGCAAGATGGTCATCCTGGTGGATGAGGAAGACCGCGAGAACGAGGGCGACGTCGTCCTCGCCGCCGAGTTCGTGACCCCGGAAGCGATCAACTTCATGGTCACCCATTGCCGCGGCCTGGTCTGCCTGACGCTGACCGAGGAGCGCTGCCGCCAGCTCGGCCTGGAGCAGATGGTGCGCAACAACCGCACCCCGCACGGCACCGCCTTCACCGCCTCCATCGAAGCAGCCACCGGCGTCACCACCGGCATCTCCGCCCACGACCGTGCCCGCACCGTGCAGGTGGCGGTTGCGCGCCACGCCAAGCCGGACGACATCGTCACCCCCGGCCACATCTTCCCGCTCACCGCGCAAAAGGGCGGCGTGCTGATCCGCGCCGGCCACACCGAGGCCGGCTGCGACCTCGCCCAGCTCGCCGGCCTGGAGCCGGCGGCGGTGATCTGCGAGATCCTGAAGGAAGACGGCACCATGGCGCGCCTGCCCGACCTCATCGAGTTCGGCGCCGCCCACGGCATCAAGATCGGCGCCATCCGCGACCTGATCGAATACCGCGCCGCCACCGAGCACCTGGTGGAACAGGTCGCCGAGAAGGAAGTGGAAACCGCCTACGGCCGCTTCCGCATGTTCGCCTTCGAGGACAAGACTTCCGGCGATGTGCACTTCGCCCTCGCCCACGGCAACATCGACGCCAGCCGCGAAACCCTGGTGCGGGTGCACGAGCCGATCTCGGTGGTGGACTTCCTCGACCCCAACGCGGCCAGCCACAGCGTGCCGGTGAACGATGCCCTGCGCACCGTGTCGCAGGCGGAATCCGGCGTCATCGTGCTGCTCTACCGTCCGCAGTCCGGCCGCGAGCTGCTCGCCAGCCTCACCGGCACCGCCGACCGCCCGGTGAAGTGGGACCCGCGCCTGTTCGGCGTCGGCGCCCAGATCCTCAAATCCCTGGGGGTAGGCCGCATGCGCCTGCTCTCCAACCCGCGCAAGATCCCCAGCATGGCCGGCTTCGGCCTGGAGATCACCGGCTTCCAGGATCAGGCCTGAGCCCGCGCCCCGATATCCCCAACTTCAAGCGAACAACCATGCCCCGCTACGAAAACATCGCCGAATTCGAACCCGAGCTGTCCGGCAAGGGTCTGCGCATCGGCATCGTCATGAGCCGCTTCAACCAGGACGTGTGTGAGGGGCTGCTCTCCGCCTGCACCAACGAATTGCTGGAACTTGGCGTGTCCGCCGAGCTCATCCGCATCGCCACCGTGCCCGGCGCGCTGGAAATCCCGCTGGTGCTGCAGAAGATGGCGCTCAGCGGCAAGTTCGACGCCCTGGTCGCCCTCGGCGCGGTGATCCGCGGCGAGACCTACCACTTCGAGCTGGTCTCGAACGAGATGGGCGCCGGCATCACCCGCATCGGCCTGGACACCGGCCTGCCGATCGCCAACGGCGTACTCACCACCGAAGACGACGACCAGGCGCTCGCCCGCATGCAGGAAAAGGGCAGCGACTGCGCCCGTACCGCGGTCGAGATGGCCAACCTGCTGAAGGCCCTGTAATGAGCGGAAAAATGGCCCGCCGGCGTGCCCGGGAGCTCGCACTGCAAGGCGTGTATCAGTGGCTGCTGTCCGGCAACTCGATCTCGACGGTAGAAGCCCACATCGAGGCTGAATCGGAAGGCTTCGAAAAGGTGGACCGGGAGTTCTTCGTCGGCCTGCTGCGCAGCACGCTGAACAATGTAGACAGCCTGCAAGCCGAGTTCGCCCCCTTCATCCACCGCACGGTGGAGGAGTTGTCGCCAGTGGAGCGCGCGGTACTGCTGCTCGCCACCCACGAGCTGAAGCACGGCATCGAAACGCCCTACCGGGTGGTGATCAACGAAGCCATCGAACTGGCCAAGGGCTACGGCGGCACCGATGGACACCGCTTCGTAAACGGCGTGCTGGACAAGCTGGCGGCCAAGCTGCGCGCGGTGGAAGTCCAGGCGGCCCGCGACGCCAAGAGCTGAGTGCCCGCGCGGCGAACCCACGGTTCGCACCGGCAGCGCCCATGAAAAAACCCGCCATCGGCGGGTTTTTTCTTTTCCGGCCTCCCCTGTGGCAGGAAGGCCTGCGAGGCAGGCAATCAGCCGCGCGAACCGCGCTCGCGGCGCTGCTCGCCACGACCGCCGCCATGGTTGCCACCATGGCCACGCGCACCCTGGCCGCCACCCGGCCGGCCGCTGCCGAAGCGCGGACGACCCGCACCGACCGGACGCGGCGCGGACGGACGCCGCGGCGCCGGCTCCATGCCGGGGATGGTGTGCACTTCGAGGCGGCTGCCGGTGTAACGCTCGATCGCCCGGATCAACCCGGTTTCACGCGGGCCGGACAGGGTGATGGCGACACCGTCGCGACCCGCGCGGCCGGTACGGCCGATACGGTGCACATAGTCTTCCACCTGGCGCGGCGGATCGAAGTTGATGACGTGGCTGATGCCGGCGACGTCGATACCGCGGGCAGCAACGTCGGTCGCCACCAGCACGCCGATGCGGCCCTGGCGCAGACGCTGCAGGGTACGGTTGCGCACCGTCTGGTGCATGTCGCCATGCAGCGCGGCAGCGGTGAAGCCCTTTTCCTGCAGGGTCAGCGACAGCTCGTCGGCACTCCGCTTGGTGGCGGTGAACACCACCGCCTGCTGCAGGCCATCGCTGCCCAGCAGGGCTTCCAGCAGACGGTTCTTGTGGCTGAGGTCGTCGGCGAACATCAGGCGCTGCTCGATGTTGCCGCGGCTCTCGTCGCCACCGGCGATCTCGATGCGCTGCGGGTTGCGGGTCAGGCGCTCGGCCAGCTTGCCGACCACGCCTTCCAGCGTCGCCGAGAACAGCAGGGTCTGACGGCTGGCCGGGGTGGCGGCGACGATGGCGTCGATGTCCTCGACGAAGCCCATGTCCAGCATGCGGTCGGCCTCGTCCAGCACCAGCACCTCGATGTCGGAAAGCTTGAGCTTGCGGCGCTGCAGGTGGTCGATCAGACGGCCGGGCGTGGCGACGATCACGTCCACCGGACGCGACAGCTGCTTCACCTGGGCGAAGAAGGGTGCGCCCCCCACCAGGCAGGCGGTGTTCAGCCAGCGCAGGTTGCGGCCATAGGTCTTCACCGCTTGTTCCACCTGCAGGGCGAGCTCGCGGGTGGGAGTCAGCACCAGCACGCGCGGGCCGCTGCCCGGCGTCGGCCGGTTGCCGATCAGGCGGTGCAGCGAGGGTAGCGTGAAGGCAGCCGTCTTGCCGCTGCCGGTATGGGAGGAAACCAGCAGGTCGCCACCGCCAATCGCGGCGGGAATGGCCTGCTGCTGCACCGGCGTGGGCGTGGTGTAGCCGGTGCTTTCAATAGCCTGTAGCAGTTCGTCGGCGAGGCCGAGACTCTGGAACGTCATGGTACTTCCTTACGACAGCCCGGCTTGTGGCCGGACCGGGTTCGGGTCCGCGGCTGCGAACCAATGGCATCGCGCCGCACCGTCCGCGGATAGGCGGAAACAGTACGCGAAAGGCGACAAGCGCGCGATGGGCGTGGGCCGGTCGACTACGGCATCAAGCCGGATCGACCGCGCATCGGCACCAACCGGTTGTCACGATGCCAGTCGTAGAGAACGAATGGGGTTCGGCGGGAGGTCGGGGGCGATGGGGCTGTGGATACAGTCCCTGGGGCCGTTCGGCGGGCGGAATGCCCGGCTGCGAAACTGTCTGGCCCTGCTGCTGCATTGCACAACTAGCAAGAGTATAAAGGTTTTTGATGCTTTCGGGCGTTAAAAAATCAACGGCCCGGCACCATCAGGTGCACGGGCCGTTTGCAAACAGCGCAAAAGCGCAGCTTACTTGCCGTTCACAGCGCCCTTCAGGGTCGCGCCAGCGGTGAACTTGGGCACGCTGGACTCGGCGATCTTGATGGTGGCGCCGGTCTGCGGGTTGCGGCCGGTACGAGCAGCGCGCTTGGAAACTTCGAACGAGCCAAAGCCGGTGAAGGCGACCTTCTCGCCCTTCGCGAGTTGCTCGGAAACGATGTCGAGCACGGCGGACAGAGCACGATCGGCTTGCGCACGGGAAACGTCCAGACGATCGGCCAGGGCTTCGACGAATTCACCTTTGTTCATGCTTTTCCTCAGTTGATGAGAGTGAAGTGAAGATGGGTTCTACGCGGCGGATTCTAGCATTGTCGCGGGCTTCGGGGCGTTCCGTAACATCCGGTAGTGGCATCGGCATACACCCGCACCCCAAGCTGGGGAATGGAAATCCGTCGCGCGAAAAAGACGAAAACGGTGGAAATCATGACGGCATGTGCAAGCAACGGCACGCTAATCCGGAAACCAGGCCAACGGCATGAACTGCTCCGGCCTGCGGAAATGCACTCAAGCCCAGCTCAAACCCTCGCCGTTCGTCGCAGACAAACGGCGAGAAATGCCGATGAAACCCAATAAAACCAAGGGAAAACCGTTCCGGGGAGCGCACTACATTACGCCTTTGGTCTGAACCTGCCGGCGCCTCCGGCCCCCTCAAGCCGCCAGCATCGCCTGATGCTTCCCGCCCAGCCCCAGATAAGCCTCGATGACCCTGGGATCATCCTTCAACTGCGCCGCCGGCCCCTCCATCGCGATCTGGCCGGTCTCCAGCACATAGGC
>NZ_WUEI01000160.1 GCF_012911025.1 Azoarcus sp. TTM-91 | reverse complement strand
GAGATGTGTATAAAGAGACAGGCTCCTGGATGGCAAGGTGGGTGAAAGCCCCTCTCCCCTCGCGGGAGAGGGGGAAGGGCGGTGCGGCGTTGCAATGGCGTCGATCGTTTCCTGGCGCTTCTTTTGTGGCTCCCCTCTCTCCAGACCCGCTCCGTGCCCCGGCCCTGCGGCCTGCATGCCACTGGACGCTCCGGCGGGCGCAGCAGCGCTTCGCTTTTTCCGCCAGCGAGGGAGCAGGCCGCGCGCGCGGGGCGGGCGTTGCGCTCAGGCAGCCAGCCTCGCGCGTTTGGCGGTCAGCCTTGCCTCGTCGCACTTCGGGCAGAACGGGTGCTCGCCCGCCAGGTAACCGTGCGAGGGGCAGATCGAGAAGGTGGGCGTTACCGTGATGTAGGGCAGGCGGAAGTTCTCCAGCGCGCGGCGCACCAGGCGCTTGCAGGCTTCGCCGCTGGACAGGCGTTCGGCCATGTAGAGGTGCAGCACCGTGCCGCCGGTGTATTTCGCCTGCAGCGCCTCCTGGTGGTCCAGAGCCTCGAAGGGGTCGTCGGTGTGGCCGGCGGGGAGCTGGGAGGAGTTGGTGTAGTAGGGTTGTTCGGTGCTGCCGGCCTGCAGGATGTCCGGCCAGCGCTTCCTGTCCTCGCGGGCGAAGCGGTAGGTGGTGCCTTCCGCCGGGGTGGCTTCCAGGTTGTAGAGGTGGCTGGTTTCCTCCTGGAAGGCGGTGATGCGGGCACGCACATGGTCCAGCAGGCGCAGGGCGAAGGCGTGGCCGCGCAGGGTGGTGATGTTCTCGGCGTCGGCGCTGAAGTTGCGGATCATCTCGTTGATGCCGTTCACGCCCAGTGTGGAGAAGTGGTTGCGCAGGGTGCCGAGGTAGCGCTTCGTGTAGGGGAAGAGGCCCTGGTCGATCAAGCGCTGGATGAGCTTGCGCTTGATCTCCAGGCTGTCGCGGCCCAGTTCCAGCAGGCGGTCCAGGCTGGCGAACAGGGCGGCTTCGTCGCCGCGATGCAGATAGCCCAGGCGGGCGCAATTCACCGTGACCACGCCCAGGCTGCCGGTCTGCTCGGCGCTGCCGAACAAACCGTTGCCACGCTTGAGCAGTTCGCGCAGGTCCAGCTGCAGGCGGCAGCACATGGAGCGGACCATGTTGGGCTGCAGCTCGGAGTTCACGAAGTTCTGGAAGTAGGGCAGGCCGTACCTGGCCGTCATGTCGAACAGCCGCGCGGCGTTGTCCGACTCCCACGGGAAGTCGGGGGTGATGTTGTAGGTGGGGATGGGGAAGGTGAATACCCGGCCCCTGGCGTCGCCGGCGGACATGACCTCGATGTAGGCGCGATTGATCATGTCCATCTCGGCCTGCAGCTCGCCGTAGGCGAAGGGCATTTCCTCGCCGGCGATGACGGGGATCTGCTCCTTCAGGTCGTCCGGGCAGGTCCAGTCGAAGGTCAGGTTGGTGAAGGGCGTCTGCGTGCCCCAGCGCGAGGGCACGTTGAGGTTGTGGATGAGCTCCTGGATGTGCTGGCGCACCTCCTCGTAGCGCATGCCGTCCTTGCGCACGAAGGGCGCCATGTAGGTATCGAAGGAGGAGAAGGCCTGCGCGCCGGCCCACTCGTTCTGCATGGTGCCGAGGAAGTTCACGATCTGGCCGACGGCGCTGGACATGTGCTTCGGCGGCCCGGCCTCCACCTTGCCCGGCACGCCGTTCAGGCCCTCATGCAGCAGGGTGCGCAGCGACCAGCCGGCGCAGTAGCCGGACAGCATGTCGAGGTCGTGGATGTGGAGCTCGCCCTCGCGGTGGGCGGCACCCACCTCCGGCGGATAGACGTGCGACAGCCAGTAGTTGGCGGTGACCTTGCCGGACACGTTGAGGATCAGCCCGCCCAGCGAGTAGCCTTGGTTGGCGTTGGCATTCACCCGCCAGTCGATGCGGTTCAGGTACTCGTTGATGGAGGCTTCCACGTCCACCTGCACCTTGCGGTCACCGCGCAGGGTGGCGTGCTGCTCGCGGTAGACCACGTAGGCGCGGGCGGTGGCATGCAGGCCCTCGGCCACCAGCGCTTCCTCCACCAGGTCCTGGATCTGCTCGATGGCGACGGTGGTGTTGCCGAAGCGGTGGCTCAGCACCCGCAGCACCCGCGCGCAGAGCTGCTCCAGGCGCGCTTCGCCGCCGCCCATGCCGTCAGCGCCCTGGCCATATTCGCCGCTGGCCCTGCCGGCACGCTGCAGGGCGGAGCGGATCTTGTCGAGGTCGAAAGAGGCGTATTCGCCGCTGCGTTTGATCACCGCGCTGGGCTGCGGCGGAAGGGAGGTGTGGGGCATGGAAGACGAGCTCTGCTACTAAATGTAGGTCGACTTTATTTCTCATCTACCGGATGTTGATTTGATGCCGGTCAAAAATGGCCGGACGGCGTTCACGGCGAGCGACCTGCAAGCGGGCGGGCGGGCCCGCTGGCCGGCCCGGAAGGGCAGTACTGGAACAGGCTGGCAGGAATCAGGCAGAGCCAGCTCATGGGGTCGCGTTGCGTTTTCGCGTCGCCTGCAGCCCGCCCGCTCAGTCGAGGGCGGCGGGCTGCAGGCCGGCCAGGGGGGCCACCGTGGTAGCCGCCGTTTCAGCGCTACCGTCGTCCGTCCGCCAGCCACCGCCCAGCGCCTTGAACAGCGCGGCCAGGGCGATCTGGCGCTGGGTACGCACCTCGATCAGGGCGAGCTGGTTGGCGAGATCGCCGCGCTGGGCGTCCAGGTAGCGCAGGTGGCCGTCCACGCCTTGCTCGTAGCGCGCCTTGGCCAACTGCAGCGCGGCGGCGCTGGCCTGCACCAGCGCCAGGCGGGCCTGCTCCTCGCGCCGCAAGGTGTCGCTGGCGGCGAGGGCGTCGGCGACTTCGCGGAAGGCCGTCTGCACCGCCTGCTCGTAGCCGGCCACCGCCATGTCCTTGCGGACCAGGGCGAGGTCGAGACCGGCCTGGTTGCGGCCGCCGTCGAACAGCGGCAGCGCCAGCCGGGGGGTGAAACTCCAGCTGCCCTGGCCGGCGGCGAACAGTTCAGCCAGTTCGGCGCTGGCGCTGCCCAGCAGGCCGGTGAGCGAGATGCGCGGGAAGAAGGCGGCGCGGGCGGCGCCGATGTCCGCATTGCGGGCGCGCAGGCGGTGCTCGGCGGCGCGGATGTCCGGCCGCCATTCCAGCAGGCTGGAGGGCGTGCCGGCGGCGATGTCTTCCACCAGCGGCGCCGCCGCCGGCGTGCCCAGGCGCTCCAGCGCGCCGGGTGCGCCCACCAGCAGCTCCAGGGCGTTGCGGGCCTGGCGCAGGCTGCGCTCCAGCGCCTGCAGATCGGCGCGCGCCTGCTCGGTCAGCGCTCGCGCTTCCTGGTAGTCGAGTGCCGAGGCGGCGCCGGCCTGCTGGCGGCGGGTGATGAGGGCGAGGGCGGTTTCGCGGTGCTGCAGCGTCTGCGCGGTGAGCTGGTGGCGCTGGCGGGCGCCTTCATGGCCGAGGTAGGCCTGGATGAGTTCGCCGATGAGGGTGATGCGCGCGTTATCTGCGCCCTCGCGGCTGGCGAGGTATTCCGCCAGCGCCGCGTCGGACTGGTTGCGCAGGCGGCCGAACAGATCCAGCTCGAAAGCGGTCAGCTCCAGCCCGGCCTGGTGGCTGCGCTGTATGCCGGCGCGACCGGAGGTGGAGAGATCCGCCGGCAGGCGCTGGCCGGTGCCGCTGGCCTGTGCTTCCAGCGTGGGGAACAGGCTGGCGTGCTGCACCCGGTACTGGGCGCGGGCGGCCTCCACGTTCAGCACCGCCTGGCGCAGGTCGCGGTTGTGCTCCAGCGCGAGGGCGATCAGCGCGCGCAGCTGCGCGTCCTGCACGAAGTGCTGCCAGTCCGGGCTGCTGCTGGCGGTGCTGGCTTCCGTCGCTGTATCGCGGGCAGGCCATTGCGCCGCGATGGGCGCGGCCGGCCGCTGGTAGTCCGGTGCCAGGGAGCAGGCGCCGAGCAGGCCGCTGGCGAGGAGGGCGAGCAGGGGCCGGGTGGTCGTCATCCGCATCATTCCGTCACCTCCGCCGGTGCCGCAGCCGGCTTGCGCCGCCACGACAGGATCCAGACGAAGAAGATGGGGACGAACACCACCCCCAGCAGGGTGGCGCTGCTCATGCCGCCGATCACGCCGATGCCGATGGCGCGCTGGCTGGCCGCGCCGGCGCCGGTGGCGATGGCCAGCGGCACCACGCCGAGGATGAAGGCCAGCGAGGTCATGACGATGGGGCGGAAGCGCAGGCGGGCGGCCTGGGTGGCAGCTTCCGCCAGCGACAGCCCCTGCTCGCGCAGGCTCTTGGCGAACTCGACGATGAGGATGGCGTTCTTGGCGGCGAGGCCGATGATGGTGATCAGCCCGACCTTGAAATAGACGTCGTTCGGCATGCCCAGCAGCGTTACCGCCAGCACCGCGCCGAGCGCGCCTATGGGCACGATGAGCATCACCGCCGCCGGAATGCTCCAGCTCTCGTACAACGCCACCAGCAGCAGGAACACCACCAGGATGGAGAGGCCCAGCAGCAGCGGCGCCTGGGCGCCGGCCACCTTCTGCTGGTAGGAGAGCGCCGTCCATTCATGCGAGATGCCTGGCTGCAGGCCGGAGACGATGCGCTCCAGCTCGGCCATCGCCTCGCCGGTACTGTGGCCGGGCGCGGCATCGCCGGAAATCTTGAACGCCGGGTAGCCGTTGTAGCGGGAGATCTGCACCGGCGCCACTTCCCAGGCGGTGGTGGCGAAGGCGGCCAGCGGCACCTGGGTGCCGCTGGCGTTCGGCAGGTTGATGTCGAGGATGCGCTCCGGCGTCAGCCGGCTGGCCGCGTCGGCCTGCACCACCACCCGCTGCAGGCGGCCGTCGCGGGTGTAGTTGCTCACCAGGGCGGAGCCATAGGCGCTGGAGATGGCGGTGTTGATGGCGTCGAAGCTCACGCCCAGCGCCTCGGCGCGCTCGCGGTCTATGTCCAGCCGCAGCTGGGGCGCGTCCTTCAGGCCCTCCATCATCGCGTAGGCGATCACTGGCGAGCTGTTGGCCCGGCGCAGCAGTTCGTCGCGGACGGCGGCCAGCGCCTCGCGGCCGAGGCCGCCGCGGTCCTGCAGGCGCAGGGCGAAGCCGCTGGCGTTGCCCAGGCCGTCGATGGGCGGCGGATCGACCGCCATCACCGCGCCGTCGGACAGGCCGGCGAAGTGGGCGTTGAAGGCGATGACCTCCGCTGAGGCGGACTGGCTGGCGTCGCGCAGCGACCAGTCCTTCAACGTGGGGAAGGCCAGCGCGGCGTTCTCGCCGGTGCCGGAGAAGCTGAAGCCGAGGATGAACTCGGTGCCCTCGGTGGCCTCGCGTTCCAGCAGATAGCTTTCCAACTGCTTCACCACCGCCTGGGTGCGGGCGTAAGTGGCGCCCGGCGGCAGTTGCACGTCCACGATGTAGTAGCCCTGGTCCTCGATGGGCACGAAGGATTCCGGCAGGCGCAGGTAGAAGAAGCCGAGCACGCCGAGGATGAGGGCGTAGATCAGCATGTAGCGGCCCGTGCGGCGCAGGAGCTTGGCGTTGAGCGCGCCGAAGCGCTCGGTGAGGCGGCCGAACAGGCGGTTGAAGGCGCCGAAGAAGCCTTCCTTCTCGTGCGCATGGCCGGCCGGAACCGGCTTCAGCAGGGTGGCGCACAGCGCCGGGGTGAAGGTGAGGGCGAGGAAGCCGGAGAACAGGATGGAGGCCGCCAGCGACAGGGAGAACTGCTGGTAGATCACCCCCACCGAGCCGCCCATGAAGGCCAGCGGCAGGAACACCGCCGACAGCACCAGGGTGATGCCGACGATGGCGCCGGACACCTGGCCCATGGCCTTCACCGTGGCCGCGCGCGGCCCCAGCCCTTCCTCGGCCATGATGCGCTCCACGTTCTCCACCACCACGATGGCGTCATCCACCAGGATGCCGATGGCGAGCACCATGCCGAACATGGTCATCATGTTCACCGAGAAGCCCAGCGCGTACATCACCGCCAGCGTGCCCAGCAGGCACACCGGCACCACGATGGTGGGAATCAACGTGTAGCGCAGGTTCTGCAGGAACAGCAGCATCACCAGGAACACCAGCACCACCGCCTCGGCCAGCGTCTGCAGCACCTTGTCGATGGCCACATCGACGAAGCGCGAGCTGTCGTAGGAGACCACGTACTGGATGTCCGCCGGGAAGCCGGCGGAAAGTTCCGCCAGCCGCGCCTTCACCGCCTCCGCCGTCTGCAGCGCGTTGGCGCCGGGGCTGAGCTGCACCGCGGCGGCGACGCCGTTGCGGCCGCTCTCGCGGGAATCGAAGGTGTATTCCTGGCGGCCGATTTCCAGCCGGGCGACGTCGGCGAGCACCACCCGCGAGCCGTCCGGATTGGCCCGCAGCACGATGCGGCCGAACTCCTCCGGCGACTCCAGCATGCCCTTGATGGCGATGGTGGCGCTCAGCTCCTGCTCGCTGTCGCCTGGGCGGCCGCCGAAGCTGCCGGCGGGCACCTGGGCGTTCTGTGCGGCGATGGCGGCGTTCACATCGCTCACCGAGAGGCCATAGCCCAGCAGCTTCTTCGGATCTATCCAGACGCGCATCGCCGCCTCGGCGCCGAAGAACTGCACCTTGCCCACGCCCGGCACGCGGCGGATCTCGTTGTTCACCTTGCGCACCGCATAGTCGGCCAGGCCGACCACGTCGCGGTCGACATCGCCGTTCTTGTAGGTGAGCGAGTAGATGAGCAGGAAGTTGGCGTTGGCCTGTTCCACCTGCAGGCCCTGCTGCATCACCGCGGTGGGCAGGCGCGCTTCCGCCTTCTTGATGCGGTTCTGCACGTCCACCTGCGCCAGGTCGGGATCGGTGCCGGGGGCGAAGGTGGCGGTGATCTCGCCGATGCCGGTCGAGCTGCTGGAGGATTCGTAGTACAGCAGGCCCTTGGCGCCGTTGAGCTCTTCCTCGATGACGCTGGTCACCGAATCCACCACGGTGGTGGCGGAGGCGCCGGGGTAGGTGGCCCAGATGGAGATCTGTGGCGGCGCCACCACCGGGAACTGGGAAACCGGCAGCGCCGGCAGGGCGAGCACGCCGGCCAGCGAGATGAAGATGGCGACCACCCAGGCGAAGTTGGGGCGGTCGATGAAGAACTTCGACATGGATCTCTATCCTTGGAAACGCGCCCTCGGGCGCGCCGGGCTCAGTCGTGCGCGGCGGTGGCG
>NZ_WUEI01000015.1 GCF_012911025.1 Azoarcus sp. TTM-91 | reverse complement strand
CCCCCGCAGCCTGCGCCTGAGCGCCCAGCACCGCCCAAGCCAGCGGAGCCGCCCGCCAGCCCGCCGGCGGCGAATCCGGCCAAGCAGCAGGAGGCCACGGTAGTGAAAGCAGCCGAAGCCTGGGCCAAAGCCTGGTCCACCCAAGACGTGAAGGGCTATCTCAGCCACTACGACCGCGACTTCCAGGTGCCGAACAACCGGCCTCGACAGGAATGGGAACGCGAGCGCGAGCAGCGCATCGCCCGCCCGGGGGCAATCTCGGTGGAAATCGAGAATGCGCGCGTCAGCCTGAATGGCGATAAAGCCACGCTGCGCTTCCGCCAGCATTACCGCTCCAGCGGCTTCAACGGCTCCACCAACAAGACGCTGGAGTTCGTCCGCCGCGGCGAGCAATGGCGCATCCTGCGTGAAAGCGTGGGGAATTGAGCATGAGAGCCCGCGCCCTGCGCCCCTTCTTGCTCGCCACCCTTACGACTGCCAGCCTGCTGGCGCCCGCCAGCCACGCCGCGCCGTCCGACCGCAAGATCTCCGACGCCGGCCCCGAAGCCGCGCTCCAGGTCATCTTCGGCGAGATCGAGACCAACCGCCTGGACGCAGCCTTCGATCGCACCGAGGCGCTGCTTCAGGCCTATCCCAACTTCCGCCTGGCACATCTCATCAAGGGCGACTTGCTGCTCGCCCGCGCCCGGCCGCTCGCCGCCTTCGGCAATGCCGACGGCGGCGAGCCTCAACTTGAAGGCCTGCGCGAAGAAGCCGCCGCCCGGCTGCGCGCCTACCAGGAGCGCCCGCGCCAGGATTACGTGCCGCGCTACCTGCTACAGATGGAGCGCGACCAGCGCTACGCGGTCGTGGTCGACACCAAGCGCGCCCGGCTCTACGTCTATCGGAACGATAACGGCAAGCCGCGCTTCGTCGCCGACTTCTACGCCAGTCACGGCAAAGCCGGCGCGGAGAAGGTCAAGGAAGGCGACAACCGCACGCCACTCGGCGTCTATCACGTCACCTCCTTTATCTCGCCCGCCCGACTGCCCGACTTCTACGGCAGCGGAGCCTTCCCGATCAATTACCCGAATGACTGGGACAAACGCCTGGGCCGCACCGGGCACGGCATCTGGCTGCACGGCACGCCCAGCGACACCTACGCCCGCCCGCCCAAGGCGTCGGAAGGCTGCGTGGTGCTGGCTAACCAGGATCTTTCCGCCCTGGCCAACTACATCGAGCCCGGCCTCACCCCCGTCATCATCAGCAACGAAATCGAATGGCTGTCGCTGGACGACTGGCAGGCGCAGCGCAGCAGCCTCAACCAGGCGATAGAGACCTGGCGCAGCGACTGGGAAGGGAACGACGTCGAGCGCTATCTCTCTCACTACTCGGATGACTTCCGCGGCGACAAACTGGACCACGCCAGCTGGATGGCACAGAAGCGCCGGGTGGCTGCCAACCGAGGGCCGGCTAAGATCACGGTGGACAAGCTCAGCATGTTCCGCAACCCGGGCAAGGACGAGATGGTCGTCGTCACCTTCGAGCAGGAATTCCGCACCGACAAGCACACCGACAAGATGCGCAAGCGGCAGTACTGGAAACGCGAAGGCAGCCGCTGGAAGATCGTCTTCGAAGGCGCCGCCTGAGCGCCAACCCTCCTCACCAAACCGGAGCGACAATGAAACGCCTTTTTGCCCGCATCCTCTGCCTCGTCGCGCTGCTCTCCGCATTCGGCGCGGCTCATGCAGCCAACCCTTACGTGGAGTTGGAAACCGACCAGGGCAACGTTGTCCTCGAGCTCTATCCGGACAAGGCGCCGAAGACGGTGGAGAACTTCCTCCAATACGTGCGCGACGGCCACTACGTCGGCACCATCTTCCACCGCGTGATCCCCGGTTTCATGGTCCAGGGTGGCGGCTTCGACGCCAGCATGCGGGAGAAATCCACCCGCCCGCCAATCGAGAACGAAGCCCGCAATGGCCTCAAGAACGACGTCGGTACCATTGCCATGGCGCGCACGCCGGCGCCCCACTCCGCCTCCGCGCAGTTCTTCATCAACGTTGCCGCCAATCGCTTCCTGGACTATCCGTCTTCGGATGGCTGGGGTTACGCGGTTTTCGGCAAGGTGGTGCGCGGCATGGACGTCATCAGCGCCATCACCCGGGTCCCTACCCGCAACCTCGGCATGCACCAAAACGTACCGGTCACCCCGGTCATGATCCGCGGCGCCCGCGTCCTCGACGCCCTGCCCCCCGCCGCGGCCAGCAAGCCCTGAAGCGCGGCTCAGGCCGCCTTTCGTCGAACAACCAACACATCAGGAGCCCCATCATGGCAGTCAAGCTGCATACCAACCACGGCGTCATCACCCTTGAACTGGACGCCGAAAAGGCCCCCGTCACCGTCGAAAACTTCCTCGCCTATGTGGAAGCCGGCCACTACGACAACACCGTGTTCCACCGCGTGATCGACGGCTTCATGATCCAGGGCGGCGGCTTCGAACCCGGCATGAAGCAAAAGCCCACCCGTGATCCGATCAAGAACGAAGCCGACAACGGCCTGAAGAACGACCGCGGTACCATCGCCATGGCCCGCACCCAGGCACCGCACTCCGCGTCCGCCCAGTTCTTCATCAACGTGGCCGACAACGACTTCCTCAACTTCCGCTCCCCCGACCTCCAGGGCTGGGGATATTGCGTGTTCGGCAGAGTGAGCGAGGGCCTGGACGTGGTGGACAAGATCCGCACGGTCAAGACCGGCTCCAGCGGCTTCCACCAGGACGTGCCCAAGGAAGACGTGATCGTCGAGCGCGCCGAGATCGTCTGACGGTGCAGTCCGCGCCGCAACAAGCCGCGAGCATCACGGGAGCGGCGCCCGCCGCCGCTCCCGCCCTTTTCCTGTCCGATCTGCATCTCTCGGACGATCACCCGGAAACCGTTGCCGCCTTCCTCGGCTTCCTCGCCGGACCGGCGCGCCAGGCCGCCAGCGTCTGGATACTGGGTGACCTCTTCGAATACTGGGCTGGCGACGACGACCTCGCCGCCCCGCTGAACGCCACAATCTGCGAGGCGCTGCGCGCACTTGCGGACACCGGCGTGCAACTGGCCTTCATGCGCGGCAACCGCGACGTGCTGATAGGCAGTGACTTTGCCCAGGCGGCCGGCCTGCGCCTGCTGTCCGACCCCTGCGAGATCCTCATCGACGGCCACCGGCTTCTGCTCAGCCACGGCGACGCGCTCTGCACCGACGACCGCGCCTATCAGGCCTACCGCCGGCAGGTCCAGGATGCCGACTGGCAGCGCGCATTCCTCGCCCGGCCCCTGGCTGAGCGCAAGGCCTTCATCGAAAGCCTGCGTCAGCGCAGCGAGGAGGCCAAGCGGGAAAAAACGATGGCGATCATGGACGTCAATCCGGACGCCGTCGCCGGATTGCTGCGCGCCCATGGTGAGCCGCTGCTGATCCACGGCCATACCCACAGGCCGGCACAGCATCATCATGTTGTGGAAGGAAAGGACTGCGAACGCTGGGTGCTGCCGGACTGGCACGACAGCGCACGCTATCTGGAGTACTCGCACGGCGGCCTGAACCGCCGGGAGTGGAGACCGGCCTGAGCCGCGACGGCATTGCGCCGTCGCATCGCAGGTGCGACTCGATGACGCTCAGCGGCCGCGCAGTCCGCCGCTCAGATCCGCCTGCAGGTCCCCCACCGATTCCAGCCCGACAGCAATACGCAGCAGGCCATCGCTGATACCGGCAGCCGCCCGCGCTTCGGGGGAAATCCGGCCATGGGTCGTCGACGCAGGATGGGTGATGGTGCTCTTGGTATCGCCAAGGTTGGCGGTGATGGACAAGGTCTTGCAGGCATCCACCACTCGCCAGGCGGCCTCACGGCCTCCCCCGACCTCGAAGCTCACGATGGCACCGCCCGACTTTTGCTGCCGCATCGCCAGTTCATGCTGCGGATGCGAAGCCAGGCCGGGATAGAACACCCGCGCCACGCCCGGTTGAGCCTCCAGCCAGCCAGCCAGCGCAAGCGCATTGGCTGACTGTGCCTCCATGCGGATGCGCAAGGTTTCCAGGCCCTTCAGGATCACCCAGGCGTTGAAAGGCGACAGCGTCGGACCAGCAGTGCGCAGGAACTTGAACACCTCCTCGGTGATCGCCTTCGCGCCCACCACCGCGCCGCCCAGCACCCGCCCCTGACCGTCCAGGTACTTGGTCGCGGAATGCACAACCACGTCCGCCCCCAGTGCCAACGGCTGTTGCAGGGCTGGCGTGCAGAAGCAGTTATCCACCGCCAGGACCGCACCCGCTTCGTGGGCGATTGCAGCCACCGCCGCAATGTCCACCACCTCGGTCAGCGGATTCGAGGGCGTTTCGATGAAGAACAGCTTGGTTCGCGGCTTGGCCGCTTCGCGGTAAGCGTTCAGATCGGTCGCCGGCACAAAGCTGGTCTCGATGCCGAACTTGGCCATGATGGTGCCCAGCAACTGCTGGGTGGCGCCGAAGAGGCCGCGCGAAGCAACAATGTGATCCCCAGCCTGCAGCGTCGCCATCACCAGGGACAGCACCGCCGACATCCCGGACGCGGTGGCGACGCAGCCCTCTGCCCCCTCGAGCGCAGCCAGCCGGGTCTGCATGGCGCTCACCGTCGGGTTGGAGAAGCGGGCATATACATTGCCATCCTCCTCGCCGGAGAAGCGCGCAGCGGCCTGCGCAGCACTTTCGAAGACAAAGCTGGAGGTGAGATACAGCGCCTCGGAGTGCTCGTTGAACTGGCTCCGGGCGGTACCGGCACGCACCGCCAGAGTATCGAAGTCGAGATCGTCCATGCGCTCAGTGGTCCTGGCTGGAGGTGGCCAAGTTGAGGTCGAGCTGGCCCGCCTCGTTCTCTTCGCCGGACTTGCCGCCCTCGTTGCGCTGGTTCTCGACGCCGCTCAGGTACTCGGCGGTGATGTCGCCGGTCACATAGCTACCATCGAAACAGGAAGTCTCGAAAAAATTGATCGAGGGGTTCACCGCTCGCACCGCTGCTTTCAGATCGTCCAGATCCTGGTACAACAGGCCATCGGCACCGATCTCCTTGCAGATTTCTTCTTCGTTGCGGCCGGAGGCGATCAGCTCGCCACGCGTCGGCATGTCGATGCCGTAGACATTGGCGTGACGCACCGGCGGCGCCGCGGAGGCCAGATAAACCTTGGCCGCCCCGGCCTCGCGGGCCATGTTGACGATTTCCTTGCTGGTGGTTCCGCGGACGATGGAGTCATCCACCAGCAGCACGTTCTTGCCCTGGAACTCCTGATGTATGGTGTTCAGCTTCTGGCGCACCGACTTCTTGCGGGTCGCCTGGCCGGGCATGATGAAAGTGCGGCCGATGTAGCGGTTTTTGACGAAGCCCTCGCGGTACGGAAGGCCAAGGCGGTGGGCCATCTCCATTGCCGCCGGCCGGCTGGAGTCGGGGATGGGAATAACCACGTCGATGGTCACATGCGGCATGGTGCGCTTCATCTTTTCCGCCAGGAATTCCCCCATCTTGACGCGCGACTCGTACACCGAAACACCATCGATGATGGAGTCCGGCCGGGCCAGGTAGACGAACTCGAACATGCAGGGCGCTTCCACCGTGCGCTCGGCGCACTGGCGGCTGCGGAAATTCCCTTCGGTGTCGATCAGGATCGCTTCGCCTGGCGCCACGTCGCGCAACAGTTTGAAGCCCAGCACATCCACCGCCACCGATTCGGACGCCACCAGCCACTCCGTCCCCTCGCCCACGTCGTTGCGGCCAATGACCAACGGACGGATGCCGTAGGGATCGCGGAAGGCAAGCAGGCCATAGCCGGCAATCATGACCACAGCGGCATAGGCGCCGCGGCAGCGCCTGTGCACACCGGCCACCGCACGGAATACCGCCTCCTCATCCAGCTTCAGGCCGTTGCAGGCCGCCTGCAACTCGTGGGCGAGGACGTTGAGCAGCACTTCGGAGTCGGAGTTGGTGTTGATGTGGCGCAGGTCAGCGAGGAACATCTCGCGCTTGAGCTCTTCCGAATTCGTCAGGTTACCGTTGTGTGCCAGCAGCAGGCCGAAGGGCGAATTGACGTAGAAAGGCTGCGCCTCCGCCGCGTTGTAGGCGGAGCCGGCGGTGGGGTAGCGCACATGAGCGATGCCCCAGTTGCCATCTAGATTGCGCATGTTGCGGGTGCGGAACACGTCGCGCACCAGGCCGGAGCCCTTGTGCATGTGGAACCGGCCGCCCTCCGCCGTGACGATGCCAGCGGCATCCTGCCCGCGATGTTGAAGGACTTGCAGTCCGTCGTAGAGCAACTGATTGACCGGGGAAGTCGCGACGACCCCAAGAATTCCGCACATTTGGAAGACCTGCCTATCTGAAACGAATCCTGTCGGCCACCGCATTCGGTAACCACGGTTTGGCGGCCACGACCGCCGTCTCGAGCGGCGGCGAGAACATCGCGTTCGCCCACCAGGGCTCCCGCGCCACGCCGACCAACCCACCCAGCAAAACGACCACGAACGCGATGCAGAGACCACGCGCAAGACCGAAAAGTGCCCCGAAGAATCTGTCCGTCGCCCCCAGGCCCGCGGCGCGCAACAACTCGCGGAGCAGGAAACGCAGGAAGGCTGCCAGCAACAGCACCGCCACGAACACCAGGACGAAGCCTGCCACCTGACGCCATGCCGGCTCGGTCACCAACCCTTCCAGCAGGCCTGCCGCCACGCTGCCGTAGCGCCAGGCGGCGAGCAGCGCCAGCGCCCAGGCCACTAAGGCCATCACCTCGCTGACCAGGCCACGCCACATTCCCACCGCAGCTGACAAGGCCAGCACGGCGAGAAACACATAATCGAATACCGTCATCTGAACACTGTCACCGCGGCGTCAACACCGCGTTATGGCCTTGCGCCTTCAATTTTGCCGCCACTTTCTCAGCTTCGTCCCGCTTGGAGAATGGGCCGACACGAACGCGGGTGACGTTGCCCGCTCGCTCCGTGTAGGCGGCGTAGCCCTGCTTCTTCAAGTCGGTGCTGAGCCCACCCGCCTTGGTCGCATCGCCGAAGGCCCCCACCTGCAGGACGTAGGACTCGTTGGCCGCAGCTTGCTGCGCCGCGGCTTGTCCGCCGCTCAGGATGGCTTGGACACGGGCCGCCTCCTCGTCCCGGCCGGCCGCAGGCGGCGTCTGCGCCGGCGGCTTGGCTGTGGCCTGCGGAGGAGTGGGCACACTGGCCGCTGGCGCCGCCGCGGGCGGTTCCACTTGCGGGACCGGCGGCAACGCAGGTGCCTCTTCCGGCACGGGGGGGATTTCGGGTTCCGGCTGAGGCTCGCGGGACAACGCAGCTCGGGGAGGCGGCACATTGCCGCGGTCGGGGATGGACACCTGGATGTCCTGGCCAGTTGGCCGGGGCTCCTGATCCATCATCACCGGCAGCAGGATGGCGGCGAGCAAGGCCAGCGCGGCTGCGCCGACGAGGCGCCGGCGGGCGCGCTTCTTGATCTCGAGGTTGTCTGCGTCGCTCACCAGGAAACCCTCAGTGCCGTTCGGCCCGCCTCTGGTCCTGGATGGCCGTAAGCACATCCGCCACGGTCAGGAAGGAGCCAAAGACGACAATTCTATCACCCTCGGCAGCGCTTTTCCGCGCTGCATCATATGCCTCGGCCGGGCTGCGGAAAGTACGTAAGTCACCCTTTGCCTCGGCTGCATGCAGGCGGACCGCCAGCGCTTCCGCCTCCACGCCGCGTGGTCCTGGCAGGCCAGCGATCAGCCAATGGTCCACCCTGTCGTTGAGCAGCGCAACGACGCCTTCCACGTCTTTGTCTGCGAGCATTCCGAACACCGCCCAGGTTTCCGGATAGAAGCCCATGCCCGAAAGGTTCTCCGCCAGCACCCCGGCGGCCTGCGGATTGTGCGCCACATCCAGTACCACTGCCGGCTTGCCCGGCAGTACCTGGAAGCGCCCCGGCACTTCCACCAGCATCAAGCCCTGGCGCACCGCCTGCATGGAAACCGGGACGCGATCGCGCAAGGTCTCCAGGGCAGTCAGCGCCGCAGCCGCGTTGAGCAGTTGGTTGGCACCACGCAAGGCCGGGTAGGCAAGACCGCCGCGCTTGATCAGCCGGCCGCCGGCGTGAGGCGCCTCATAGCGCCAATAGCCCCATTGCTGACGGTCGCCGCCGAAGCCGAAATCCCGCCCGCTCACCCACAGCGTGGCGCCGATGCGCTCAGCGTGCTCCAGTACCGAGGTAGGCGGCTGCGGATCGCCGCAGACCGCAGGACGGCCGGCCCGGAAGATTCCGGCTTTCTCAAAGCCGATGGCCTCCCTGTCGTCGCCCAGGAATTCCATGTGATCCAAGGCGACGCCGGTAACGATGGCGCAATCCGCATCGAACACGTTCACCGCATCCAGCCGCCCGCCGAGGCCAACTTCCAGGATGATCGCGTCCAACGCGACGCCGCGGAAGATTTCCCAGGCCGCCAGCGTGCCATGCTCGAAATAGGTGAGCGGAGTGTCGCCGCGGGCGCTCTCCACCGCCTCGAAAGCGGAGATCAAGGTCTCGTCGGTCACATCCTGGCCGTTCACGCGCACCCGCTCGTTGTAGTGCTGCAGATGCGGCGAGGTGTAACAGCCAACCCTGTAGCCCTCGGCCAGCAGGATGGCCTCCAGCATGGCGCAGGTGGAACCTTTGCCGTTGGTGCCGCCGACGGTGATGACCACCGCATCCGGCGCGTCACCCATCTTCGTGCGGACGGCCTGCACCCGCTCCAGCCCTAGCTGGATCACTTGTCCGTGCCGGCTCTCAAGCAGATCGAGCCAGGCGGCCAGCGTCTTCGGCAGCGACATCGCTTGCAGTCCCGCCAGTGGATCAGGCCTTGACCGAAGGCTGACGGCACATCAGAGTCAGCAGATCGGCCAGGCGCTCACGCAACTCGCGGCGATCCACGATCATGTCGATCGCGCCCTTTTCCAGCAGGAACTCGGAACGCTGGAACCCCTCAGGCAGCTTCTCGCGCACCGTCTGCTCGATGACCCGCGGACCGGCGAAGCCGATCAGCGCGCCCGGTTCGGCGATCACCACATCGCCCATGAAGGCGAAGCTGGCGGATACGCCGCCCATGGTCGGGTCGGTGAGCAGCGTGATGAAAGGTAGCTTGCGCTGCGCCAACTGGGTGATGACGGCAGTGGTCTTGGCCATCTGCATCAGGGAGAACAGGCCCTCCTGCATGCGGGCGCCGCCGGTCGCGGTAATGCAGATGAAGGGCAGGCGCTGCTCCAGCGCGGCACGCGCACCGCGCACGAAACGCTCGCCCACCACCGAGCCCATGGAACCACCAAGGAACTCGAACTCGAAGCAGGCCACCACCACCGGCACGGTCTGGATCGCGCCCTGCATGACCACCATCGCATCCGCCTCTCCCGTATCGGCGACGGCGCTGGAAAGACGCTCGGTGTAGCGGCGGGAATCCTTGAACTTGAGCGGATCCACCGGCACCACCTCGGCACCGATCTCGAAGCGGCCTTCGGCATCCAGCAGAAGATCCAGCCGGGTGCGCGCACGCAGGCGCTGGTGATGCCCACACTTCGGGCAGACGCTCTGGTTGCTCTCCAGGTCGGAGCGGTACAGCACCGCCTCGCAGGACGGGCACTTGCTCCACAGGCCTTCAGGAATGGATTTGTTGCGCGCAGCAGTTTCGCTGCGTTTGATCTTGGGGGGCAGCAGCTTCTGGAGCCAGCTCATCGGGTCGCTCCTGCGAGGGTGGTGTCCAGGCTGTCCAGGGCGCTCCGGATGCCTGCTATGAATGCGGTGACGTTGGCCACGGCCTGGTCGCGCGGGCTGCGCTCCAGCTCTTCTATGATGCGGCTGCCGATCACGACTGCGTCCGCCACCGCGCCGATGCGCCGGGCGCTCTCGGCATCGCGGATGCCGAAGCCGACGCCGACCGGCAGACCGACCGCGGCACGGATCTGCGGAATGCGGCGGGCCACCTCGTCGAAATCCAGGTTGCCTGCACCAGTCACACCCTTCAACGATACGTAGTAGATGTAGCCGCTGCCCGCCCTTGCCACATCGGCGAAACGCTGCTCGGTGGAGGTAGGCGCCAGCAGGAAGATGGGATCCAACCCCGCACTGCGGCTGCGCTCGGCGAAGGAGAAGCACTCCTCCGGCGGGTAATCGACCACCAGCACGCCATCCACGCCCGCCGCCACCGCTGCATCAATGAAGGTCTCCGCGCCCATCGCTTCGATGGGGTTGGCGTAGCCCATCAGGACCACCGGCGTGTTGGCATCATCCTGGCGGAAGGTGCGCACCAGTTCGAGCACCTTGCGCAAGCTCATGCCCTGCGCCAGAGCCCGCTCGGAAGCACGCTGGATGGTGGGCCCGTCCGCCATCGGATCCGAGAAGGGCACGCCCAGCTCGAGCACGTCAGCGCCACCTGCAACCAGGCCGTGCATCAGTGGCACCGTCAGCTCGGGCGCGGGATCGCCCGCGGTGATGAAAGGAATTAAGGCCCTGCGCCCGCTGGCCTGCAAGCGCTGGAAAGTGGTCTGGATTTTGGACATAGGTGCTTTCTGGCAGCGGGGCCGGCGAAAGCGGCCCGCCGGAAGGTTCAGAACTGGATGCCGGAACGCTCGGCGACGGTATGCATATCCTTGTCGCCACGGCCGGACAGATTCACCAGCAGGATGCGGTCACGCGGCAGCGTGGGTGCGAGCTTGGCGGCATAGGCCAGCGCATGGGAAGACTCCAGCGCCGGGATGATGCCCTCGTAGCGGCACAGGTCGTGGAAGGCCTGCAGCGCCTCGCCATCGGTGACGGCGACATACTCGGCACGGTCGGTATCCTTCAGCCAGGCGTGCTCGGGGCCGACACCGGGATAGTCCAGGCCAGCGGAAATCGAGTGGGTTTCGATGATCTGGCCATCTTCGTCCTGCATCAGATAGGTGCGATTGCCATGCAGCACGCCTACCTTCGCATTGGCAGTCAGCGGTGCGGCATGGCGCCCGGTTTCCAGGCCATCCCCCGCCGCTTCGACCCCCACCAGCTTGACACCCGCCTCGGCGATGTAAGGGTGAAAAATGCCGATGGCGTTCGAGCCGCCACCCACGCATGCAATCACGTAGTCGGGCTGGCGACCGGCCAGCTCCGGCATCTGCACCTTGCATTCCTTGCCGATCACGGTCTGGAAATCGCGCACCATCTGCGGGTAGGGGTGGGGGCCGGCCACCGTGCCGATGATGTAGAAGGTATCCGCGATGTTGGTAACCCAATCGCGCATCGCTTCATTGAGCGCGTCCTTCAAAGTCTTGGAGCCGGACTCCACCGGCACCACCTTGGCACCCAGCAGCTTCATCCGGTAAACGTTGGCAGCTTGGCGCTTGACGTCCTCCGAACCCATGTAGACCACGCACTCCATGCCATAGCGCGCCGCTACGGTGGCACTGGCAACCCCATGCTGGCCAGCGCCGGTCTCGGCGATGACACGGGGCTTGCCCATGCGCTTGGCCAGCAGCGCCTGGCCAATACAGTTGTTCACCTTGTGCGCGCCGGTGTGGTTCAGATCTTCACGCTTCAGGTAGATCTGCGCGCCGCCGAACTTCTCCGACAAGCGGCGGGCGTGGTAGATGGGGCTGGGCCTGCCCACATAGTGCTTGAGCTCGTATTCGTACTCGGCAATGAACTCGGGGTCGGCAATACATGCCTCGTAGGCGAGGCGCAACTCTTCCAGCGCCGGAATCAGCGTTTCGGCGACGAAGATGCCGCCATAGGGACCGAAATGCCCGCGGGCATCGGGAAACGAATAAGGCGTATCAGCCATCTGCATCTCGAACTCCAGCAACGAAGGCGGCGATCTTGTCCGCGTCCTTAATCCCCTTCGCGGCTTCCACGCCGCTGGAGACGTCCACTGCCCACGGGCGCACGCACCGCACCGCCTCCTGCACATTCTCGGGCGCCAGCCCACCGGACAGGATGATCGGCCGATCTAGGCCAACAGGAATCAGGGACCAATCGAAAGTCTTCCCACCACCGCCGTAGCCGTCGACATAGGCATCGAGCAGGATGCCGCTGGCGCCGGGGTGGGAAAGGGCGAATTCTAGCAGATCGACTCCAGGCCGCATCCTCGCCGCCTTGATCCAGGGCATGCGATAGCGGGCGCATTCGGCATTCGTCTCATCGCCGTGAAACTGCAAAAACTGCAGCGGCACCGCTGATAGCACCTCGTTGACGAAGACGGGGACAGGATTGACGAAGAGGCCGACGGCGCTGACGAACGGGGGCAGCAGCGCTGCAAGTTCCGCCGCCCGCGCCACCGATACATTACGCGGACTGGGCGGATAGAACACGAAACCTACTGCATCGGCGCCGGCGCTTACGGCGGCACGCACGTCTTCGGGGCGCGTAAGGCCGCAGATCTTGATCCGGGTTCGGGACATTCAGATGAGGGGAAGCTGGGGCGCCGCGATGATACGCCCTTCGTCTGGCAGCGACCAGTGCGCTTCATATCCCACCCCGCACAGGTACAAGCCATCCGGCGCGAAAGTAGGCGCCGCACGACTCCTGTCCCGCAGCGCCAAGGCCTCCTGCAACCAGCTGGGCGGATAACGCCCTTTGCCCACATAGACCAAGGCGCCGACCAGATTGCGGATCATGTGGTGCAGGAAACCGTCGGCGCGGAAATCGAACAGCAGATAGTCGCCCTGGCGCTGGACCGCCACCTCGCGCATGTCGCGAACTGGAGACTTTGCCTGGCATCCCGCCGCGCGAAAGGAGGAGAAATCCTGCCGGCCGACAAGGCAGGCAGCCGCTTCCGCCATCCTTGCTTCTTCCAGGGGCAGATGAAACCAGCCAACCCGACCCGCCAACAGCGCCGGTCGGGTCGGAGAATTGAAAAGAATGTAGCGGTAGCGTCGCTCGAAGGCGCAGAAGCGGGCGTGAAACTGCTCGGGAACCTCCACCGCCCAGCGCACAGCCACCGCCGGCGGCAAGGCGCTATTGACGCCGCGCACCCAAGCCGACAACGGCCGTCGGGCAGCTACGTCGAAATGAACCACCTGGGCAGTGGCATGGACGCCGGTATCCGTTCGACCGGCACAGTGAGTCCGGACAGGCTCGCCCGCCACGCCCCCGAGAGCAGTCTCGAGCGCGTCCTGAACCGTGCGCCCATGGCGCTGGCTCTGCCAGCCTTCGAAACAGTCGCCAGCGTACTCAACACCGAGCGCGATCCTCACCACCACAGCCACCCCGCCCAAGCCAGCACCAAGCCACAGAACATCGTGCCCTCCACCCAGCCCAGGCGCTCACGCCGCAACAGCACCGGCGCTTCTTCACCCTCATCCTGCCCGCCCAGCCAGTCTTTCCAGCCGCGCCCGGCTCCGCCTTCCACATAGCGGAAAACCAGCATCAGCCGCAGGGCGAGGCGTTCAGCGGAAAGCCCGGCACATGCAAGAGGGCGGCACAACGCGTACAAGCCGCTCACAAGCCGATCCGCAGGAAGACGCTCCAGCAACAGCGCCACGGCACACACCACAACCAGGAGCCTTGCGCCGTGCAGATAAGCCATTTCCAGCCCCTCCCGACTAGGACTTAGTGATGGCCAGGCCCGAATGACAGCCTCCCCTGGCGTAAACCACGCGAACAGTACCGCGATAACAAGCAGGAAAACGCGTACCCGGCGCACGAGCCGACGCGCTCGCTGGGGCGCAAATGCGAAGGCAAGCAGAAGCGCACTCCCCAGCGCCAGCGTCAGCGTTACAGGCGGGAGCAACTGCACCAGCGTAACGCCGGCGAGCCAGATCAGCAGGATGGAACCGGAATGCATCGCGGTAAACGACAAAGCCGCCGCGGCACGCTTGCGCCGCGGCGGCATCTCCAAAGAGTCTCAGCCAAGCTTTTCCATCAGTTCGCGGGCGGTCAGCTGCTGGGCGGCGCTGCCTTCCTTCAACACCTCTTCCAGCAATTCGCGCGCGCCTTCCTTGTCGCCCATCTCGTCGTACGCCCGGGCAAGCTCGAGCTTGGTATCAACCTCGCCACCTGCTTCTGGTAAAGACGTGGGAGATGCGGCCGGCCCCTCTTCCGCGGGAGGCTCGAGATCCAGATCGATACTGGTAAGATCCAGAGCCGGGGGCTCCGTCACCGAGGTCGTGGTAGGCGAGTCGATGTCCAGATCGAAGTCCAGCAGGCTGCTGTCGAAGCTGGTCTTCTCCAGGTCGACCACAGCTGCATCGTCCTCCTGCCCGGGCTCGTCGCTCTGGATCACCGTCGCGCTCATGTCGAAGGCCGGCGACGACTTGGGAACATTCAGCTCGGGCAGTTCGAAGGCCAAGCCCGGCTCTTCCGCGCTGGCCAGGTCCATCTCATTGCCCAGCACGGTCACGGTGGAGTCCTGATGCCGAGAGGAATCGACCGTTTCACCGGAGCCCAGGGACGGCGGCTCGGTTGGCGCTTCATCGCCGCTGACGTCCAGGTCCAGAACAAGATCGGCAGAACGGGTCTGGAAGGACTCATCGATCCCGCCCGTTTCGGAAAGTGATGCCGGCGGCACGGACCCGGCTTCCGGTTCGCCGAGATCGAGATCGAAATCCAGCGACATGTCGTCGGCCGGCGGCGGAGGCTCATTCGCCGGGAGCGACTCATTTTCCCCCTGTGCCAGCTGCCCCAGCTCGCCGGGCATCGCCCAGGTGTCCTTTAACTGGGAGGGACTGGGATCCACTGGCGAAGAAGTCGTAAAGTCCAGGCTCGCCAGGGAAGGGCCGGTCGGCTCTTCAGAAGTATCGAGTGCGTCCCCCTGCAAGCCGGCCTTCTCATCCACCTTTTCCTGGGCCGCCGCGACCGCCATTGCACCCGCTACGGTCCCCAATCCAGCAGCCGCTGCAGCGGGCCCAAGCGGCTGTTCGGTCTGCGGCGCGCCCGCCCCAGCAGTCTCGACGGCTCCGCCGTTGTAGAGCGGATTCTCCGGATCCAGCTTGCGGCCCATCTGGGCAGCCTTTTCCCAATCAGGGCCTTGACCGTTGGTTCGGCCATACAATTCGGTAGCTGTCGTCTCGAAGGGCTTCAGACTCTTGCGCTGGGCATAGATCTCCAGCAGCTTGAGGTAGATGGCAGCCCGTGCTGGATCCGCCTTGAGTGCATCCTGCAGGATTTCCTCGGCTTGAGCATCGCGGCCATACGCCATATAGACGTCCGCCTCGGCGACCGGGTCCACGCCCTCATCCGCGTCGATCGAAGACAGCCCAGACTGGCTGAAATCGGTATGGATGACGCTGCTGTTGCCGGTATCCACACTCTGACCGCCGGTGCCGCCGAATACACCGCTGCTTTCCGGCGGGAATTCGCTCATCAGCGCCTCGGTATCGCCACGCTCGCCTTCCTTGCGCTTCTGACGCATGCGATAAGCCGCATACCCCAGGAGCAGGATCAGGATGCCGCCACCGGCGGCAAGCAGCGTCGGATCCTTCAGTAGGCTCTGGATGAAGCCCTCTTCCGGCTCAGGAGCGGGCGCCGCCGGCTTGGGAGGCGCTGGCGGGCGGGGTGCAGCCTGCGCCACAGGGGGCGGCGCCGGCTGAACTGGCGCTTCGACCGCAGGCGCGGCTTCGGCAGGCGGCAAAGGCGTCGCTTCGCCAGCAGGAGCCGTGGGCGGCGGAGCAGCCGGAGTCGCGGGAGGCTCGACTGCACTGCCCGATGCCCCGCCCTGCAACTGCTGCTGAAGCTGACCCAGGCTTTCGCTCTTGAGTTCAACCAGCTTCTGCAGGTCACGGATGTTGCGTTCGAGCTCGGCCAGGCGGGCATTCGCCTCTTCCAACGCCTTCTCGCGCGAAACCAGTTCCTCCTCCAGGGATTGCACCCGGCTCGCAGCATCGCCGCCGCTCGCTCCACCTGCGCGCTCGGTGCGTGACACCTGCACCTTGTCACCATTCTCTGCAGCGGGTCGGGCCTCCTCCACACGCGGCGTGATACGCCCAGCGGAGGACTGCTCGGCTGGAGCACTCTCAGCCGGCCGGCTGACGGCGGACGATGCCAACCGGCGACGGTACGCTTCGAAATCAGCGGAGTGCGCTACCACCTCACGCCGCGCTTCTCCAACCTCCACGGCGCCGGCGGCTTCTCCACCTGGCAGGCTGAGGATTGCGCCGGCCCGCAGGCGATTGATGTTTCCACCATCAAACGCCTCCGGATTGCCGCGATAGAGCGCGATCAGCATCTGGTCCAGCGTGACCCCATCGGGCCGGTTGGCTTCGGCGATACGACGCAGCGTGTCGCCCCGTCGCACGGTGTATTGGCCGTTCGGGCTGCGGGACGGGGAAGCGACCTGCTGTGCCACTGGGGACGGACGCGGGGCAGCAGCGATTGGCTGCGGCGCCGGTACAGCCGGTGCGGGTCGCGCCGCGGGGGTGAATGCCCCGCCATTACGCGGCGTGGCGCCCAGATCGACAGGATCGAGCAGGAAGGTGTACTCGCGGACCAGGCGACCTGAACTGGAGTCGAGCTCAATCAGCAGATCGAGAAAAGGATCATTGACAGGCCGGTCGCTGCTGAGACGCAGAACCGGGCGCTGGCCGCGGTTATCAACGGTAACGGCCAGGCTGCTCAGCACACCTGCATAAGGGATGTTCGCCTGGCGAAAGGCATCCGGCGAGGCAATGCGGGCAGAGAGTGATTGCAGTTCCTGCGCAGTCCCGCTGACCGGGATTTCGGCCCTCAACGGCTGCCCAAGGCCGCTAAGAACGTTGATCTGCCCGAGCCCGGCCGCATGACCGATGGATGACAGCGAAGCGATCGCGACTGCGACCAGGGAAGCCTTGAGCGACGTTTTCATCATTGCCTTCAAACCCGTTCCCCCTGCGGCATTCAACCGGCAAGAGACATAGCATCATGGACTTGGGCTAGCAATCTAGCATTAAGCTCAACTTCGTGCAGCAATTCTTTCAGGCACAAGGCTTTTTTCAACGGAGCGCTGGACCCGCAGCCCGTTCTGTGTCAGGACATGCGGGTCAAGTCTATGGCGCAGGGCATAGACGCCCTGCGCTTCGATCAGCGTTCGAGCAGGATGCGCAGCATGCGGCGCAGCGGCTCGGCCGCGCCCCAGAGGAGTTGGTCGCCGACGGTGAAGGCGCCAAGGTATTCCGGCCCCATCGCCAGCTTGTGCAGGCGACCGACCGGAACCGTCAGCGTGCCGGTAACCGCAGCCGGAGTCAGTTCGCGCTCGGAGAGCTCGCGCTCGTTCGGCACCAGCTTCACCCAGTCATTGGCGGTGGCGATGATCTCGCTCACCTCGTCCAGCGGCACGTCCTTCTTCAGCTTGATGGTCAGCCCCTGGGAATGGCAGCGCATCGCGCCAATGCGCACGCACAGGCCGTCGATGGGAATGCTGCCCTCACTGCGGAAAGCCGGCTTGCCGAGGATCTTGTTGCACTCGGCGCCGCCCTTCCACTCCTCCTTGGACTGGCCGTGCTCAACCGGCACGTCGATCCAGGGAATGAGGCTTCCGGCGAGCGGGGTGTTGCGGAAGTTCTTCTTCGGGAAGGCGTCGGAGCGGATGGTTTCGGCGACCTTGCGGTCGATGTCGAGGATGGCGGACGCCGGGTCGGCCAGCAGGTCCGACACCGAGGCGTGGATCGCCCCCATCTGGGAGATCAGCTCGCGCATGTTCTGCGCGCCGGCGCCGGAGGCAGCCTGGTAGGTCATCGCCGACACCCACTCGACGAGATCATGTTTGAACAGCCCGCCCAGGCCCATCAGCATCAACGAGACGGTGCAGTTACCGCCTATCCAGTTGCGGCCACCCTTGGCCAGCGCCTGGTCGATGACATTGCGGTTGACCGGGTCGAGCACGATGACTGCATCGTCTGCCATGCGCAGCGCGCTGGCGGCGTCGATCCAGTGGCCGTTCCAGCCGGTAGCGCGCAGCTTGGGATAGACCTCTTTGGTGTAGTCGCCGCCCTGGCAGGTGATGACGACGTCACATGCCTTCAGGGCATCCACGCTGCTGGCGTCCTGCAGCGGCAGTGCTGCCTCCTTGCCGCCGAACACCGGAGCCTTGCCGCCCGCCGCCGAAGTGGAGAAATAAACCGGCTCGATGTGGGCGAAATCGCCCTCTTCCACCATCCGCTGCATCAGCACGGAACCAACCATGCCACGCCAACCGACCAGACCTACTCGCATCATCTTGCTTCTCCGACCTTTCCGCCGTTACTGAAAATCCCTTACAGCGCCGCCAGTACCGCGTCGCCCATTTCCCGCGTGCCCACCTTCGTCGTGCCCAGCTCGTAGATGTCGCCAGTGCGCAGGCCTTGCGCCAGCACCTTCTTCACCGCCGTCTCGATACGCGTCGCGGCTTCCTCCTGGTCGAAGGTGTAGCGCAACATCATCGCTGCCGACAGGATGGTAGCCAGCGGGTTGGCCACGCCCTTGCCGGCGATGTCCGGCGCGGAGCCGTGGGACGGCTCGTACAGGCCCTTGTTGTTCGCATCCAGCGAGGCCGACGGCAGCATGCCGATGGAGCCGGTGAGCATGGAGGCCTCGTCCGACAGGATATCGCCGAACATGTTGCCGGTGACCATCACATCGAACTGCTTGGGCGCACGCACCAGTTGCATCGCGGCGTTGTCCACCAGCATGTGCGACAGCTCCACCTCCGGATAATCCTTGGCCATCTCGTCGGCGATGTCGCGCCACAACTGGGTGGTCTCCAGCACGTTCATCTTGTCCACCGAGCACAGCTTCTTGCCGCGCTTCATCGCCGCTTCGAACGCCACCTTGAGGATGCGGCGGATTTCGTACTCGGCATAGATCATGGTGTTCCAACCCACCCGCTGCTGCTTGCCCTCGACCTCTCGCAGCTCGATGCCGCGCGGCTGGCCGAAGTAGATGTCGCCGGTCAGCTCGCGCACGATCAGGATGTCCAGCCCGGACACCACTTCCGGCTTCAACGTGGAGGCGTTGGCCAGTTCCGGGTAGAGGATGGCCGGGCGCAGATTGGCGAACAGGCCGAGATCCTTGCGGATGCCCAGCAGGCCGCGCTCCGGGCGCTGCTCACGGGGCAGCGTATCCCACTTCGGGCCGCCGACCGCGCCAAGTAGTACCGCATCGGCCGCACGGGCGAGTTTCTGCGTGGCTTCCGGGTAGGGCACGCCGGTGGCGTCCACTGCCGCCCCGCCCAGCTGCGCCTCTTCAAGCTCCAGCTTGAGATCCAGCGCCTTCAACACCCGCACCGCCTCCGCGGTGATCTCGGGACCGATGCCGTCACCCGGCAACACGCAAATCTTCATTCCGTCGTTTCTCCTCGTGACCCGGCCGCAGCGGCTCAGGCGAAGTAATAGGGATGCTCGGCGCGGCGCCGCTCTTCGAAGGCCTTGATCTTGTCCGCATGCCGCAGGGTGAGGCCGATGTCGTCCCAGCCGTTGATCAGGCATTCCTTGCGGAAAGGGTCGATGTCGAAATGGACCGCATGCCCGTCCGGACGCTTCACCAGCTGCGTCGGCAGATCCACCTCGATGGTGTAACCCGGCGAATGCTCGACCAGCCCGAACAAGGCATCAACCTCTGCCTTGGGCAGCACGATGGGCACCACACCGTTCTTGAAACAGTTGTTGAAGAAGATGTCGGCGAAGGACTCCGCGATGATGGCGCGGAAGCCGTAGTCCAGCAGCGCCCACGGCGCATGCTCGCGGCTGGAGCCGCAGCCGAAGTTGGCCCGGGTCAGCAGCACCGAGGCGCCCTGGTAGCGCGGCTGGTTCAGCACGAAGTTGGGGTTCAGCGGACGCTGGCTGTTGTCCATGCCCGGCTCGCCGCGGTCCATGTAGCGCCACTCGTCGAAGGCGTTGGGGCCGAAGCCTGAACGCTTGATGGACTTCAAGAACTGCTTCGGGATGATGGCGTCGGTATCGACGTTGTTACGGTCAAGCGGCGCCACCAAGCCGTTGAGGGTGATGAATTTCTGCATGTCGGTCTCCCTCAGAGGATGTCGCGCACGTCGGCGAAATGGCCCGCAATGGCCGCCGCCGCGGCCATTGCCGGGCTGACGAGGTGGGTACGGCCACCCGCGCCCTGGCGTCCTTCGAAGTTGCGGTTGGAAGTGGAGGCACAGCGCTCGCCCGGCTCCAGCCGGTCGGCATTCATCGCCAGGCACATCGAACAGCCCGGCTCGCGCCACTCGAAACCTGCCGCGACGAAGATCTTGTCCAGCCCTTCCTGCTCCGCCTGGCGCTTCACCAGGCCGGAACCCGGCACCACCAGCACCTGGCGCACGTTGTCCGCCTTGCGCCGGCCGCGAGCGATCACCGCCGCCTGGCGCAGATCCTCGATGCGGGAGTTGGTGCAGGAGCCGATGAACACCTTGTCGATCTTGATGCTGGTCACCGGCAGGTTGGGCGTGAGCCCCATGTACTGCAGCGCCCGCTCCATGCCCTCGCGGCGCACCGGATCGTTTTCCTTCGCCGGGTCCGGCACGGTTGCGCCCACAGGCACCACCATCTCGGGCGAAGTGCCCCAGGTGACCTGCGGCTGGATCTCCTCGCCGCGCAGCACGACGAGCTGATCGAAGCGCGCACCTTCGTCGGAATGCAGGGTGCGCCAGTAGGCCACCGCCCGCTCCCAGTCATCGCCGCGCGGCGAGAAGGGCCGGCCCTTGAGGTAATCGATGGTGATCTGGTCCACCGCGACGAAACCCATGCGCGCGCCGGCTTCGATCGCCATGTTGCAGACAGTCATGCGGCCTTCCATGGACAAGCTGCGCATCACTTCGCCGCCGAATTCAATGGCGTAGCCGGTACCGCCGGCGGTGCCGATGCGGCCGATGATGGCCAGCGCCACGTCCTTGGCGGTCACGCCCTTGCCCAGCTTGCCATCCACCCGCACCAGCATGGTCTTGGAGCGCTTCTGGATCAGGCACTGGGTGGCCATCACATGCTCCACCTCGGAGGTGCCGATGCCATGCGCCAGACAGGCGAAAGCGCCATGGGTGGAGGTGTGGGAGTCGCCACAGACCACGGTCATGCCCGGCAGCGTGGCGCCGTTTTCCGGCCCGATCACGTGGACGATGCCCTGGCGCTCGTTCTTGAACGGGAAATAGGCCAGCGCACCCACTTCACGGATGTTGCTGTCCAGAGTCTCGACCTGCTGGCGCGACACCGGATCCTGGATGCCCTGCTCCCAGTGGTCGGTCGGCGTGTTGTGGTCGGCAGTGGCGACGATGGACGACACGCGCCACGGCTTGCGGCCGGCCAGCTTCAGGCCCTCAAAGGCCTGCGGGCTGGTGACCTCGTGCACGAGGTGACGATCGATGTAGATCAGCGCCGTGCCGTCCGCCTCCTGGTGGACCACATGACTCGACCACAGCTTCTCGTACAGCGTTTGGGCTTCCATGCTCTGCATTCCGCGCAAAGAAAAGTTGTTGATTATTTCACAGGACCGAGCTAGCGGATAGACGCCGCCTGCCCGCCATTCCCGCGCCGGGACTCAGCTTCGGCTGGCCCGGGCCTGTTCGTAGAGCGGCATCACCCGGGCCGCGTAGTCGCTCAGATCCTTCTGCCGGTCGGCATGCGACGGGTGGGTGGAGAGCCACTGCGGCGGCGCGCTGGAGGACTGTGTCGCCATCTTGTTCCACAGCGTGACCGCCGCTCGCGGGTCGTAGCCGGCACGCGCCGCCAGCTCGACGCCCATACGGTCCGCCTCGGTCTCATGCAGGCGGGAGTTGGGCAACTCGAAGGTCACCTTGGCCACCTGCCCCATCAGGTCCTGCCCACCCTGGCCAACCCCCAGCAATGCGCCGGCAACCGAAATCCCCAGCCCGGTCGCCACCGATTTGGAGATGCGCTCGCGGGCATGCTCGCGCAGGGCATGGGCGATCTCATGGCCCATCACCGCGGCGATCTCGTCGTCGCTCAGCTTCAGCTTGTCGATCAGACCGGAGTAGAAGGCGATCTTGCCGCCGGCCATGCACCAGGCGTTGAGCTCGTCCGAGCTCAACACATTGACCTCCCACTTCCACGAGGCCGCATCCGGGCGGAACACCGTGGTCTGCGGGATCAGCCGGTCAGCGATGCGGCGCACCCGCTGCACCTGGGCCGCATCCCGGTTCAGCGCATTCTTCTTGCGGGCCTCGGCCAGCACCTCCTGATATTGCTTGCTGGAGGCCTGCTCAACCTCCTGCGAGGAAACCATCATCATCTGGCTGCGCTCTATGCCCACCGCACCGCCATGGGTGGTCTGCACCGTCTGGCAGGCGACCGCCAGGGTCAGCGCCAAGGCGCCAGGCACCAGGGCCTTGCCGATTCTTCTCATACCGTTCTCTCCTCGTTCAGGGATGTTTCCTCTCCGTTCGCGGCAGTTCGCCAGCCGATCAAGAGCCAGGCCAGGCCGGCCACCGCGAACGCCGAACCCAGGGTAAAGGTCCAGGCGGAGCCGATGGTGTCCCACGTGTAGCCGCTGATCAACCCGCCCAACATGCCGCCAGCGCCGAAGGACAAGCTGCCGTACAGCGCCTGCCCACGCGCCTGCAGGCGGCCGGGAAACCAGCGGTTCACCGCCGCGATCGAGGCCGCATGGTGGGCGCCGAAGGTGACGCCGTGCAGCAGTTGCGCGAAAGCCAGCAGCGCCAGGCTGGCGACGCCCCAGCCAGTAAGCGCGAAGCGCAGGGTGGCACAGGCAAATGCCACGATCAGGATGTCGCGCAGCGCGAAGCGCTTCAGCAGCCGCGGCATGCCCAGGAACACCAGGATCTCTGCCATCACCCCCAGCGCCCACAGCGCCCCTACCACGCGCTTGTCGTAGCCGTTCTCCACCAACAGGATGGAGAAGAAGACGTAGAAAGCACCATGCGCCGCCGCCATCAGGAAACAGGCTCCCAGCAAGGCCTGCACCTCGGTACGCCGCAAGGTATCGCCAAAGCCCATGGCCGCCCTGCCCTGCGGCGGGCGGTAAGCCTCGGGCACCAGCAGCGCGGACAGCAGGATGCCGACGAGCACCGCCGCAATCCCCCACAGCACCGCGGAGATGGGCAGGAAATCCAGCAGCCAGCCCAGACAGATCACTGCGGCAATGAAGCCCACCGAACCCCAGGCGCGGATGCGGCCATATTGGTGTCCCTGGCCGCCAAGGTGGGCGAAGGTGACGCCCTCGATCAGTGGCAACGCTGCACTCCAGAAGAAGGCCATCAAGGCCATGCCGGCAAAGATGCCGTCGAAACGGATGGTGACGAAGAAGATGGAGAAACCGATCAGGCTCATCAAGGCCGACAGGCGCACGATCTGCACCCGCATGCCCAGATGCTCGGCCAGCCAGCCCCACATATTCGGCGCCAGCACCCGCATCACCTGCATCAGTGACATCAACAGCGCGATCTCGGCAGCCGAAAAACTCAGCGACTTCAGGTAGAGCGTGAAGTACGGCGAGAAGGCGCCGATGAAGGCGAAGTAGAAGAAGTAGTAAGCCGACAGGCGCCAGTACGGAAGCATCGCTCAGCCCTGCGGGCGCGATGGCCCGCCCGCACTCCGCCCCGGATCAACCGCCGCGCGGCGACGGCACCGGCTGCACGCCATCCGGCGCCAGCCCGGCAATGCGCGGCGTCGCCGCCTGCACGTCGCCGCACTGGGCGCGATGGCGCAGCGCATGGTCGATCAGCACCAGCGCGAGCATGGCCTCGGCGATCGGCGTCGCCCGGATACCGACGCAGGGGTCGTGGCGGCCGTGGGTATTGACGATGGTGGCCGCCCCGCTGCGGTCTATGGAGCGGCGATCCAGGCGAATGCTGGAGGTCGGCTTTATGGCCATGCTGACGAGGATGTCCTGGCCGGACGAAATGCCGCCCAGCACGCCACCTGCGTTGTTGGACAGGAAGCCCTCCGGCGTCATCTCGTCGCCATGCTGGGTGCCAAGCTGGGCCACCGCGCCAAAGCCGGCGCCGATCTCGACGCCTTTCACCGCGTTGATGCTCATCATCGCGTAGGCAATGTCCGCGTCCAGGCGATCGAAAACCGGCTCGCCCCAACCGACCGGCACGCCGGTGGCGACAACGTTGATGCGCGCCCCGACCGAATCGCCGGACTTGCGCAGTTCGTCCATGTACCGTTCCAGCTCATCCACCATGTCGGCGTTCGGCGCAAAGAAGGGGTTGTTGCCGACTTCGTCCCAGGACTGGAAGGGGATCGGCAGCGGGCCGAGCTGCGCCATGTAGCCGCGCACCACCACGCCGTAGCGCTCCGCCAACCACTTCTTTGCGATGGCGCCGGCAGCCACCCGCACAGCGGTCTCTCGCGCGGAGGAACGGCCGCCGCCGCGGTAGTCGCGCACGCCATACTTCTGCCAGTAGGGGTAGTCGGCGTGGCCCGGGCGGAAGGTGTCGGCAATGTTGCCGTAGTCCTTGGAGCGCTGATCCTGGTTGCGTATGAGCAGCGCGATGGGCGTGCCGGTGGTCACGCCCTCAAACACGCCGGAGAGAATCTCCACCTCGTCCGGCTCGCGGCGCTGGGTGACGTGCCGCGAAGTGCCTGGCTTGCGCCTGTCCAGCTCAGCCTGAATGTCCGCCGCCGCCAGGGCCAGCCCCGGCGGACAGCCATCCACGACGCAACCGATGGCGGGGCCATGGGACTCGCCGAAGGAGGTGACGCGGAACAGGGTGCCTAGAGTATTGCCGGACATAGGAAAGCTCGTCGAAAAGCACAGGAAACGGTGGCGCCCAGCGGGAAAACCAGGCGGGCAAGGCGCCGGAGTCTAGCACAGCGCCCTAGCCGCCTTTCCCGCCTCAAGCGCGGGGCTGCAGGCGGTCAGTGGAAAAAGTCTTCCAGCCGCTCGAACACTTCGTGGCCGGCACCGTGCGGGCGCACCGCCAGCACGTCCTCCAGCTTTTCCACCTGGCGCATCATCTGCTCCAGCCGCTGATCTTCGAACACCAGCAGCCAGATGCGGCTACGACGCCCATCGGCCGCCGGCATGCACAGAATGCCTTCGACGTTGAACGCCCGGCGGGCGAAGAGATTGCAGATGTGGCTCATCACGCCGGGGTGATTGTTCACCTCCAGCTCCAGCACCACCTTGGCGTAACCCTGCTGCGGCAGGGGGTCGGCAACTTGTTCGATCATGTTCTCAGCCTCCGATCATTTCGGTATTGGCGGCACCCGGTGGCACCATGGGATAGACGAACTGCTCGCGGTCTATCGAGGCGTGGATCAGGCAGGGCCCCGGCGTGTTGAGCGCCTGCGCCAGCGCCGCCCGCGGATCGCTCTCGCCGTCGAGGTCCAGCGCCTTGATGCCGAAGCCCTCCGCGATGCGCACGAAATCCGGTGCGCCGCGGTACTTGGAGGCGAACACCCGCTTGCCATAGAACAGGTTCTGCTGCTGGTACACCAGACCGAGCGAGTTGTTGTTCATCAGCACGATCTTTACGTTCAGGCCCTCCTCCGCCAGCGTCGCCAGTTCCTGGATGTTCATCATCAGGCTGCCATCGCCGGAGAAACACACCACGGTGCGGCCTGGCTCGGCCATGGCCGCCCCCATCGCCGCCGGCATGCCGAAGCCCATGGTGCCGAGGCCGCCGGAGGTGAACCACTGGCGGGCACGGCGGAAGGGGTAGGCCTGCGCCACCCACATCTGGTGCTGGCCGACGTCGGTGGTGATCACCGCTTCGTCATCCAGCGCAGCGGCCACCGCGTGGATCAGGCCGTAATGGGTACGCGGATCGTCCTGCCCCGGCAGTTGCAGCGGGAAGCGGCTCTTGAGGCTGTCCACATGGGAAAGCCAGCGCTTGCGCAGCGTGACCTTCACCTGCGGCAGCAGCGCCTCCAGCGCGGTGGAAACGTCCGCATGGATGGCAACATGGGCGTTCTTCACCTTGTGCAGCTCGGAACGGTCCACGTCGATATGGACGATCCTGGCCTTGGGGCAGAACTGCGCCGCCTTGCCCACCGCGCGATCGTCGAAACGGGCGCCGACACAGACCACCAGGTCCGCCTCTTCGAGCACGAAATTGGTGTAGCGCGCACCATGCATGCCGAGCATGCCGATGGACAAGGGATGGTCCATCGGCATGGCACCCAGCGCCATCAGCGTCATCGTCGTCGGCATGCTGGCCTGCTCGGCCAGCGTCACCGCCAGCGCCGCCGCGCCGGAATGCACCACGCCGCCGCCGAGATAGAGCACCGGTTGCTCAGCCTCGTTGATCATCTGCGCCGCTTGCGCCAGCAGTTCCTGATCCAGCGGCGGCAACGCCTCCGGCTCAGCCGGCGGCGGCAGCTCGGCCACCTCGATCAACTGGCTCTGCACGTCCTTGGGCACATCCACCAGCACCGGGCCAGGCCGGCCGGACATGGCGATGCGGAAGGCGGCAGGGATCACCTCCAGCAACTCCTGGGCGGAGCGGACGAGGAAGTTGTGCTTGGTGATCGGCACCGTCATGCCGTAGATGTCCACTTCCTGGAAGGCGTCCGTTCCTATCATGGACAACGGCACCTGCCCAGTGATGGCCACCAGCGGAATGGAATCCAGCCGGGCGTCAGCAATGGCGGTCACCAGGTTGGTCGCCCCTGGCCCGCTGGAGGCAAAGCACACCTCCGGACGCCCGGAAACCCGCGCCATCCCCTGCGCCATGAAACCAGCGCCCTGCTCATGCCGGGCCAGGACGTGGTGAATGAGCGTGCTACCGGACAGCGCGTCGTAGAGAGGCAGGATCGCGCCCCCGGGTATTCCGGCAATTGTGCGCACGCCCTGGCGCTCAAGGAGGCGCACAATCAACTGCGCACCGGTCATTTTTTCCATTGTTTTCTCCTGGCAAGCATGTCCGACTAACCAGACCGGGGGGCCTAAAAGACGAAACCCCCGCCGGCCTTGCGCGCCGGCGGGGGTTTGGATTCGGTGAAACCGCTTTTCCTGACCCTGCTACGACGCGCGACCGCCTACGCCTACTACTACGCGTACGGGCAGGACTACGACGAGGGCGGAAGCGAGACGGGTCATTTTGCGGAAAGTGCGATTAGCATTCGGAATGAAAACATGAAGCGCCCCAGGGACACAAGCACTTTCTAGGTCAGGGTTTACTCCAGCGCTACCGCGCTCTGCTCCTCATCCCTGAGGGCACGTCGGAGAATCTTCCCGACATTGGTTTTGGGCAGCGCATCGCGGAACTCCACCTTGTGCGGCACTTTGTAGCCGGTCAGGTTTTTCCGGCAGTATGCGATCAGCACCTCCTCGGTCAGGCCGGGGTCCTTGCGCACGACGAAGGCCTTCACCGCCTCACCGCTGCGCTCGTCCGGTACCCCGACTGCAGCCACCTCCATCACGCCGGGATGACTGGCGATCACGTCCTCGACTTCGTTGGGATATACGTTGAAGCCGGAGACCAGGATCATGTCCTTCTTGCGATCAACGAGGCGGATGAAACCCCGCTCGTCAATTACGGCGATGTCACCCGTGCGCAGATAACCGTCGTGGGTGAAAGCGCGCTTGGTATCCTCCGGCCGGTTCCAGTATCCACGCGTCACCTGCGGCCCCCGCACGCACAGTTCCCCGCGCGAACCTACGGGCTGCTCGACGCCGTCGTCGTCACGGATGCTGATCTCGGTGGAAGACACCGGCAGGCCGATCGCTTGGTTGAACTCCGGCAGATCAAGCGGGTTTATCGTTACCGCCGGCGAGGTCTCGGTCAACCCGTAAGCCTCGATCAAGGGCTTACCCGTCGCCTTGCGCCATTTCTCCGCCACCGCCTGCTGTACGGCCATGCCGCCACCCAGTGATATCTGCAACGCGGAAAAATCCAGCTTGGCAAACTCGGGGTTATTAAGCAGGGCATTGAACAGCGTGTTTACCCCTGTGATCGCGGTAAAACGGTGCTTGCCTAACTCCTTGATGAAGCCAGAAATATCGCGCGGATTGGTGATCAGTACATTGCGGGCGCCAATCTTGAAGAAGGTAAGGCAATTAGCGGTGAGCGAGAAGATGTGATAAAGCGGCAGCGCGGTGATGATCACCTCCTCCCCATCGCGCAGAAAGGGGCGTATCCACGCATGCGCCTGCTGCAGATTGGCGATGATGTTGCCATGACTGAGGATCGCCCCCTTTGCCACGCCCGTCGTGCCACCGGTGTACTGCAGATAGGCAATGTCGTCGTGGCCTATCTCGACAGGGTGGAGAACCTGCCTGCTCCCGCACTTCAAGACAGCGGAGAAACTCATCGCACCAGCCAATTCCCAAGGGGGAACCAGTTTCTTGACCCGACGAACGACGAAGTTCACCAACCTGCCCCTAACCAGGCCCAGCATCTCGCCCAGGCTGGTAACAATCACATGCTTCAGCGGCAAGCTGGAGCGCACGTTCTGCAGGGTGTGGGCGAAGTTCTCGAGGATTACGATGACCTCGGCCCCGGAGTCCCGCAACTGGTGCTCCAGTTCTCTCGCCGTGTAGAGGGGATTGACGTTGACGACGGTATAACCGGCCCGCAATGCGCCGAACATTGCAATCGGATACTGCAGCACATTGGGCATCATCAACGCCACCCGCGTGCCCTTGGGCAGTCTCAGCTCGCTCTGGAGGAAGGCAGCGAACCGGGCCGACAAGGAATCAAGCTCCGAATAGCTGATCCCCTTATCCATGCAGACATACGCAGTGCGATCCCCAAAGCTGCGCACGCTGCGCTCAAACAAGTCACCGATGGAACGGAACTCGTTGAGATCGACTTCTGCTGGAACGCCTGCCGGGTAGCTTTGCAGCCAGATCTTTTCCATCGTGCCTCCTCCATGGGTTGGAAACCTGCCAGGACAGCTAGCGCTGCCCTGGCTCCGCCCTCCCGAGGCGTCGTAGCGGTCTGCACCGCCCGGTTCCAACCGTAGCCGCCACCCATCTGCCGTGGGCGTTCAGCTGCATCTCCGCACTAGCCCCGGCAGGCCGTGCGTGGGGTCTCCTCCCCCTTGCTCAGGCCCGCTCGCTTTCCTCTTCGGGCCAGTTGCGTATGTAGTTCTTCAACATCCGGTTCTCGAAGCTCTGTTCTTCAAGAACAGCCTTGGCCACGTCATGAAAGCTGACTACACCAAGCAGGGTATGGCCGTCCATCACCGGAAGGTAGCGCTGGCGCTTATCGACCATCAGACGACGCAATTCGTCCATTTCCATATTGGGAGCCGCGCTCAGCGGAGCCCTGAGCATTGCACGTGCGATCTCCGCCTCTCCCCATGCGGATCCGTTGTCATGGACCGCCTTCAGCACCTCGCGGAAAGTGAGCATACCGACCATCTGGCCATGATCGAACACCACCAGCGATCCCACATCCTGCTCAGTCATGATCGCTACCGCCTCGGTCAGCGTTCTATTAGGCGCGATCGTGTAGAGCACCTTGCCCTTGATCGCGAGGATCTCGCTCACGAGCATATGTATCCCCTTGTTTACCGATATGTCTGAAGGTGATGCGCCATGTTAGTGCAAGGCACTTGGGGCGCAAAGTAAGGGCTTACCCGCTCAACGCTTGAGTTGATCGAGCTTGCCCTTGATCTTGGCCCACTCTTCCGCATCCGGCAGCGGCTCCTTGCGCTCCACGATGGGCTTCCATTGGCGGGCCAATTCTGCATTCAGTGCAATGAAGCCCTCCTGGCCGGCCGGCACATCATCCTCGGCATAGATTGCCTCGACCGGGCACTCCGCGACACAAAGCGTGCAGTCGATGCACTCCTCCGGGTCAATCACGAGGAAATTCTCGCCCTCGCGAAAACAGTCCACCGGGCAGACATCCACGCAATCGGTGTACTTGCAGCGGATACAGGATTCGGTCACTACATAGGCCATCTAGTCATACTCCAGGGAACAAACCGGGCGCGAAACTTGTGCACAAGCGGCATTGCCGACAATATAGTCCAGTGATTTGCATTTTCGCCACGCGTCCGCCAGAGATTTTCTTGACGCGCGCGTCGCCATAGCATAACGTCCCAAAAACTTCCCTCGGGGCAGTTGCATCCAGCCCCCGCCGGGCCATCTCCGGCCCACCCCCCGAATCAAAGACGAAAAACCTTCACCCTGATGTGAGGAACCATGAGCGAGCATATCCATTACGTGACTGATGGCAGCTTCGAATCTGAAGTGCTTCAGTCGCAAACGCCCGTCCTTGTCGATTACTGGGCCGAATGGTGCGGTCCCTGCAAGATGATCGCCCCCATTCTGGACGACATTGCCAAGGATTACGCCGGCAAGCTGAAGGTCGCCAAGCTCAACATCGACGAGAACCAAGAAACCCCCTCCAAGTACGGTATCCGCGGCATTCCGACCCTCATGCTCTTCAAGGGTGGCAACGTCGAGGCAACCAAGGTGGGAGCCCTGTCCAAATCACAATTGACCGCCTTCATTGACAGCAACATCTAAGCCGGAATCGACTCCGGCCCGTTCTCGCGGTGCATCGCGCACTCGCCGCCGGGGCACCCGGCAGCACCGCGACGGTAATCCCCCCCAAGGCAACGCTTCCGAAAACGACATGTTCGACGCGGACATGGCGCTTGAGGAAGGCTCATCCACGTCCGCCGAATCGACCGCCGCTGCGGCGATGCATCTTTCCGAGCTCAAATCGCTGCACGTCAGCCAGCTCCTGGAAATGGCCATTGCCAACGAGGTCGAAGGCGCGAACCGCTTGCGCAAACAGGAACTGGTTTTCGCCCTGCTGAAGAATCGAGCCAAGAAGGGCGAGCCGATATACGGAGACGGCGCCCTGGAAGTCCTGCCTGACGGCTTCGGCTTCCTGCGTTCGCCAGACACCTCCTACCTCGCCGGCACCGACGACATCTACGTCTCTCCGTCGCAGATCCGACGTTTCAATCTGCATACGGGTGACACGATTGAAGGCGAAATCCGCACACCCAAGGATGGAGAGCGCTACTTCGCCCTGGTGAAGCTCGACAAGATCAATGGCCGCCCTCCTGAAGAGTGCAAGCACAAGATCCTGTTCGAGAACCTCACGCCGCTGCATCCGCAGGAATGCCTGAAGCTTGAGCGTGACATCCGGGGCGAAGAGAACGTTACCAGCCGGATCATCGACATGATCGCGCCTATCGGCAAAGGTCAGCGCGGCTTGCTCGTTGCTCCGCCCAAGAGCGGCAAGACGGTGATGCTGCAGCATATTGCCCACTCCATCACGGCAAACCATCCCGACGTGGTCGTAATCGTGCTGCTGATCGATGAGCGCCCGGAGGAAGTGACCGAGATGCAGCGTTCAGTGAAGGGCGAGGTCGTTGCCTCCACCTTCGATGAGCCGGCATCGCGCCACGTCCAGGTGGCCGAGATGGTGATCGAGAAGGCCAAGCGCCTGACCGAGCACAAGAAGGACGTCGTCATCCTTCTCGACTCCCTGACCCGGCTGGCACGCGCCTACAACACCGTTGTTCCGGCCTCCGGCAAGGTGCTGACCGGCGGCGTTGATGCCAACGCACTGCAGAAGCCCAAGCGCTTCTTCGGTGCGGCGCGAAATATCGAGGAAGGCGGCTCACTGACGATCATTGCAACCGCGCTGATCGACACCGGCAGCCGGATGGACGACGTCATCTACGAGGAATTCAAGGGCACCGGCAACATGGAGCTCCACCTCGACAGGCGCATGGCGGAGAAGCGGGTCTATCCGGCAATCAATGTGAATCGCTCCGGCACGCGGCGTGAAGAACTACTGATGAAGCCGGACATCCTGCAAAAGGTCTGGATACTCAGAAAACTCCTTTACGGCATGGACGATATCGACGCAATGGAATTCCTGCTCGACAAAATCAAGGCCACCAAAGGAAATGCGGAGTTCTTTGACGCAATGCGCAGAGGCTGACCGAAGCGCCGACCAAATAAAAACGCCACCTGACGGTGGCGTTTTTATTTTGCTTAGCCAAATAACTCGGCTGACTCTCAGGCGTAATCGAAGAACCCCTTCCCCGCCTTGCGCCCCAAGTAGCCCGCCTCGACCATCTCCACCAATAGCGGCGCAGGACGATACTTCGGGTCCTTGAAACCCTCGAAGAGGACCTGCATTACAGCCAATTCGACATCCAAGCCGATCAAATCACAAAGCGCCAACGGCCCGATAGGATGATTGCATCCCAGCTTCATCGCCTCGTCGATTTCCGCCGCCGTTGCCAATCCCTCGCCCAGAGCAAAAATCGCTTCATTGATCATCGGACATAGCAAGCGATTCACCACGAAGCCCGGACTATTACGCACCTGCACAGGCGCCTTGCCGATTGCCTTGGAGACAGCCTCCACCGCCGCATAAGTCGCGTCGGAAGTCTGCAGTCCGCGGATGAGTTCCACCAGCGCCATCATAGGCACCGGATTGAAGAAGTGCATGCCGATGACACAGTCAGCCCGCTTCGTCGCTGCGGCGATTTTGGTGATGGAAATCGAGGATGTATTCGTGGCAAGAATTGCCCCCTGCTTGGCAACCGCATCCAGTTGCGAAAAAATCTTCAGTTTGAGATCCAGGTTCTCGGTCGCAGCCTCGATTACTAGATCGCATTCCGCAATCTTCCCAATATCCGTCGCAATGGAGATCCGCGACATTGCCGCAGCTTTCTGGGCCTCGCTCAACTTATCCTTTTTGATAAGCCTATCGAGGCTGCCGCCGACGGCAGCGAGCCCTTTTTGAACTTGGGCGTCACTGACGTCCGTCATCAGGACATCCACCCCCGAGACAGCAAACGCCTGCGCAATCCCGTTCCCCATTGTGCCCGCACCAACCACACCAATCTTCTTGATGCTCATTGCAATAAGCTCTCCACAAATTATCAACGCCGGAACGGCCAGGCAGGAATGATAGCTTCCATACCGTTGCGTATGGCCGAAATCTATATCAAGAAATCGTTTGGCGCCAGCGCCTATTTCCGGCACAAGACGAAAGGAGAAAAGCAGAGGCAAACAGAACGTGGAGATAAAAAAAGGGAGCCCTCAGGCTCCCTTTCATAAAATTGGCGGAGTGGACGGGACTCGAACCCGCGACCCCCGGCGTGACAGGCCGGTATTCTAACCGACTGAACTACCACTCCGCACTGACTTTGCCCGCAAGCATGCCACGGGTCGACGCCAAAGCGTCTTTTTATTGGCGTCCCCACGGGGATTCGAACCCCGGTTATCGCCGTGAAAGGGCGGTGTCCTAGGCCTCTAGACGATGGGGACAAATTTTTAAAAACCTTTTGGTGGAGGTAAGCGGGATCGAACCGCTGACCTCTTGCATGCCATGCAAGCGCTCTCCCAGCTGAGCTATACCCCCACAACGAGCCGGCGATTATAGCTTCTGTTCAAGCTTACCGCAAGCACCTCATGACCTTCCCTGAGGCTTGCAGGACAAATGCCCTGCTGTATTACTGGCGGAGTGGACGGGGCTCGAACCCGCGACCCCCGGCGTGACAGGCCGGTATTCTAACCAACTGAACTACCACTCCAACTTCAACTTCAACCTGCACCGGCTATGCCGGCTTGGCTCTCGCTTACGCCAGAGCACTAAACCTTGGCGTCCCCACGGGGATTCGAACCCCGGTTATCGCCGTGAAAGGGCGGTGTCCTAGGCCTCTAGACGATGGGGACTTATTTCTTTCGGCTGGTGGAGGTAAGCGGGATCGAACCGCTGACCTCTTGCATGCCATGCAAGCGCTCTCCCAGCTGAGCTATACCCCCGATCCGAAAGAGCGCGCATTATAGGGGGCGTTTTCCTGGGTGTAAAGCCCTCTCGCCTAATTTCTGCTTCAGACAGCGTCAAAGAAGCTTACCGGGATTCATCAACCCTGCAGGATCCATTGCATGCTTCAAAGAGCGCATCAGACTCATTTCCAAGGGACTTTTATAACGCAGCACTTCCGCACGCTTCAGTTGGCCCAGTCCATGCTCGGCAGAAATCGAACCATCCAACTCCGCAACGAGATCATGAACGATACGATTTACTTCTCCTGTCCGGGCGATGAACCCATTGTTGTCCAGCGCGTTCGGCTTCGATAGGTTGTAATGCAGATTTCCATCTCCGATATGGCCGAAGGCAACGATCCGAACATCGGGCCATATTTCCTTTAGCCGCCGATCTGCCTCTGCAAGAAACTCGGGAATTGCACTGACCGGCACAGACACATCGTGCTTGATGCTGACCCCCTCAATACGTTGGGCCTCCGAGATGTTCTCTCTCAGCGCCCACAAGGCCTCCATCTGGCTCAGACTGTTGGCAACCACCGCGTCATCGACGATTCCCGCCTCCACGGCGCGCCCCAGTTCGCTTTCCAGCAGCTCAGCCAACCCGCCGCCTGGTGCGGCGTCTGACAACTCCACAAGCACTGCCCACACACCACCTCCCGGAAACGGGTCCCTCGCCCCGGGCATGTGCTGCAGCACCAGTTCCAGCGCACTTCGGCCAACGATCTCAAAGGCGGTTACCCGATCTCCACACCCCCCTCGGAGGCTGGCTAGCAGGGAGACAGCCGCCGCGGGATCAGGTACCGAGACCCAGGCGGTGGCACGCTGCCTTATCGCCGGGAAAAGCTTGAGTACTGCTGCAGTAATGATGCCCAGAGTGCCCTCGGCACCAATGAAGAGTTGCTTGAGGTCGTACCCGGTATTGTCCTTGCGCAAACCGCGCAGACCATTCCAGAGCTCACCATCAGACATCACTACCTCCAGCCCGAGGGTGAGTTCCCTGGTGTTGCCATAGCGCAGGACCTGCACGCCTCCCGCGTTGGTAGACAGGTTGCCACCGATCTCGCAACTGCCTTCCGATGCAAGCGAGAGTGGAAACAAGCGCCCCGCCTCTTCCGCCGCGACTTGTATCTTCGCGAGCGTGCAGCCCGCCTCGGCACACAACGTATTATTGGCGGTGTCGACATACCGGATACGGTTCAGGCGAGACAGGCTGATCACCACCGCCCGCCCATCCTCCAAAGGAGTCGCCCCGCCGCACAGACCGGTATTACCGCCCTGAGGGACCATCGGCACCCCTGCCTGAGCACAGGTTCGCACGACCGCCGAAACCGCCGAAGCATCCGCCGGCCTCACGACAGCCCGAGCCCCCCCCCGGTAGCGTCCGCGCCAGTCGACGACATAGGGCTCGATTTCCTCCGACCGGGTAAGCACATGATCCCGGCCAACGATGTCAGCCAGATTTTGCAACAGCACATCCATGGGCACACTCCAGCAGGACACCGAGTTCCGACTCACAGCCGCGGTTCTGGGTGCCCCAAAGCGTAACGCAGCAGAGGTTTGATGCGGGCCACCGCCGCCTCGCCCTCGGCAATCGCCTCAGCCGCCCGGTGGTAGTCCATCAAACCCAACTGGCCGACGCGCGGCGAGATCAGCACGTCTGCCGGCTCTCCAGCCAGGCGACTGCGGGCAATGCGCACCTGCATGATATTGATGCTGGCACCCAGAACCGTAATCAGCGAAGGCAGATCCTCGATCGCCTTCGCCTGAGCACCGTTCGCGCCCAAGCCCAATCGAGCCAGGAGACGGTCACTCCATGCGGCCTCCGTCTCCTCCGCGGGTACCGGCTCCATTTCTGCACGCCGCCAGGCGCGCCCAACCATGTCGGAGCCCAAATCAACCGCAATCACGAGCTCTGCTCCCATCGCCCGGCACAGGGAAACTGGAACAGGATTGACGAGCCCGCCGTCTACCAGCAAGCTCCCTTCCTGTATTACCGGGGTCATGAGACCAGGCAGTGCAATCGAGGCTCTCACCGCCTGCGCAACGCTGCCGCGATGAAGCCACACTTCCCGGCCGGTCGCAAGCTCGGTCGCCACGCAAGCAAAGCGGGTCTGCAACTCGGAGAATTCCCGGTCGACAAAGTTCCGCTCGAAAAACTGGATGAGCTTGGCCCCCTTGATCAAGCCGCCTCGCAGGCTGACGTCCAGCAGGGAAACCACATCCTGCCACTTGAGCGACTCCGCCCACTCCGTCAGCTTCTGCAAGTCACCCGAGGCCGCCGCCGCCCCGACGAAAGCACCAATGGAGCAACCGCAAACAACCTGCGGGACGATGCCCTCCGCCGCCAGCGCCTTCAGCACTCCGAGATGCGCCCAGCCGCGCGCGGCGCCGCTTCCCAGCGCCAGCCCGATAACTGGTCCGTCGCAGGAGAGCGGCGGGGCGGCAAGCGCGAGCTCCATCACGCCACCGCCAGACGCCATGTCAGTCGGGAATCCGCTCGGCGTACAAGTCGTGTACGTCGCAATCGGTAATGCGGACGCGGACGAAATCCCCAGGCGTCAAGCCCTCGCCGTCAGGGATAAGAACCAGACCGTCGATTTCGGGGGCGTCGCCAGGGGTACGGGCCAACGCGCCGTCTTCATCGATGTCGTCCACCAGAACTGTCATCTCGCGGCCGATCTTGGCTTCAAGGCGCTGGGTAGAGATGTCCTCCTGGAAGTCCATCAGGCGGGCCCGCCGCTCCTCGCGGATTTCGTCCGGCACCGGCTCTGCCAGCTCATTGGCCGCCGCGCCCTCCACCGGCGAGTAAGCGAACGCCCCCACCCGGTCCAGCTGCGCTTCTTCCAAGAAACCGAGCAGCATCTCGAAATCCTCTTCCGTTTCGCCGGGAAAACCCGTAATGAAAGTAGAGCGGATGGTCAGATCGGGGCAGATGCTGCGCCACTTGCGTACCCGCTCCAGGACATTCTCCGCGTTCGCGGGCCGCTTCATGGCCTTGAGAACGCGCGGACTGGCATGCTGGAAAGGCACGTCCAGGTAAGGAAGTATGTGTCCCTCCGCCATCAACGGGATCAGCTCATCGACGCTGGGATAAGGATAAACGTAGTGCATCCGTATCCAGATGCCCAGTTCCCCGAGCGCTTTCGCCAAGTCCAGCAAACGGGTCTTGACCGGCTTTCCGTTCCAGAAGCCCGTGCGGTACTTCACATCCACGCCGTAGGCTGAGGTGTCCTGGGAAATCACCAGGATCTCCTTGACACCCGAATCCGCCAGCGCCTCGGCTTCGCGCATCACCTCATGGATAGGCCGGCTGACAAGATCCCCTCGCATCGACGGAATGATGCAGAAGGTGCAACGGTGATTACAGCCCTCGGATATCTTGAGGTAAGCATAATGCTGGGGCGTCAGGCGAATACCCTGTGGCGGCACCAGATCGGTGAAGGGATCATGCGGCTTTGGCAGATGCTGATGGACCGCTTGCATTACCTCGTCGGTCGCGTGCGGCCCCGTCACGGCGAGCACCTGCGGATGAGCGGCGAGAACCACCCCATCCTTCGCACCCAGACAGCCGGTGACAATGACCTTGCCGTTCTCGGCCAACGCCTCGCCGATGGCATCCAATGACTCCTCGACGGCCGCGTCGATGAAGCCACAGGTGTTCACGACAACAATGTCGGCTTCGTCGTACGAACCGGAGATGGCATACCCTTCGGCGCGCAGTCGGGTCAGGATGTGTTCTGAATCGACTGTCGCCTTCGGACAGCCTAGAGAAACAAAACCGACGCGGGGCGCGTCGGGGGCTTTCAGGGTGCTCATACAGCTCCCGCTCGTAGGGGATGGCGCGATTCCCCTACAAGACCATCGGGGAGCCGCCGGGCGCCTTTACTTGTCGGCGCCGCTCTTGCCAGCGGAACCGGAGGCAGGCGCCTCCTTCTCATCCTTGCCGGCAGTCTTGTTGTAGGTTGGAAACTGGAAGCCCGAGAACATGTTGCGTGTCTGATTCTCGACCTGTTCCTGCATCTGCTGGAACATCCGCTTGGACTGCTCCACGTAGGTACCCATCATGCTCTGTAGCGCTGGGCCCTGAAAATTCATGAACTGGGCCCAGAGATCCTGACTCACCGGGCTGTTATCGCCATAGATGCTGCGAGCCTGCTCCTGCAGCTTGCCCTGCATGTCGGTGAAGGCCTTGATGTTGTTCTCGAGGTACTTGCCCATCATGCCCTGCATGGCGTTGCCATAGAAGCGGATCATGTGGGCCAGCAGATCACTGGTGAACATTGGGGCGCCGCCGGCCTCCTCCTCAAGGATGATCTGCAGCAGGATGCTGCGGGTCAGATCCTCGTTGGTCTTGGCGTCCACCACCTGGAACTCTTCGTGGTTGAGCACGAGTTCCTTGACGTCGGCCAAGGTGATGTAGGAACTGGTGCGGGTATCGTAGAGGCGGCGGTTCGGGTACTTCTTGATCAGGCGCGCTTGATCGGCCATATCGCTTATCTCCTCGGCGGCGGTCGTCCCGCTCTTGAATGTGGGGCAATTATACCGCGCGGCGAAAACAAAAACCCCGCCAATAGACGGGGTTACGCGTATCCGCGGACAGGCGGACAACAATCAGCACATGTGCAGACCGCCGTTGATGTTGATCGTGCTACCGGTGATATAGCCCGCCATATCCGACGAAAGATAGGCACACAGGCCACCAATTTCCTCCGGCTTGCCAAGACGCTTCATCGGCACGGAATCGATGATGGACTGACGGATATCGTCGCGGATGGCCATGACCATGTCGGTGCCGATGTAGCCCGGAGCGATGGCATTGACGGTAACACCCTTGGTTGCAAGCTCCTGGGCCAGCGCCTTGGTGAAGCCCAGCACGCCCGCCTTGGCCGTGGAGTAATTCGCCTGGCCGGCCTGACCCTTCACGCCGTTCACCGAAGAGATGTTGATGATCCGACCCCAGCCCCGCTCGGCCATCTTGGGCGAGATGTGGTGAGTCACGTTGAAGAGGCTGTTCAGATTGGTGTTGATCACCGCATCCCACTGGCCCTTCTCCATCTTGGGAAAGAACTTGTCGCGCGTGATGCCTGCGTTGTTGATCAGCACGTCCACCGGACCGATGTCCGCTTCGATCTTTTCGACCATTGCCTTGCAGGACTCGTAGTCGGATACGTCACCTTCGGCCGCAGCAAAGTCAAACCCGAGCGCCTTCTGCTTTTCCAGCCAGGCGTCCTTCTCGGGGAAGCCGGGCAGACAGTTGGCAACGACCTTCATGCCATCCTTGGCCAGGGCCTGACAAATCGCGGTGCCCAAGCCGCCCATGGCGCCGGTAACGAGTGCGACTTTCTGAGTCATGTCGAATCCTTCTGCAACGGTTTTCGGAACCGGGAGCATGCGGAATGGCTTTCCCGCCAACATCCCTGTGTGCATGCGGCAACGCGTCAGCCGCTTGGCGCTGGCATTATAGTCACAATATTGGTGCGATGTTGCGACGCAATACACTAAATTGGAACGGCGCCCGCAGGTGCGAGGCGCCGTCGTTTTTGTGCCTTGATCTCCCGCCGCGGGCGGAAGCAAAGGTGACGTTAGAACATGTGCTGGCCGCCGTTGATGGAGATGTTCGCGCCCGTCACGAATGCCGCCTCTTCGGAGGACAGATAGGCCACCAGGCCGGCGATTTCCTCCGGTTTGCCGAGACGTCCCACCGGGATCTGCGGCAGGATCTTGGAGTCGAGAATCTCCTGCGGGATCGCCGTCACCATCTTGGTGCCGATGTAGCCCGGCGAGATGGTATTCACCGTCACCCCGCTGCGGGCCACTTCCAGCGCCAGCGCCTTGGTGAAACCGTGCATGCCTGCCTTGGCGGCGGAATAGTTGGTCTGGCCGAAAGCACCCTTCTGGCCATTCACCGACGAGACGTTGATCACCCGCCCCCACTTGCGCTCGACCATGCCGTCCATGACCTGCTTGGTCATGTTGAACACCGAATCCAGGTTGGTGCGCATTACCGCATCCCAATCCGCTTTGGTCATCTTGCGGAAAGTCATGTCACGCGTGATGCCGGCATTGTTGACAAGCACCTCCACCGGCCCGACATCTTCAGTCACTTGCGCAACGCAGACTTGCGCCGACTCGAAGTCAGCCACATCGCAGGGATAGCCTTTGAAGCCGTAGCCCATATTGTTCATGCCCTGCAACCACTCAGCCGCCTTGCTGTTGCCCGGCGAATGCGTAGTCACCACCCGGTAGCCCAAGGCTGCGAGCTTGATGCACACCGCTTCGCCCAGCCCTCCCATACCACCGGTAACGAGTGCGACTCTGGACATATTTCCTCCTCCTCTCCCGTTGTTTTCCGTTCGGGGAGGGTATCGATCATCCGGCAGCGCCCTCCCCTCCGCTACCGCTGACCTGAGCGCCGCAGCGCTCAAGCCTTGGCTCTGACGTACCGCCCAGGCGCCGGCTCTATCGGTTCAAAGCGCGGGCTGCCCAGCCGCTGGCGGGCCGCAACCTGCTTGCCGCCGTATGGCCTCAGCCACTGTATCCAGTGCAACCACCAACTGCCCTTCTGCTCGGCGGCACCTTCCAGCCAGGCATCCGGATCCGCCACGGCCGCTTCACTGGTCCAGTAACTGCGCTTGTTCTTGGAGGCGGGGTTGATCGCCCCAGCGATATGGCCGCTTGCGCCAAGCACGAAAGTCACCTCGCCACCCAGCAGGTTGCGGCCGAGATAGGCACTCTTCCACGGGACGATGTGATCCTCCTTGGTGGCGATCAGGTAGGCCGGCGCATCCACCCGTCCGAGGTCCACCTTCTGCCCCAGCATCTTCAGGCGGCCCGGCACCCGGAGGTTGTTCTCCAGGTACATATTGCGCAGGTACCAGGTAAGGAAGGGGCCAGGCAGGTTGGTGGCGTCCGAGTTCCAGTACAGCAGATCGAAGGCCTGCGGCTTCTGACCCTTCAGGTAGTTGCCGACCACGTATTGCCAGATCAGGTCATTGGCACGCAGCGAAGAAAACACATTCGCCAGTTCCTGGCCCTTGAGCAGCCCGCCCTTACCGATGGCCGCCTCACGCGCCGCCACACTGGCCTCGTCCACCAGACAACCGATCTCGCCGGCATCGGCGAAATCCAGCAACGTGGTCATCAGCGTCAGGCTGGCCACCGGTTCTTCTCCGCGGGCCCGCGCCACCGCCAGGGCAGAGGCCAGCAAGGTCCCGCCTACGCAGAAACCGAGCGCATTCGGCTTTTTCACCTTGGTAACGGCACGCACCACGTCCAGCGCGGTCAACACGCCTTTCTCGAGGTAATCGTCCCAACCGAAATGCGCCTCATCCAGGCCAGGGTTCTTCCACGACACCAGGAACACGGTGTAGCCCTGCTCGACGATGAAGCGCACCAGGGAGTTCTCCGGCTGGAGATCCATGATGTAGAACTTATTGATGCAGGGAGGCACGATCAGCAGCGGCACCTGAGCGACCTTGGCCGTCAGGGGCGCGTACTGGATCAGCTGGATGAGCTCGTTCTCGAAGATGACCGAGCCCGGACTGATGGCGATATTGCGGCCGATCTCGAAGGCCTCGTCGTCGGTCATCGAGATCCTGCCCTTCTCGAGGTCGGACAGCAGGTTCTGGATGCCGCGGGTAATGCTCTCGCCCTTGGTATCGATCGCGGTCCGGATGAACTCGGGGTTGGTGGCGGCGAAATTGGTGGGCGCGAAGGCGTCGATGTACTGGCGGGTCAGGTACTGGATACGGGACTTGGCCCGGCCGTCGGCGATGGGCAGTTCGTCGGCCACGTTGCGCAGAAAGCCGGCGTTGAGCAGATAGGCTTGCCGCACATAATCAAAGACCGGGCTGGCGGACCACTCCGGCGCGTTGAAGCGACGGTCGCCCGGCTCAGGAGCGGCAACCTGGGCCTGCTCCTCGCCGGCCTTGCGGGACAGCATGGTGGACCACAAAGCGGCGTGCTTCTCGGCGAACTCCTTCTGCAGCCGCATCAGCGTCTCCGCCTCCGGCATCGGCAAGGGTGGCACCTGACCAGCCCCCTGCACTGCGCTCTGCTGCTTGGCCATGAGGTCGAAGAAATTACGTGCCATTTCCTGGCCGGCGACGAACATGGCCTGCATCGCGGCAGTTCCCTGCTTGTCATTCGATTCGGACATCAGTCTCTCCTGAGACGCCGCCCGCGAGTGCGCACAGCTCCGCCTGCACGCATCTACCCCGGACGCTACGGGGCTCCCTCGACGGGTAGAATCGGTTCATGTACGTGATCGCAATCGCCTGGCTGTACGTCGCCCTGCTCGCAGCGGTGTCGGATGACACCGTGGTCGGCGGGGCGCTCACTTTCATCTTCTACGGCGCTGCGCCTCTTGCGCTTTTCCTGTGGATATTCGGCACGCCCGCCCGGCGGCGCAAGCTGCGTCAGCAACAGGCGGACGAGAGCCTCCACGATAGAGCTGATTCGGATGGCAAGCAATAGCGTCAGGCCAATGCCTAGCGCTTAAGCCTCAGCCCGGCGTGCCGGCTCCCGCCACACCAGGGAAGCGAATCGGCCGGTGGCGCCCTCGCGCCGATAGGAATAGAAGCGCAGGCTGTCAGAATACGTGCATTCCCCCCCGCCGTAGATCCGTGACACTCCCGCACGGACGAGGCGCAGGCGGGCAAGGGCGTACAGATCCGCCAGCCATTTCCCGGGCTCTGCCGAGGAAACGAAGCCGTCTGCCGCGGCCGGGTCGCTGTCCAGGAATGCCGCCCTGACCTCGCCACCGACCTCGAAGGCGGCGGGACCTATCGCCGGGCCCAGCCAGGCGAGCACGTTCGAAGGCGCCACACCCATGCGTGCAACCGTCGCCTCCAGCACGCCCGCGACCAGTCCGCGCCATCCGGCATGAGCGGCAGCAACGACCTCGCCTTCGTCATCACAGAACAATACCGGCAGGCAATCCGCCGTCATCACCGCGCAGACCACGCCTGGACGGCGCGCCACCGAAGCATCGGCTCGCGGCAGGCCGCTGGCTGAGTCCGCATCCGCCACAGCCACCCCATGCACTTGCTCCAGCCAGACCGGCTCGGCTGGCAGCAGGCGCCGCAGGCGACCGCGGTTCTCGGCAACGGCTTCCGCCAGATCGCCCACATGGCCGCCCAGGTTCAGACTGCCATAGGGCGCTTGACTGACACCGCCCGCGCGGGTGGTGACCAAGGCGCGCACGTTCGCCGGCGCCGGCCAGCCGGGAATCAGGACGTCGGACATTCCACCTCCTTGCTTCCCAGCAAGCGCAACAAATCGGCGAAATCGGCGGGCAGCGGCGCGTTCCACGTCAGTTCCTCACCGGTGGCCGGATGCACCAGCCCCAGCCTGAAGGCATGCAGCGCCTGCCGGGGAAAGGCATCCATCGCCGCAACACCGGTGCGCCGCTGTCCATAGACCGGATCGCCGATCAAGGGATGGCCGATATGCGCCATGTGCACCCGGATCTGGTGGGTACGGCCAGTCTCCAGCCTGCACTCGACCAGTGCCGCGCGGTCCAGCCGCTCGCGCAAGGAATAGCGGGTAACCGCCGGCCTGCCGCCCTGCACCACCGCCATCTTGATGCGCTGGCTGGGGTGCCGGCCTATAGGGGCCTCCACTGTGCCCATCATGCCGGGCTCGCCCTGCACCAGCGCCAGGTAGTGGCGCTTCACGGTACGCGCCTGCAACTGGCGGATGAGGTCGGTCTGCGCCGCCAGGGTCTTGGCCACCACCAGCAGGCCGCTGGTGTCTTTGTCCAGCCGGTGCACGATGCCGGCGCGGGGTATCGCAGCGACTTCCGGGGCGTGGTGCAGCAGCGCATTGAGCAGCGTGCCGCTCCAGTTGCCACTGCCGGGATGGACGACCAGCCCGGCCGGCTTGTCGATCACCAGGATGTTGGCGTCCTCGAACACCACACTCAGCGGAATGTCCTCCGGCAGTGCCGCGGTGGCCGCCGGCAGTGGCGCCTCGTCGATCTCCAGCGCTTCGCCACCCCAGACCTTGTGCTTGGCATCCGGCGAAACACCGTTCAACCGGATGCGCCCATCCTTCAGCCAGGACTGCAGCCGGCTGCGGGAATGTTCGGGAAAGAGCCGGGCCAGCGCCTGATCCAGCCTCAGACCGGCGAAGTCCGCAGGAATGCTCAGTTCACGACAAGAACCCGCCTCGTCCGCTGGGCTATAATCCTCAAGTTCATTCACGCGAGTGTTATCGATGGCTAGGTTCACCCTCGGAAGTTTAGCGGTTATCGGCGCCCTGCTCATTGGCGGCTGCAGTGGTGTGCCGGACCTCAACGACGAAACTGCGGGCTGGAATGCCCAGAAGCTCTACTCCGAGGCGAAATCGTCGATGAACGAGGGCGGGTACGACCGCGCCATCCAGTTGTTCGAGAAGCTGGAGGCCCGATATCCCTACGGCCGCTACGCCCAGCAGGCGCAGATCGAGGTTGCCTACGCCTACTACAAACAGGGCGAGGCGGCGCTCTCCATCGCAGCGGCCGACCGCTTCATCAAGCTGCACCCCAACCACCCCAATGTGGATTACGTCTATTACCTGAAAGGGCTGGTGAATTTCAACGAGGATCTCGGCCTGCTCGCCGGCCTGTCCAACCAGGATTTGTCCGAGCGCGACCCCAAGGGTGCCCACGAAGCTTTCGACACCTTCCGCGACCTCGTCACCCGCTTCCCGGAGAGCCGCTATTCCGAGGACGCCCGCCAGCGCATGCGTTACCTGGTGAACTCCCTGGCTGCGCATGAAGTGCATGTATCGCGCTATTACTACCGCCGTGGCGCCTATGTGGCTGCGATCAACCGCGCCCAGGCGGCGATCACGTCCTACCCGAACGCGCCGGCCAACGAAGAAGCGCTGTACCTGCTGGTGAAAAGCTATGAAGCCCTGGGCATGAACGACCTGCGCGAGGACGCCGATCGCGTGCTGCGCAAGAACTTCCCCAACAGCGTCTACTACAGCGGCGGCCCGGCGGATAGCCGGCCGTGGTGGCAACTCTGGTAAGCGCCCGGGCAAGCCGATGAAAAACGCCGCTTCCGCGGCAATGCCGTTCAGTTAGCGCTGAGCGGCATTTTTATTTTGTGCGCAAGTTGTTGTAAACATGAGTAAAGGCTGTGAACGTCTGGTTCGATGTTTTCGAGCCAACTTCACGCGACAACGGATGTCTGAGGTGCCCCACGTTTTCCGCCTTCCAACGGGTCGTTCTCAGGCTGCCCTTTCTTGCTGATGCTGTCGTTCGATCCAGCTCTGCAGGAACGTGGTGGGCGACAGATATCCCGAGGTGAAGTGGCGGCGTTTCCGATGTAGAACACGGCGATGTACTGGAACAGATCGCTCGTGGCCTCGTTGCGGGTCGCGTCGCGCACGCCATGAACCTGCTCATCCTTGAGGCTGTTGAAGAAGCTCTCGGCGGGGGCGTTGTCCCAGCAGTTGCCCTTGCGCGACATCGATCCGCACATGCCGTAGGTAGCCAGGCGGGCTTGGTAAGCATGACTGGCGTATCGGCTTCCTCGGTCGGAGTGGAACAGCACCCCAGGTTCGGGCCGGCGGCATGGCTCCGGGAAAACCGCCGGCTCATCTCGTTCGACTGCGCGCCCAAATGCAATTTGCCATCGTCGAAAAACGACGGGGGCGTCGATGCCCCGTGTCGTCAAAGCCCTGTCCAAACGCTATACCGTCCGTTACCAAAAAAAAGACATTAACCGAACGGCATTACCGCCTTCGCGGCGTTTTTTATGCTTCCCGTGGTGCTCCCCTGTACCGGAATCAACCCCGGCCGTAGGTGTCCTCGAAGCGCACGATGTCGTCCTCGCCCAGGTAGGAGCCGGACTGCACCTCTATCATCTCCAACGGCACCTTGCCCGGGTTCTCCAGCCGGTGGGTGGTGCCCAGCGGAATGTAGGTGGACTGGTTCTCCGCCAGCAGGAAACTCTCCTCGCCGCGGGTGACGCGGGCGGTGCCACGCACGACGATCCAGTGCTCGGCGCGGTGGTGGTGCATTTGCAGGCTCAGCTGGGCGCCAGGCTTGACCACGATGCGCTTCACCTGAAAGCGGTCGCCGGCATCAATGGAGTCGTAGAAGCCCCAGGGGCGATGGACCTTGCGGTGCATGTCCGCCTGCGGCCGGGCATTGGCCTTCAGCCGCGCCACCAGCTTCTTCACGTCCTGGGTGCGGTCGCGGCGGGCGACCAGCACCGCGTCCGGCGTTTCCACCACCACCAGACCGTCCACGCCCAGGCAGGTCACCATGCGGTCGGAAGCATGGACCAGGCTGTCGCGGGTGTCCTCCAGCAGCACGTCGCCGCGCACCGCGTTGCCGTCGCCATCGCGCTCGGCCAGGGTCCACAGCGCATCCCACGCGCCAACGTCGGACCAGCCCGCCTCCAGCGGCACGACCCGCGGCGGAACGCCCAGCTCCGGCGCGCCGGCGAGCTTCTCCATCACCGCATAGTCGATGGAATCCGACGGGCAGACCGCGAAGGCATCGCGACCGACACGGACGAAGTCGCTGTCCTGCTTCGCCGCCTCGTAGGCGCTGCGGCAGGCGGCCGCCATCTCCGGCGCGAAATGGGCGATGGCTTTCAGCCACACGCTGGCGCGCAGCAGGAAGAGGCCGCTGTTCCACAGATAACCTTCGGCGATGTAGCGGGCGGCGGTGTCCGCGTCCGGCTTCTCGACGAAGGCCTCCACCGCCAATGCGCCCTCGCCCACCGCCGCGCCGGGGCGGATATAGCCGTAACCGGTTTCCGGCCGGTCGGGCACGATGCCGAAGGTGACCATGGCGCCCTCCACCGCAGCCGCCAGGCCGATATCGATGGCCCGGTGGAAGGCAGCGCGGTCGCGGATCACATGGTCCGCCGGCATCACCAGCAGCAGCGCATCCTCGCCCGCGCTTTCGGCCACCAGCGCCGCCAGCGTCAGCGCCGGCGCGGTGTTACGGCCGACCGGCTCCAGCACCACCCGGTCGGTCGCATGGCCACACAGTTGCAACTGCTCCGCGGTGATGAAGCGGTACTCCTCGTTGCAGACGACGATGGGGGCGGCGGCCACCGGCGCCCGGCCTCCGAAGCCTTCCAGCCGCCGGGCGGTGGCCTGCAGCATGGTGTCGTCGCCGGACAGGGCCAGCAGCTGCTTGGGATAGCGTTCGCGGGACAAGGGCCACAGGCGGGTGCCGGAGCCGCCGGAAAGGATGACGGGTTGGAGCTTCATGTCGGAATTCGCCAAGAGTTGGACCAGCGCCGGCAGCGCGCCGGCCAAGGGCATCAGCATACGCGAAAGGGTCGGCCCGTTGAGGGTCGGCCCGTTGCGGGTCAGCCCCTTGCAGGCAGGCCCATCACGGAGGCCGACTCATAGGCGCTGCGGCCCATGCCGGGCCAGCCCCTGGCGCTCCAACCCCCCACGCCCGACAGCCGCCACCCGCAAGCCAGAGTGCCATTGGAAACGGGCCGCAGCGCGCGCCCCGTCGGAAGAAGGGAACAACGCGGTGCGGCCCGTTTCACTTCACCTCGCCCCCGCCGGCAACCGTGGAGCGGAGCAAGGTTCAACCCGGTTCAGCCCTCGTGGAACTGGCCCTGGCTGCGCAGCGCCAGGCGCTGCAGCAGCGGCGACACCCGGTAGCGCTCCTCGCCGTAGTGCTCGCGCAGGTTCAACAGCACGCGGGCGACGAAGCCCAGGCCCAGTTGGTCGGCCCAGGACAGCGGCCCCTTCGGGTAATTGGTGCCGAAGCGCATCGCGGTATCGATGTCGGCGGCGTTGCCTATGCCCTGCAGCACCGCGTCCGAACCCTCGTTGGCGAGCATGGCCACCGTGCGCAGCGCCACCATGCCGGCGATGTCGTCGATGCGGCTCACCACGATGCCGGCACGCTGCAGCGTGCCCACCACCGCGCCCCAGGCACCGTGGCCGCAGTCGTCGGAGCGGCTCAGCAGCAGGCGCGGCGTGGTGGCGTAGTCCAGGCAGAGGTCGAACAGCACCAGGTTGGCGATGCCTTCCTCGGCGGCGCGGCGGGAGGCGGTACGGCCGTCGGACAGCGCCAGCCGGGCGGAGCCGATTTCCAGCCAGCCCTGCACGCCGGCGTCGCCGGATTCGCGGCGCACTTCCACGCCGGCGCTTTCCAGGCGGCCGATCAACGTGGCGGCAGCACCGAGGTCGCCCACCGCGGTCACCGGCAGATCGGCGGTGTGCAACTCTTCCTGCTGTGCCTGCGGCTTGGCCGCGCCTTCGGCGTAGTTGTAGAAACCCCGGCCGCTCTTGCGGCCCAGGCGGCCGGCGGCGACGAGTTCCTGCTGGATCAGGCTGGGGGCGAAGCGGCGGTCGCCGAAGTAGGCGTCGAACACCGAGTTGGTGACCGCGAAGTTCACATCGTGGCCGATCAGGTCCATCAGCTCGAACGGGCCCATCGGGAAATTGCAGCCCTCGCGCAGCGCGGCATCCACCGTCGCCGGCTCGGCGGCGCGCTCGGCCAGCACCCGCAGCGCCTCGGAGTAGAACGGGCGGGCAACGCGGTTCACGATGAAGCCCGGGGTGGACTTCGCATGCACCGGCACCTTGCCCCAGGCCTTGGCGGTGGCGTACAGGGTTTCGGCGATGGCGGGATCGGTGGCGAGGCCGGAGACGATCTCGACCAGCTTCATGCGCGGCGCCGGGTTGAAGAAGTGCAGGCCCCCCAGCCGTTCCGGCCGCGCCAGCGCGGCGGCCATGGCGGTGATGGACAGCGAGGAGGTGTTGCTCGCCAGGATGGCGTCGGCCGGCAGCAGGGCTTCCAGCTGCTTGAACAGCGACTGCTTCACCTCGAGGTTCTCGACGATGGCTTCGATGGCGAGGCCGGCGTCCGCCGCCTGGGCGAGGTCGGTCACCGCCGTCACCCGGCCCAGCACCGCCGCGCGTTCGGCCTCGTCCATCTTGCCCTTGGAAACGAGGAAGGCGAGGTCCTTGCCGATGCCGGCGATGCCGCGCTCTATCGCCTCCGCCCGGGTGTCGTAGAGGTACACCGGGTGGCCGGCGGCCGCCGCAACGTGCGCGATACCCGCGCCCATCGCACCGGCACCAATCACCAGAACGCTCGTTTGGGGATTCAGTGCTGCCATTTGTATTTCTTCTCCACTAGTACGCGCCGCACCGCCGCCGGCACACCGCCCTTCCAGGGCGGCGCACGCAATGGCGTGGGGCGCTTCAGGTCAGTCGTCCAGACCGATGAAGCTGCTCTTGGGGTTGCCGCAATCCGGGCACACCCAATCCTCAGGCACGGCTTCCCAAGGCGTACCCGCCGGGATGCCGTCTTCGGGCAGTCCCTGCTCCTCGTCGTAGGGAAAGAAGCAGGCGCCACATTGGTATTTGGCCATGATCGTTATCCTTTTGTCTCGATTCGGGGTTGGAAAAACAGGCGAGCGGGTGAAAAACCGGGTCCGCTCCGCCCCGGTCACGCCTCTGCGGGCGCGATCAACAGCTTGCCCGGCGCCTTGCGCCCGGCCAGCATCTGCAACGCTTCGGCGCCGCGCGACAAGGGGTAGCGGGTGCTGATCCGCGGCCGCAGGCTGCCGTCGGCGAAGCCGGCCAGCACCCGGCCGACCTGCTCCGCCGCCCGCGCCGGCTCGCGCCGCAGCAATTCATCCCAGAACACGCCGCTGGCCTCGCAGCCCTTGAGCAGCAGCAAGTTGGCCGGCAGGCGGGGAATCTCCCCGGCGGCGAAGCCGATCACCAGCACACGGCCGCGCCAGGCTGTGGCGCGCAAGGCACTCTCGGTGAAGGCGCCGCCGACGACGTCCATCACCACATCCGCGCCCCGGCCGGCGGTCACCTCCTTCACCGCTTCCTTCAGATCCTGCCGGCTGTAGTCGATGCCGACATCGGCGCCGGCCTCGCGGCACAGCGCCAGCCGTTCAGGCGAACTGGCGGCGGCGATCACCCGCGCGCCGGCGGCATGGGCGATCTGCACCGCCGCCAGGCCGACGCCGCCGGCCGCGCCCAGCACCAGCACGGTTTCGCCGGCGGCCAGGCGGCCACGGTCATGCAGCGCGAACCAGGCGGTGCCGTAGGCCACCAGCCCGGCGGCGGCGCAGTCGAAATCCACCTCCTGCGGCAGCCGCCAGGTCTGGCTGGCGCGGGCGCGGCACAGCTCGGCGTCGCCACCGTGGGAGGTGAAGGCGCAGACGCGGTCGCCGACCTGGAAGCCGGCCACGCCCTCGCCCACCGCCACCACCGTGCCGGCCACCTCGCCGCCGGGGGCGAAGGGCAGCGGCGGCTTGATCTGGTACTTACCCTGCACGATCAGGGTGTCGTAGAAATTCACGCCGGCGGCAAGCACCCGCAGCACCAGCTCGCCGGCGGCCGGCTGCGGATCGGGCAGCTCGCCCAGCCGCAGGGCGGCGATGCCCTCGTTGCGGTCGCAGATCAGCGCGCGCATGGCCGCTGCGCCCTCAGAACGGCGCGCCGGGCGGGAAGGCGGGCGTGCGCCGCTCGCGCACCGCCGCCAGCCCTTCGCGCACTTCCGGGCCGGTGAAGCCGAGCATTTCCAGCGCCACCGAGTTGTCGAAGAGGGGGCCGGCCTGGCGCAGCCAGTTGTTCAGGCTGTGCTTGGTCCAGCGCAGCGCGCTCTGCGGGCCGGCGGCGAGTTTTGCGGCGATGTCGAAGGCGCTGTCCATCAGCGCGTCCGCCTCCACCGCCATGGACACCAGGCCGATGCGCTCCGCCTCTTCGCCGCTGACTTCGTCCGACAGCAGCAGGTGCAGCTTGGCGCGCGCCATGCCGCACAGCAGCGGCCAGATGATGGCGGCGTGGTCGCCGGCGGCTACGCCCAGCCGGGTGTGACCGTCGATCAGGCGGGCGTTCTTCGCCGCGATGGAGATGTCCGCCAGCAGCGCCACCGCCAGGCCGCCGCCCACCGCCGGGCCGTTGATGGCGGAGACGATGATCTTGGAGCAGTTGATCATGTTGTACACGATCTCCCGCGCCTCCTTCCACACCCGGGCGCGGTGCTCGAAGCTGTCCACCATGTCGGCCACCAGCTCCAGCGTGCCGCCGGCGGAGAAGCCCTTGGCCTGGCCGCGGACGATGACCACCGAGATGTCCGGGTCGCGGTCGATGTCGCGCCAGATGTCGGCCAGCTCGCCGTGGCCGGCGTGGTCGGCAGCCGGCAGCTTGCCGTCGCGGCCCATGATGACTTCGGCGATGCCCTTGTCGTGCTTCACCACCTGCAGGCCGGTGTAGCGGCTGTAGTCCATGCTGCGTTTCCTTTTGCGATACGCCGGGGTGGGCGGAGAACGGCGGCCGCGCTCAGCGCGCCGCCAGGTCTTCCCCGCCCGGCTTCAGGTAGGCGGCAAACTTCGGCCGCCAAAATTCGTCGATCGGCACGCCCTTCAACTGGTCCATGTCGGCGAGCACGAACTTGAGGCGGGCGCGCACCCTGTCCTTGTCGCCGGCGCCGGCGGCGATCTCCACTTCCACCGAGGCGTTGCCGATGCGCGCCACCTGCAGGCGGAAGGTCAGCACGTCGCCGTAGCGCGAGGGGGCGAGGTACTCCACATCCAGCTTCACCGTCGGGATGCCGAGGCGGCGCACCTCGTGCAGGTCCTGGAAGCCGACGCCCAGTGCATCGGCGAACCAGTCTTCCACCACCTCGTTGAACAGCTCGACGTAGCGCGGGTAGAAGACGATGCCGGCCGGATCGCAGTGGGCGAAGCGGACACGCTTGTTGCGTTCGAAGATCTTGCCCATGGCTCAGGCCTCCACCGTGCGTTCGAGGAAGGCGGAGACGGCGGCGATCACCGCCTCCGGCTGGTCCTTGTGCGGCGAGTGGCGGCAGTCGGCCAGCTTCACCAGCTCGACATCGCGGGCGCCAGCGCCGATGCGTTCGATCTGCGCCATGGTGCCGTACTCGTCGTCCTCGCCCTGCAGCGCCAGCACCGGGCATTCGATGCGCGGCAGGTATTCCTCGATGTTCCAGGCGCGGAAATCCGGGTGCAGCCAGATGTCGTTCCAGCCCCAGAAGGCGGCATCCACATCGGCGTGGTACTTGCCGAGCCGCGCCGGCAGATCGGTGCTGGTGTAGGCGATCTTCGCCTGGGCGATGCTGCTCACCGAGATGTCTTCCACCATCACATGCGGCGCCATCGCGATCACCCCGGCCAGCGGCGTGTCGGTGCCGCCGGCGCAGATCAGGGCGATGGAGCCGCCGTCCGAATGGCCGAACAGCACCGGCCGCTCCAGCTCCAGCGCGGAGAGGAAGGCCGGCAACACCGCCAGCCCCTCGTCGTGCATGTAGCTCACCGCCCGCGGCAGCGCCGCCGGGCCGGAGCCGCCGTAGCCGGCGCGGGAATAGACCACCGCCTCGCAGCCGGTGGCGTCGGCCACCTTCTGCGGGAAATCGCGCCACATCGCCACCGAACCCAGGCCTTCGTGCAGGAAGACGATGGCCGGCGCATCCTCGCGCGGGTGGGCCGAAGGCAGGCGGACGTATTCGATGGGGATGCCGTTGATGCGGATGCTCTTCACGTCACACTCCAAGATGTCGCTGGATCAGCTCCGGATTATTCCGCACCGCTTCGCTGGCGCCGTCGAACACCACCTGGCCCTTGACCAGAATCATCGAACGGTCGGTCACCGAGGTCACCGCGGCGTGGTTCTTGTCCACGATCACGGTGGCGATGCCGCTGTCACGGATCTCGCGGATCACCCGCCAGATCTCGCGCACGATCAGCGGCGCCAGGCCCTCGGTGGCTTCATCCAGGATCAGCAGGTCCGGGTTGGTCATCAGCGCCCGGCCTATGGTGAGCATCTGCTGCTCGCCGCCGGAGAGCTGGCCGCCGCCGTGGCCGATGCGCTCGGCCAGGCGCGGGAAGGTGTGCATCACCCGGTCGTAGTCCCAGTTGCACTGGCCATCCACACCGGGACGCGCCGCCATCAGCAGGTTCTCCCGCACCGACAGGTTGGGGAAGATGCCGCGGCCTTCCGGCACGTAGGCGACGCCGCGGCGAGCGATGCGGTGGGTGGGGCCGCCGGTCATCGCGTGGCCGCGCACCCTCACCTCGCCGCCGCGCGGCTTCACCAGCCCGAGCATGCTGCGGATCAGTGTGGTCTTGCCCATGCCGTTGCGGCCCATCAGGCCCAGGGTCTCGCCCTTGCCGATGCGGAAATCCACGCCGTGCAGGATGTGGCTGGAGCCGTAGTAGGTGTGCAGGCCGCGGGCTTCCAGCAGGGTTTCGGCAGCGCTGGAGCTCACAGCGTTGCGGCTGGCGGTTTCAGACATGGGCGCCCTCTCCCAGGTAAGCCTGCTGCACGTCCGGGTTGGCGCGGATCGCTTCCGGCGCGCCCGAGGCCAGCACCAGGCCGTTGACCATCACGGTGATGGTGTCCGCCACCGCGAACACCGCATCCATGTCGTGCTCCACCAGCAGGATGGCGCGCCTGGCCTTGAGGCCCTTCAGCAGCTCCACCATCTGGGCGGACTCCTCCGAGCCCATGCCGGCCAGCGGTTCGTCCAGCAGCAGCACCTGCGCGTCGGTGGCCAGCACCATGGCGATCTCCAGCTGGCGCTGCTCGCCGTGGGAGAGCGTGCCGGCGACCCGGCTCTCGCGCCCGGCCAGGCCGGCCTCGGCGATGGCCGCCTCCGCCCGCGTCACCGTGTCGGACAGGCGCAGCGCGTCGGTGAAGATTTTCCACGGCCGCGGGTTGCGCGACTGCGCCGCCAGCCGGCAGTTCTCCAGCACCGTGAAGCCGGGAAAGATGTTGGTGCGCTGGTAGCTGCGGCCGATGCCGATGCGCGAACGCTGCGCCGCGCTCAGCGCGCTGATGTCGCGGCCGCCGAAGACGATGCGGCCGGACGAAGGCGGCAGATCGCCGGAGAGCATGTTGATGCAGGTGGACTTGCCGGCGCCGTTGGGCCCCAGCAGCGCATGCAGCGCGCCACGGTGCAGTTCCAGGCAGACATCCTGGTTGGCCGCCAGGCCGCCGAAGCGGCGGGTCAATTTATCGGCAACGAGCATGGCCTCAGACATGATTCACCCCCTGCTTCATCTTGCCGATCATCGGCGGGGCCGGCGGCGTGGCGGGCGCGGCCGCCTTTCTTGCCGCCGGCGGCGGCGCATCCGGCGGCAGCGCGGCGCGCCGGGCCTCGCGGGCAGCCGCGATGCGGCGCGGCAGCGCGGCGAGGCCGCCCGGCAGGAACAGCACCGCCAGCACGATCACGCCCCCCATGAGCAGTTGCCAGTGCTTGGTCATGCCGGCGAAGAACTCCTGCAGGCCGACGAAGGCGAACGCGCCTATCACCGCGCCGGCCAGGTTCCCCATGCCGCCCAGGATCACCATCATCAGCACATTGCCGGACTGGTGCCAGGACAGGTACTCCGGGGTGACGAAGCCGAACAGCACCGCGTAGAGGAAGCCCGCCACCCCGGCCAGCGCGCCGGACAGGGTGAAGGCCGCCAGCTTGTAGCGGAAGGTGGCGTAGCCCAGCGACTGCATGCGGTGCTCGTTGCTGCGTATGCCCACCAGCACCTTGCCGAAGGGCGAGCGCAGCACCAGGGTGAGGAACACGAACACCGCCACCATCGCAAACACGATGAAGTAGTACAGATGCATCGGTTCATCCAGGCTGAACGGCGCCCAGCCGGCGATGCTCGCGTCCGGCTTGAAGTTGAGGTAGATGCCGTCCGACCCGCCGCCCAGCGCGGTGTCGTGGAACACGTAGTAGGCCATCTGGGCGAAGGCCAGCGTCACCATGATGAAGTAGATGCCCTTGCTGCGAAGCACGAACAGGCCGATGACGAAAGCCGCCGCCGCCGCCCCCAGCACCGACAGCGGCAGCGCCAGCCACAGGCTGGCCGGGTCGTACTTGGGCGTGAGCAGCGCCACCGCGTAGGCGGCAACGCCGAAGAAGGCGGCATGGCCGAGGCTGACCAGCCCGGTGAAGCCCACCAGCAGATCCAGGCTCATGGCGAAGATCGCCAACACCAGGATCTTGGCCAGCATCTCGACGTAGAACGGCGAGCCGAAGACCGGGAAGGCAAGCAGGCCGGCCAGCGCCACCAGCTTGAGAACGAGTGCGATACGGGAGTCCATGCGCCCTTACCCCTTCTTGAAGATGCCTTCGGGCCGCCACAGCAGCACCGCCGCCATGACCAGATACACCGCCAGCCCGGCGAACTCGGGCAGCAGCACCTTGCCGAAGGTGTCGGCGAAGCCGATCAGCAGGGCCGCCACCAGGGCGCCCCACACCGACCCGATGCCGCCGATGACGACAATGACGAAGGAAATGATCAGCACGCTGCCGCCCATGCCCGGGTAGACCGAGGAAATCGGCGCCGCCAGCATGCCGGCCAGTGCGGCCAGCGCCACGCCGAGGGCGAACACCGTGCGGTAGAGCAGGTTGATGTCGATGCCGAGCGACTGGACCATGTCGCGGTCGTGGCTGCCGGCGCGGATCATCATGCCCAGCCGGGTACGCTTCATCAGCCACCACAGGCCGCCGGCCAGCAGCAGGCAGACCACCGAGATGACGATGCGGTACACCGGGTAGCTCAGCGTGTCCGACAGCGGAATGGAGGCGGAGAACAGCGCCGGCACCGCCACGCCGTGTACGTCGTCGCCCACCGCCAGGCTGCGCAGCTCCTCGAAGATGAGGATGAGGCCGTAGGTGAGCAGCACCTGCTCCAGGTGATCGCGCTTGTAGAGGTGGGCGAACAGCAGCCACTCCAGCAGCGCACCGAAGGCGAAGGCCAGCGGGATGCCGAGGGCGATGGTCAGCATCAGGTTGCCGGTCATGCCGGTGAGGACGAAGGCCATGTAGGCCCCCACCATGTAGAAACTGCCGTGGGCGAGATTGATGATGCCCATGATGCCGAACACCAGCGTCAGCCCGCTGGCCACCAGGAACAGCAGCAGGCCGTACTGCAGCGCGTTCAGAATCTGAATCAGGAATGTGACGAGATCCATGAGCCTTCCCCTCCGGGCGCCGCCCTGCGGCAGCGCCCGGATGTGCTTGGGTTTACTAGACGGGTGGCGGGTTGGGGAGTACCCGCCTTACATCTTGCAGCCGCGCGCCGGGTCGGCGAGCTTCTTGGCGGCGATGCCGATCACCTTGTTCTCCTTGCCCTCGACCTTGCGCAGGTAGATGTCCTGCACCGGGTTGTGGGCGGAAGACAGGGTGAAGCTGCCGCGCGGGCTGTCGATGGTGGCGGCGCCCATGGCCTTGATCATGGCGTCCTTGTCGAGCTTGTCGCTGCCCTTCACCGCGTCCAGGCCGGCCTTCAGCAGCTGTGCGGCGTCGTAGCCCTGCACTGCATAAACGTCCGGCTGCGCCTTGTAGGCGGTCATGTAGCCGCTGCGGAAGGCCTTGTCCTTGGCGTTGTCCAGGCCGTCGGCGTAGTGCAGCGCGGTGACCAGGCCCTCGCCGGAAGTGCCCATGGCTTCCAGCGTGCCGTCGGTGAGGAAGCCGCTGGAGTACAGCGGAATGCTGTTCTTCAGCCCGGCCGCTTCATAGTCCTTGACGAACTTGACCGCGCCGCCGCCGGCGAAGAACACGTACACCGCGTCCGGCTTGAGCGAGGCGATCTCGGTCAGCAGCGCCTGGAACTCGACGTTGGGGAAGGGCAGCGTGAGCTGCTTCACCACCTTGCCGCCGCCGGATTCGAAGCCCTTGGCGAAGCCGCCGGTGGCCTCGTCGCCCGCGGCGTACTTCCAGCTCAGCGTCACCGCGGTCTTGTGCCCGCGTTCGGCGGCGACCTTGCCCATGGCGTAGCCCGGCTGCCAGTTGCTGAAGGAGCTGCGGAAGACGTTGGGCGAGCACAGCGGGCCGGTGAGTTCGTCGGCGCCGGCGTTGGGGATGATCATCAGCGTCTTGGTATCGCGGGCGACCTTGGCCATGGCCAGGGCGACGCCGGAGTGCACCGTGCCGACCAGCACATCCACCTGGTCGCGCTTGGTCAGCTTGTTGGCGTTCTCCGTCGCCTTCGCCGGGTCGGACTCGTCGTCCACCACGAAATACTCCACCTCGCGGCCGGCCAGGGTGCCGCCCTGCTCCGTCACGTACTGCTTGAAGCCGTTGGTGATGGCATTGCCCAGCGAGGCGTAGGTGCCGGTGTAGGGCAACATCAGCCCGACCTTCACCTTCTCCGCCGCCTGCACCGCGCCGATGGGCGCCAGGGCGGCGAGCGCCAGACCGACTGCCACCCGCATGACATTACGTCGTTGTTGATCCTGCATCATGGTCTCCTCCTATTGTTGTCGTACGGCGGATCGTGCCGCCGCCGGGGTTGCTTCGCCGTCAGCGGGAGCCGGCGGCGCGCAATTTGAAACGCTGGATCTTGCCGGTGGCGGTCTTGGGCAGTTCTTCGACGAACTCCATCCACCGCGGGTACTTGTAGGGGGCGAGGCCGGCCTTGACGTGCTGCTTGATCGCCTCCGCCAGCACCGGGCTGGCGCTGATGCCGGGCTTGAGCACCACATAGGCCTTGGGCTTGATCAGCTTGTCGTCGTCCTCATGGCCGACCACCGCCGCCTCCAGCACCGCCTCGTGCTGGATCAGGCAGGACTCGACCTCGATCGGCGAAACGTAGATGCCGCTCACCTTCAGCATGTCGTCGCTGCGGCCGGCATAGACGTAGTAGCCGTCGGCGGTGCGCGAATACTTGTCGCCGCTGCGCGTCCAGCCGCCCTGGAAGGTGGCGCGGCTCTTGTCGCGGTTGTTCCAGTAGGCCATCGCGCTGGTGGTGCCGGAGATCTGCAGCTCGCCTGGCTGGTTGGCGCCGTCGATGATGTTGCCTTCGTCGTCCACCAGCCGCACTTCGTAGCCGGGCACCGGCTTGCCGGTGGTGCCGTAGCGCACGTCGCCCGGGCGGTTGGAGATGAAGATGTGCAACATCTCGGTGGAGCCGATGCCGTCCAGGATGTCCACGCCGAAGCGCTGCGCCCAGCGCCTGGCGATCTCCTCCGGCAGCGCCTCACCGGCGGAGGTGCAGGCGCGCAGGCGCATGTCCTCGCGCTGCGGGCAGTCTGCCGCTGCCAGCATAGAGGCGTACAGCGTGGGCACGCCGTAGAAGATGGTGGGCTTGTGTTCGCGCAGGCGCTGGAACACCGCCGCCGGCGTCGGCCGCTCGGCCATCAGCACGGTGGTGGCGCCCACCGCCAGCGGGAAGGTGAGGCCGTTGCCCAGGCCGTAGGCGAAGAACAGCTTGGCGGCGGAGAAGACGACGTCGTCCTCGCGGATGCCGAGGATGGGCCGGGCATACAGCTCGGCGGTTTCCATCAGGCTGGAATGCACATGCACCGTGCCCTTGGGCGCGCCGGTGGAGCCGGAGGAATAGAGCCAGAAACAGGCGTCGTCGCGGGTGGTGGCGACAGCGTCGAAATGGTCGCCGCTGTCGGCCAGCAGCGGTGCCAGCGCCAGCACCCGCTCGCCCTGGGCGCTGTCGGCGCCGGCGACGAGGATGCGCTCCAGCGTCGGGATCTTCTCCAGCAACGGCTGGAACAACGGCAGCAGCGGCTCGGACACCACCGCGATGCGGGCGCGGCTGTCGCCCAGCATGTATTCGTAGTCGGCGGCGGTGAGCAGGGTGTTCACCGCGATCGGCACCACGCCGGCCTTGATGGCGCCGAGGAAGGTGGCGGGGAAGTCGATGGTGTCGTGCACGCACAACAGCACCCGTTGCTCGCGCATCACGCCCAGAGAGCCGAGCAGGTTGGCGAAGCGGTTGGCGCGGGCGGCCAGTTCGTCGTAGGTGTAGCGGCCCTTGTCGTCGATGTAGGCCAGCTTGCCGCCGCGGCCGGCGGCGAGGTTGCGGCCGATGAGGTCGTCGGCGGCGTTGTACAGGCGCGGGATGCTGATTTTGGGCGGACTGGTGGCGTGGTCCGCCTCGCTCAGGGTAGGCATGGTGTCTCCTCCGTGGTACTGGGTACCGCCACTGCGGACCGCAGCCGGTCTATGGTTGCCGGCTTTGCGGATGCCCGCCGCGGCGGGCGGGTCTTACTGACGCGTGAATTCGATGGCGCCTTCCGGCAGCAGGTAGAGCACGTAGGCGCGGCCGCCGGACACCGTCGGGCGGTGGCCGCTGCCGGGGCCGTAGACGAACCAGCCGGCGCCGTGGCCGTCGAAGCGGGCGTCGCCTTCCAGCGGCATGATGAGATCGATTTCCCCGTTCGGATGAACGTGGTGCGGGCCGGCGACGTCGTTCATTTCCACCACGTCCACGCTGAAGCCCTTCAGCGCCGGCCCCGGTTTGATGACGCGGCCGTACTTGATGCCGCCATGCTCGCGGTCGCACATCCAGCCGGCGGCGACCGCCTCCTTACAGGCCTCGGCGATGGCGCGGAAATCGTCGCCGCCGGCGGGGAAACGCTGGTTGAGCAGGGCCTGGAGTTCCTTGTCCACCGGCAGGCCGGCGATGACGTCGGTGACTCGCGAGATCAGCGCCTGGAAGCGCTCGGGCGTGATTTTGTCTGGCGACATCCTTGTCTCTCCTGTCGGGATCGGGGGCGATCCTCGTCTTTCTTTTATTCGCGGGCACAGGGGATGCAATGCCGCCTGCGCCCTGCCCTCACCCCGGCCGCCGACCGGAGTGGTGATGCCAAACCCTGGCCGCCGGCTCAGCCGCCCAGCAGCGCCGCATCCGCCGCGTCGCGCGCCAGGGCTTCCAGCAGCGCCGGGCCACCTTGCACCACATAACGACGGTGATAGGCGGCAAGTGCGCGCAGACCACCCAGTTCCTCGCCGCCGCCGGCCCGTCCCGGCCCGCCGTGCAGGCAGGTCGGCATCACGTTGCCGTGGCCAGTGTGCTGGCTGCCGATCGCGCTGTCTACCACCATCACGCGGCCATGCAGGTCGGCGATGGCGGGCACCAGATCGCCCAGGAAGGCGGCGTCGGCGGAGTACACCGAGGCCACCAGCGAGCCGCCGCCGCGCCGCGCCAGCGCTATGGCTTCCGCTGTATCCGCATAGGGCAGCACGGTGGCCACCGGACCGAACACCTCGACGTCATGAACGTATTGCGCCGCCAGGCCTTTGTCGCAGAACAACAGCGTGGGCTGGACGAAGGCGGAGACGGCCGGGTCGGCATCCACCGGGGCGAAGCCTTCGCCACCGCCGAACACCACCCGCGCGTCCTTGCGCAGCAGCGCCAGCCCCTCCTCGGCCGCGGCCTGCTGGGCCTTGCTCACCAGCGGGCCGACGCGCACGCCTTCGCTGCGCGGGTTCCCCACCTTCATGCCGGCGAGCTTGGCCGCCACCGCTTCGGACAACGCCGGGGCAATCGCCGCCGGTGCCAGCACGCGGCGGATGGCGGTGCATTTCTGTCCGGCCTTGATCGTCATCTCGCGCACGATCTCCTTAACCGCGAGATCGAACTCACCGCTGCCCGGCACCGCATCCGGCCCGAGGATGGCGGAGTTCACGCTATCCGCCTCCACGTTCACCCGCACCGCGTTCGCCACCACGCTGGGGTGGTTGCGGATGCGCGCGGCGGTTTCGGCCGAGCCGGTGAAGGAAACGAGGTCACAGGCCTGCACATGGTCCAGCAGGTCGCGAGCGGAACCGCAGATGATGGAGATGGCGCCCGGCGGCAGGATGCCCGCCGCCACCACGTCTTCCACCATGCGCTGGGTCAGCCAGGCGGTGGGCGTGGCCGGCTTCACCACCACCGGCACGCCGGCCAGCAGGGCCGGCGCGGCTTTTTCCCACAAACCCCAGGCGGGGAAGTTGAAGGCGTTGATGAACACCGCCACGCCGGTGAGCGGCGCGAGGAAATGCTGGCCCTGGAAGGCGTCCGTCTTCGCCAGCGGCACCGCCTTGCCTTCGCGCAACAGGCGCGCCGGGCCGAGCGCACGGCCGGCGCGGGCATAAGTCTTGAGGGTGAAGATGGCGCCATCCACATCGAAGGCGGCATCGCCCTCGCCGGCACCGGAGTTCTTCAGGGAAATGTCGTAATAGTCGCTGCGCCTGGCCGCCAGCACATCGGCGATGGCGCCAAGCAGCCCGGCACGCGCCTCGTAGCCCAGCGCCCGCAGCGCGGGGCCGGCGCTGTCGCGGGCAAAGGAGAAGGCCCGCGCCAGGTCGAGGCCCTCGGAAGAGACGCTCACCAGCTGTTCACCGCTGACCGGATCGAACAGGGCGGCGCCTTCGCCGCTGCCTTCCACCCACTGTCCGTATACGTAATTGGCCAGTTTCACAGCTCCTCCTTGTCAGGTTCCGATGCGGTCTGCGCCGCGCTTCTTCATCAGGCCGTCGCGCCGACGAAAGGCGCGACCGTTGGATATAGAATACACGCGAAGACTGCACCGTCAAGCACTTTATTGCATGTTAAAACGAGGTTGCAGATGATGCATTGCAAAATAAAGCTAATTTTCAGTGCACCTAATAAGCAACACAGAGGCATTTAGGAAGTTTTCTGCATCTACCGCCCTGCACAAGATGCAATATACCTCTTGACGACAAATTTCGACTGCACTATTGTTCAACTCAAGCGCGCCAGCCAGGGCGCAACAGGAAGCCAAGGATGAACACCAAGGACCCGACCGCAGACAACAGCAAGGAAACCGAGGCCCTGCCCGCCGTTGGCAGCGATGCTGACTTCCTGCAGACGCTGGGTAAACGGGTGCGCGAAATCCGCGACCGCCGTGGCATGACGCGCAAGCTGGTGGCACGCGAAGCCAACGTCTCCGAGCGCCACCTGGCGCACCTGGAAGGCGGTGAAGGCAATGTTTCCATCGTGCTGCTGCGCCACATCGCCCGTGCGCTGGATGTCTCCCTGGTGGAGCTGCTGGCGCCGGAGGCGGAAGACACGGTGGAGAAGCGGCTGATCCGCCGCTTCCTCGAACGGCTGCCGCAGAACCGGCTGGAAGAAGTGGTGTTCCGCCTGATGCGCGACTTCGGCCATGAAGAAGCGGTGCGCAGGAAGCGCATCGCCCTGATCGGCCTGCGCGGCGCCGGCAAGTCCACCCTGGGCGGGCGGCTGGCCAAGGAAGAAGGCATGCCCTTCATCGAGCTGGACCGCGAGATCGAGAAGGACACCGGCATGCCGGCGAGCGAACTGTTTGCCCTCTACGGCCAGTCCGGCTACCGCCGCATCGAGAAGCGCGCGCTGGAGCGGGTGATCCGCGACCACGACCGTGCGGTGATCTCGGTGGGCGGCGGCGTGGTTGCCCAGCCGGAAACCTACGAAATGCTGCTGTCGAACTGCCTCACCGTGTGGGTGAAGGCGCAGCCGGAAGAACACATGGCCCGCGTGATGGCCCAGGGCGACCTGCGGCCGATGGCGGGCAACGACGAGGCGATGGAGGACCTCAAGCGCATCCTGGAAGCGCGCGAATCCCTCTACGCCCGCGCCGACACCATGCTCGATACCTCGGGCGAGACGGTGGAGGAAAGTTTTCTGAAGCTCAGGCAATTCGTCGCGAGCTGACGCAAGGGCCGGTTCGCCGGCCGGGCCCGAAAAACCGCAGGCCCACCCCAAACCCCGACAGAGAGGAGACAGACAAATGGAAGCGGTCGCGATCAAGCAGGACGCCCAAATCGAACCGGTGGACTACCGCACCGAGCCGTCGCGCTACAAGCACTGGAAGCTGGGCTTCGACGGCGAAGTCGCCACGCTGACGCTGGACATCGACGAGGACGGCGGCATCCGCCCGGGCTACAAGCTCAAGCTGAACTCCTACGACCTCGGGGTGGACATCGAACTGCACGACGCGCTGCAGCGCATCCGCTTCGAGCATCCGGAAGTGCGCACCGTGGTGTTCACCTCCGGCAAGGCCAAGATCTTCTGTTCCGGCGCCAACATCTACATGCTGGGCGTTTCCACCCATGCGTGGAAGGTGAACTTCTGCAAGTTCACCAACGAGACCCGCAACGGCATCGAGGACGCCAGCCAGTACTCCGGCCTCAAGTTCATCGCCGCCTGCAACGGCACCACCGCCGGCGGCGGCTACGAGCTGGCGCTGGCCTGCGACGAGATCGTGCTGGTGGATGACCGCAACTCCGCCGTCTCCCTGCCGGAAGTGCCGCTGCTGGGCGTGCTGCCCGGCACCGGCGGCCTCACCCGCGTCACCGACAAGCGCAAGGTGCGCCGCGACCACGCCGACATCTTCTGCACCATCTCCGAAGGCGTGCGCGGCAGCCGCGCCAAGGACTGGAAGCTGGTGGACGACGTGGTGAAGCAGCAGCAGTTCGGCGAACACATCGCCGCCCGCGCCAAGGAACTCGCCCGCCAGTCCAACCGTCCGGCGGGCGCCAAGGGCGTGCCGCTGCCGCGCCTGGAGCGCACGGTGGACGACAAGGGCTACCACTATGAATTCGTCGATGTCGCCATCGACGCCGCCGGCCGCAGCGCCACGCTGACGGTGCGCGCACCGGCCGCCGTCGGCGCCCGCAGCGCCGCCGAGATCGAAGCCCAGGGCGCCGCCTGGTGGCCCCTGAAGATGGCGCGCGAGCTGGACGACGCCATCCTCAACCTGCGCACCAACCACCTCGACGTCGGCCTGTGGCAGCTGCGCACCGCCGGCGACGCCAAGGTGGTGCTGGAAATCGACGGCATCATCGCCGCCAACCAGGACAACTGGTTCGTGCGCGAGACCCTGGGCATGCTGCGCCGCACCCTGGCCCGCATCGACGTTTCCTCCCGCAGCCTGTACGCGCTGATCGAGCCGGGCTCCTGCTTCGCCGGCACCCTGCTGGAAATCGCCCTGGCCGCCGACCGCAGCTACATGCTGGACACGCCGGACGCCGACAACCGCATCGGCCTCTCCGCGCTCAACTTCGGTGCCCTGCCGATGGTGAACGGCCTCTCCCGCATCGCCGCCCGCTTCTACGAAGACGAAGCCCAGGTCGGCGCGGTGAAGGCGAAGGAAGGCAGCCTGCTCACCCCGGCCGAAGCTTTCGAGGTGGGCCTGGTCACCTCCATCCCCGACGACCTCGACTGGGCGGATGAAATCCGCATCGCCATCGAGGAACGCGTGGCCCTGTCGCCCGACGCCCTCACCGGCCTGGAGGCGAACCTGCGCTTCGGCATCACCGAGACGATGAACACCCGCATCTTCGGTCGGCTGTCGGCGTGGCAGAACTGGATCTTCATCCGCCCGAACGCGGTGGGCGCCAACGGCGCGCTGAAGCTGTTCGGCTCCGGCAAGAAGGCCCAGTTCGACTGGGACCGCGTCTAAGCCGGCGCCCCGCCGGCGGGTGGCTGCAACGCCGCCCGCCGGCCGCCGGAAGAACAAGGCCGGGCACACGCACCCGGTCCGTCCGTATCCCTCGCCCGTGCCGCGTGGCAAGCCGTCCCACTGCCGATGCAGTCGGCGCCTTGGCGCAGAGCGGGAGGTCCGTCGCAAAGCAGCGCGTGCCCCAGCACGCCACATCCGAAACTCGGAGGAGCACTGAGTCATGATCAACTACAGCGAACGCATCCCGAACAACGTCAATCTGTCGGAAAACAAGACCCTGCAGCGCGCCCTGGAGCACTGGCAGCCGGCCTTCCTGCAGTGGTGGGACGACATGGGCCCGGACGGCTCGACCAACTACGACGTCTACCTGCGCACCGCCATCAGCGTCGACCCCAAGGGCTGGGCGCACTTCGACCACGTCAAGATGCCGGACTACCGCTGGGGCATCTTCCTGGCGCCGCAGGAAGCCAACAAGAAGATCACCTTCGGCGACCACAAGGGCGAAGACGTGTGGCAGGAAGTGCCGGGCGAGTATCGCTCCACCCTGCGCCGCATCATCGTCACCCAGGGCGACACCGAGCCGGCCTCGGTCGAGCAGCAGCGCCACCTCGGCCTCACCGCGCCCTCGCTGTACGACCTGCGCAACCTGTTCCAGGTGAACGTGGAAGAAGGCCGCCACCTGTGGGCCATGGTGTATCTGCTGCACGCCCACTTCGGCCGCGATGGCCGCGAAGAAGGCGAAGCCCTGCTGGAGCGCCGTTCGGGTGACGAGGACAATCCCCGCATCCTCACCGCCTTCAACGAGAAGACGCCGGACTGGCTGTCCTTCTTCATGTTCACCTTCATCACCGACCGCGACGGCAAGTACCAGCTCGCCTCCCTGGCCGAATCCGCCTTCGACCCGCTGGCGCGCACCTGCAAGTTCATGCTCACCGAGGAAGCGCACCACCTCTTCGTCGGCGAATCCGGCGTGGCCCGCGTGATCCAGCGCACCTGCGAAGTGATGCAGCAGCTGAAGACCGACGACAAGGAGAAGCTGCGCGCCGCCGGCGTGATCGACCTGCCGACGCTGCAGAAGTACCTCAACTTCCACTTCAGCGTCACCAGCGACCTGTATGGCAACGAAGTGTCGTCCAACGCCGCCACCTACTACACCACCGGCCTCAAGGGACGTTTCGAAGAAACCAAGATCGACGACGACCACAAGCTGCAGAACAACGAGTACCAGGTGATGGACGTGGCCGGCGACAACATCGGCACCCGTCAGGTCGCCGCGCTGTCGGCCCTGAACGAGCGTCTGCGCGACGACTGGATCGCCGACGTGCAGGCCGGTGTCGATCGCTGGAACCGCATCCCGGCGAAGTTCGGCATCGACTTCAAGTTCACCCTGCCGCACAAGGGCTTCCACCGCGCCATCGGCATGTTCGCCGACGTCCATGTGTCGCCCGACGGCCGCCTGCTGTCCGAAGCCGAATGGACCCACCAGCACCTGAACTGGCTGCCCAGCGATGAAGACCGCCTGTATGTGCACTCCCTGATGGGCCGCTGCCTGGAGCCGGGCCAGTTCGCCAACTGGATCGCTCCCCCGGGACGCGGCATCAACAACCAGCCGGTCAACTTCGAGTACGTCCGCTTCAACTAAAAAGGCCGCACCGGCCTGCCGCGCGACCCGGGGCCGCGACCGCGATGCGCACCGTACCTCCGTACGGCAGCGCATCCTGTCACGGCGCCGCGCCGCCGGCCACGGCCGCTGCGCCTTTGACAAATCAGAACATCGGAGACCAGGGCCCGGCGCCGGCAGCGCCGCAGCGGCACGAGGCCTGAGAGAGAGACCCAAGGAGAGAGACCATGAACGCGCCAGCAGAGCACGCCAGCATCGCCCGGCAACACCTGATCGATCCGGAAATCTGCATCCGCTGCAACACCTGCGAGGAAACCTGCCCGATAGACGCGATCACCCATGATTCGCGCAACTACGTGGTCAAGTTCGAGGTCTGCAACGGCTGCCTCGCCTGCGTCCCGCCCTGTCCTACCGGCGCGATCGACTCCTGGCGCAATGTCGAGCAGCAGCAGCCGCATACGCTGGAAGAGCAGCTTTCCTGGGATCTCCTGCCCGACACCACCGAGCTGGACAACTACGAAGCCCAGACCGGCGCCACCGGCGGCGGCAGCGAAACCCCGGCCGAGGTGCAGCAGATCACCGACGTCGCCACCGCAGGGCAGGGCGGCCCCTCGCTGGCGCCGTGGTCCGCGTCGCACCCCTACGTCAATCTCTACTCGCCGGCCAACCCGGTCACCGCCACCGTCACCGGCAACTACCGGCTCACCGACGAGGACGCTTCCTCCGACATCCACCACATCGTGCTGGATTTCGGCGCCACCCCCTTCCCGGTGCTGGAAGGCCAGTCCATCGGCATCATCCCGCCCGGCCTGGACGAGCGCGGCAAGCCCCACCTGCTGCGCATGTATTCCGTCGCCAGCCCGCGCGAGGGCGAACGTCCGCACTACAACAACCTGGCGCTGACGGTGAAGCGCGTCACCGAAGACCACGAAGGCAATCCGGCCAGGGGCGTGGCCTCCAACTACGTCTGCGACCTGAAGAAGGGCGACAAGGTGCAGGTCACCGGCCCCTACGGCGCCAGCTTCCTCATGCCCAACCACCCGGGCGCCTCCATCATGATGATCTGCACCGGCACCGGCTCGGCGCCGATGCGGGCGATGACCGAGCGCCGCCGCCGGCGCATGGCGCTGAAGGAAGGCGGCGAACTGGTGCTGTTCTTCGGCGCCCGCACGCCGGGCGAGCTGCCCTACTTCGGCCCGCTGCAGAAGCTGCCGGAAGACTTCATCGACATCAACCTGGCCTTCTCCCGCGTGCCCGGCGAGCCGAAGAAATACGTGCAGGACCTGATCCGCGAGCGCGCCGACAAGGTCTTCCAGATGCTGCAGGACGAAAACGCCTACATCTACATCTGCGGCCTCAAGACCATGGAGGCCGGCGTCCTCGAAGCCTTCCGCGACATCTGCCGCGCCAAGGGCGCCGACTGGGACGCGCTGCGGCCCAGGCTGCTCACCACCGGCCGCTTCCACATCGAGACTTACTGAGCCCGCCCTGCCTGCCTGAACCAGGCAGCCGGGCAGCCCGACCCGCGCGGCGCATGCCACCCGCGCGGGGCCCCTCCCGGTGGCACCTGTTCTCCAGAGGGTTGTCTCCAACTCTCTCGTTCGGGGGGCGTGGCGACGCGCCCCCTTTTTTCTTTCCGCCGGCCGGCCGCCCGCGGCAGCCGCCGGGCCAAGAGGAGTTCCTTCCGTGAGTGAAGTCTTCATCTGCGACGGCATCCGCACCCCCATAGGCCGCTACGGCGGCGCCCTCTCCGGCGTGCGCGCCGACGACCTCGCCGCCCTGCCGATCAAGGCGCTGATGGCGCGCAACGCCG
>NZ_WUEI01000159.1 GCF_012911025.1 Azoarcus sp. TTM-91 | reverse complement strand
GGGGCGGCTCGCGTGGCCGGGGCGCTTGTTTCCGGGCTGGCGGCGAAATTCAATCTAGGCCAGTGCCGGGGGAAGGCAAGGACGCGAGAGGGCCGGGAGCGCCCATGCTACAGGCTGCCGCGCCGAGTGTCCGCGTTGGCCCGGGGACATCGCAGGGCGGCCGGATTCCCGCCGCAGCAAGTCCGTGCGCAGGGGGCGGCCGCGGCCCATCGGTGGTCGGCCGCATTCGCGCAACCGGCCGCTGGCATTGGAACCAGGGCGCGCAGGTTGCCGCGCCAGCGGGCAGCAACCTGCAGTGGCGCGGTGAGCCGGCTCAGTGCCCCGCGCTGCTCTCTTGGATGGAAGAGAGCTGGCCCACCACCCGCACGACTTCTTTGGCGCCGTCGTGGATCTTGGAAATGGTCGTGCCGACCTCGTTGGTCAGCTCCGCGCCGCGGTCGGCCTGCCGGGCCGTATCGCCCATGCGTTCGATGGCGGCCTTGGTGCTGTCCTGTATGGCGCGGGTGATTTCGGAGATGCGGCCGGTGGAGCTGCCGGTGCGTTCGGCGAGCTTGCGCACCTCGTCGGCCACGACCGCGAAGCCGCGGCCATGCTCGCCCGCGCGGGCTGCCTCGATGGCGGCATTGAGCGACAACAGATTGGTCTGGTCGGCGATCTCGTGGATGGTGCGGACGATGAAGTCGATCTCGCCGGAGCGGGTGTCCAGCTCTTCCAGCAGGCGGGAGGACACCTGCACCGTTTCCGCCACCCTGTCCATCTCGGCTGCCGCCTCGCGTATGACGCGGTCGCCTTCGGCGGAGAGGGTCTCGGTTTCCAGGGAGACGTGGTATGCCATGCGGGCGCTCTCCGCCTCGGCCTCGTAGCGCTCCACCCGCTCGCTGATGTCGTTGGCGAACTTCACCACCTTGCTCGGTTTGCCCTGGGCGTCGAATACCGGGTTGTAGGTCGCCTCCATCCAGACCGCGCGGCCGTCGCGGGTGAGGCGGCGGAATTGTCCGGAGGCGAACTCACCCCGGTTGAGGTCGGCCCAGAAGGCCGCGTACTCCGGGCTGCGGACGTAGCTCTGCTCGCAGAAGATGCGGTGATGCTTGCCGCGCAGATCGTCCATGCGGTAGCCCATGGTCCTCAGGAAGTTGTCGTTGGCGGAGAGCACGGTGCCATCCATCGCGAACTCGATGACCGCCATCGAGCGGTTGAGTGCCTGCAGCTTGCCTGCGTTCTCCTGGTCGGCCAGCACCCGGGGGGTGATGTCGTTGGCCAGCTTGATGATGCGACAGGGCTGGCCCTGCGCGTTGAATACCGGGTTGTAGGTGGCCTCCAGCCATACCGGCGAGCCGCCGCGGGTGATGCGCAGGTACTGGCCGGAGGTGTATTCGCCGCGCCCCAGCTTCTGCCAGAACTCGCCGTACTCACGGCTGGCGACGTATTCCGGCTCGCAGAAGATGCGATGGTGAGCACCGCGCAGTTCCTGCGCGGTGTAGCCCATCAGGCGCAGGAAGTTGTCGTTGGCGTCGAGGATGATGCCGTCCAGGCCGAACTCGATGACGGCCATGGACCGGCCTATGGCATTGAGCAGGGCGTTTTTCTCGCCGAGTTGCTGCTCGAGTTCGCTGACTTTCTGCTTGAGCGCAGTGTTGAACATGAAGACTCCGTGTCAGTGGGGCGCAGTGTTGCCGTCAGGAAACCGCGAGACGCGCAAGGTAATCCACATTAGCCTCCTTTTCCTTTGTATTCAGGGATTTTTGGAAGGAGCGCGAAGTATTTCATGCGCCCGAAACGGGTTATGCCGGCGCGCCCGTGCAGGGCATCACGCCCGTTCCGGGCGGCAGGCTTTTTTGCGGCGGTGCGTGGTCCATGCGCCCGTGCTGCGGTTCGCCGCTGGTGCTCGCCGGAAAGGCCTTGCCGCAGGCATAATCCCGCGGCCCGGGCGCGGCACGGGCGTTGTTTGTCGAGGATATCTATGCGTAAGACGGTAGTGATCGCCGGTGGCGTGTTGGCGCTGGCAGTGGGCGTGGTGGGAGGCAGCTACTACGTGGGCGGAAAGATAGAGGACGACTTCCGCGCGGGGGTGGAGCGCATTCGCGGCGCGGGCTTCGATGTGCGTGTTCTCGACTATCGGCGCGGGGTGTTCGGCGCCCAGGCGGAAACGCTGTGGACGCTGCCCAGCGAGGAGGAGCCCTTGAGCTTCACCCTGGCCCACGCGGTGAGCCACGGCCCCTTGCCGGCCGGCAAGGCGGCGGAGATCCGTACCACGCTGCAGCTGGATGCCGAGGCCAGCCAGGCGCTGGCGCCGCTGCTGCAGGGGCGGGAGCCGCTGGAGATCCTCAGCAAGGTGTCCTGGGGTGGCGACCACAGCCACACGCTGAACGTGGTGGATTACCGCGGGCCGGTGGAGGAGAGCGAGATCGTCTGGGGCGGCATGCAGGGCACGGTGGATGTGACCTCCGGCGGCAAGGCCACCCGCGGTTCGCTGTCGCTGCCGGTGCTGACGGTGCGCGATCCGGCGGGCAAGAACGTCGATCTGCAGAAAGCCGCCATCACCTTCGATACCACCCAGCCGCAGGACTACCACTTCTGGACCGGCCAGGCGCTGTTCTCCATCGAGCGCCTTGCCGTCGGCAGTGGCGCGCCGGAGCAGATGGTGGAGGTCGAGGGCCTGGGGCTGACGTCCTCCACCGCGCTGGAAGGCGACCTGGCCTCGACCACCATCGAGTTCAAGGCGAACCGCTTCAGCGGCGGTGGCGAAGTGCTGCAGGCGCCCGGCGTCACCCTGTCGCTGCAGCGGCTGGATGCCGGCGTGCTGGACGCGGCCTCGCGCATGGCGCAGGAAGGCGCCGCCGTCGGTGAGGACATCCAGGCCCACAACCAGCGGCTGCTGGCGGCGATGATGTCCCAGTTGCCGGCCTTGCTGGCGCGCTCGCCGTTGGTGGAGATCAAGAACCTGGGCGCGACCCTGCCCGAAGGCGTGGTGAAGGCGGACCTGCGCCTGGCCTACGTCGGCAAGCCGGGCGGGCTGGGCTTCAATCCGCTGGTGGACGTGGAAGGCCAGGCCAACCTGGCTTTGCCGCAGCCGCTGCTGGAGCGGGTGCTGTCGGCCCGCGCGCGACAGGAACTGGAGCGCTACATGGATGTGATGGACCTGGGCGCTAGCGAGGAAGAGATCGCCGACGCGGTGGATGAAACCGTGCGCACCCGGATGGAGGCGCTGACCGCCCAGGGCGTGCTGGTGCCCAAGGATGGCCAATGGGTGAGCGCGCTGGAGTACAAGGGCGGCGTGCTCAGCATCAACGGCAACCAGACCGCGCTGGGCGCTCTCGGCGCGATGGGCCTGCCGCTCTGATGCCGGCCTGAAATGCAGTGGGGCGGGCCCTTGGCCCGCCCCACTTGCGTTCACCCGGCTCGATCAGCGTGGAACCGCCGCCGCAGACTTGGGATAGCCGGCGTCATCCAGCATCTTCTCCCAGGCGGTGGTCTCGTAGCCCTTGAAGTTCATGCGGCCTATGGTGATCGCCGGTACCTGCTCCGGCGTGCCGAACAGCTCCCGGTATGCCTGCACCTCCTCGGTACTCTCCAGCTTGTGTTCCTGGAAGGGGATGCCGCGGCGCTTCAGCAGGTCGCGCGCCAGGTTGCAGGGCGCCTGGCAGTCCTGGGTGACGAAGACCGCCACCGGAAAGTTGGCCATGGCCTGCCGTACCGCGTACGAGGGCGTGGTGTCGGCGGCCGGGGCGCCGCTGTAGCGTTTTTCGTCGAGCTGGCGGATGCTGGCCGGCGGTGGCTGGTCGGAGTAGTTCACCCGGCCATTGCCATCCACCCAGCGATAGGTGGTGGGCGCCTGCGCCAGCGCGCCGGCGCAGGCCGCAGCCAGCAGCGCGGCGGCGGTGCCGCGCAGGGCCAGCGCCTGCCACTGCCGGCCGGCGCTCACGCTTCCACCATGCCGTTGTGGCGCAGCAGCGCATCCACCTTCGGTTCGCGGCCGCGGAAGGCCTTGAAGGATTCCAGCGCCGGCCGGCTGCCGCCGACGGCGAGGATTTCGCGCCAGAAGCGGGTGCCGGTTTCCGCGTCCAGCAGGCTGCCCTTGCCAGCGCCGGCTTCCTCGAAGGCTTCGAAGGCATCCGCCGACAGCACTTCCGCCCACTTGTAGCTGTAGTAGCCGGCCGCGTAGCCGCCGGCGAAGATGTGGGAGAAGCTGTTGGGGAAGCGGTGCCAGGCCGGCGGGAACAGCACTGCCACCTCCCGCCGCACTTCGTCGAGCACGCCGAACACCTTTTCCATCGGTACCGGCTGGCCGCCGGCGACGATGTCGCTGTGGATGCGCAGGTCGAACATCGAGAATTCCAGCTGGCGCACCGTCTGCATGCCGCTCTGGAAGTTCTTGGCGGCGATCATCTTGTCGTAGAGCGCGCGCGGCAGCGGCTCGCCGGTATCGACGTGGGCGGTCATGCCGGACAGCACGTCCCACTCCCAGCAGAAGTTCTCCATGAACTGGCTGGGCAGCTCCACCGCGTCCCACTCCACGCCGTGGATGCCGGACACGGCCAGTTCTTCCACCTTGGTCAGCAGGTGGTGCAGGCCGTGGCCGCACTCGTGGAACAGGGTGAGCACGTCGTCATGGGTGAAGGTGGCGGGCTTGCCGTTGACCGGGCCGGGGAAGTTGCACACCAGATAGGCCACCGGCGTTTCCATGCCGCCGGCCGGGCGGCGGTGGCGGCTGCGGGCGGAGTCCATCCAGGCGCCGCCGCGCTTGGTCTCGCGGGCGTGGAGGTCGAGGTAGAAATGGCCTACCAGCTCGCCTTCCTTCTCGATGCGGAAGAAGCGCACGTCCGGATCCCACTTGGGCGCCTCATCGGGGAGGATGTCCACCTTGTACAGGGTGCGGATGACGCCGAACAGACCATCCAGCACCTTGGGTTCGGGGAAGTACTGCTTCACCTCCTGTTCGGAGAAGGCGTAGCGCGCCTGGCGCAGCTTCTCGGAGGCGTAGGCCACGTCCCACGGGAAGAGCTCGGCCAGGCCCAGCTCCCTGGCGGCGAAGGCCTTGAGTTCGGCGAGGTCGCGCTCGGCGAAGGGCTTGGCCTTGGTGGCGAGGTCGCGCAGGAAGGCGAGCACCTGTTCCGGCGTGTCCGCCATCTTGGGCACCAGCGAGACCTCGGCGAAGTTGCGGTAGCCCAGCAGCTGGGCTTCTTCCTCGCGCAGGGCGAGGATCTTGCCGATCAGCGGGCCGTTGTCCCATTCCGGCTTGCTGGCCTCGGAGGCGCGGGTGGCGTAGGCGCGGTACATGCGCTCGCGCAGGCCGCGGTCGTCGGCGTACTGCAGCACAGGCAGGTAGGAGGGCATGTGCAGGGTGAATTTCCAGCCCGGCTTGCCATCCTTTTCTGCCGCGGCGCGGGCGGCGGCGCGGGCGTCTTCCGGGATGCCGGCGAGGCCGGCTTCATCGCTCACCCATTCGCTGTGCGCATTGGTGGCGTCGAGGATGTTCTCGGAGAACTTGGCGCCGAGCTGGGATTGTTCTTCCTGGATTTCCTGGAAGCGGGGTTTCACCGCGTCCGGCAGTTCGGCGCCGGAGAGCCGGAAATCGCGCAGTTCGTTGTCGAGGATGCGCTGGCGTACCGGCGACAGGCTGGCGTATTCCGGGCCGTCGTGCAGGGCCTTGAACTTGTGGAAGAGGGCGAGGTTCTGGCCGACTTCGGCGTAGAAGCGGGAAACCTCGGGCAGCATCTCGTTGTAGGCCTCGCGCCACTCGGGCACGTCCATGACGCTGTGCAGGTGGCCGACCACGCCCCAGGCGCGGCCCAGGCGTTCGCCGGCCTCGTTCATCGGTTCGACGAAGTTGGCCCAGGTGGGGGCGGCGGTGTCGGCGGTGAGGCGGGCGATCAGCGCGCGGTTCTCTTCGAGCAGGCCGCGCACCGCGGGGGCCACATGCTCCGGGCGGGCGTCGCTGAAGCGGGGGAATCCGGAGAAGTCGAGCAGCGGGTTCTGCGCATTCGATGTCTGGCTCATGATGTCTGGATCGTCCTGCTGGTCGGTAACGCGGCTATTGTGCCCAAAAAGCACGAAGGGCGCCGCTATGGGCGCCCTTGGCAAAAGCAATCGCCGCCGCGCCCGGGGTGCAGGCGCGGCGCGGGCTGCGGGCCTATCCGACCATGTCCTTGTAGGCGTGCCAGGTGGCGTGGCCGAGCAGGGGCAGCAGCAGCACCAGCCCTATCATCATGGTGGCGAAGCCTATCGCCACCATGGCGACGGTGATCACCGCCCACAAGGCCATGGCGCCGAGGTTCACGCCGACCGCGCGGGCGCTGGTCATGGCCGCGGTGATGGCGTCCACCTCGCGGTCCATCAGCATCGGGATGGCGATGGCCGACAGGGCGTAGACGACCGCCGCCAGCGCGCCGCCCACCACCAGGTAGGAGACGACGAAATGGGTGTATTCGCCGGAGAAGAACACCGTGCGGTAGAAGTCGCCCAGGTCCGGCACCACGTCGTGATAGAAGAGGGCGAACAGGATGGCGGAGATCCGCTCCCAGCCGATCAGCACCAGCGCCAGGAACACGCCGAAGTAGAGCAGGCTGTCACCGTGCCGCGCCAGGCCCTTGAGCGAGCGGCTGAAGCTCACACGCTCGCCGCCGTCCTGCCGGCGGGATATTTCGTACAGGCCGGCGGCGGCCAGCGGGCCGATCAGGAAGAAGCCGGAGATGGCGGCGGTGAAGAGGTAGGGCATGGAGGCCGCGTAGGCCAGGATCATGTAGCCGATGGCGGCGAGGATGGCGCCGTAGCTCAGGCTGGCGCTGGGGCTGTCGCGCATGTCCTGCAGGCCCAGCCGCAGCCACAGCAGTGGTCGGGATGTGGCGACCTGGCGGACCTGGGGCAGCTGGAAGTGATGGTCCAGCGATGAGGGGTAGGGCTTGTCCATGGCAACCTCCGTTGGCTGGTGGCACCGCTCACCATCCCCGCCGTGCAGGGCGGTCTCGGGTTGCTTTTCAGGTTAGGACGACTTGAGCGCTTTGGCGACCGTCATTGGTCGGCCGGGCGATGAGGGAATGCCCTGATGCGGCGGCCGGGGCCGGCCGGGCAAGGGCGCTCCGCCGCGGCGGAGCGCTGTCGTGGCGGGAGCGCGGGGCCCCCGCCGGCAGGGCTCAGTCCAGGCTGCGGCCGGTGAGCTTTTCGTAGGCTTCGCGGTACTTGGCGGCGGTGCGCTCGACCACCTCCGGCGGCAACTGGGGGCCGGGCGCCTTCTTGTTCCAGTCCAGGGTTTCCAGGTAGTCGCGTACGTACTGCTTGTCGTAGGAAGGCGGGCTGATGCCTTCGCGGTAGCTGTCGGCGGGCCAGAAGCGGGAAGAGTCCGGCGTCAGCGCTTCGTCGATCAGGTGCAGGGTGCCGGCAGCGTCCACGCCGAACTCGAACTTGGTGTCGGCGATGATGATGCCGCGGCCGGCGGCATAGTCGGCGGCCTGGGTGTAGAGGGCGATGGCGGCGTCGCGGGCCTCGGTGGCGAGCTGGGCGCCGTTCTTGCCGGTGCCGGCCAGCA
>NZ_WUEI01000158.1 GCF_012911025.1 Azoarcus sp. TTM-91 | reverse complement strand
GCAGGGCCTGGCTCATCTGCACCGACAGGCCAGCGAAGGTGGCCGACAGCGCGGTCAGCGCTTCTTCCATCTGCATTCGCACCGCATCGAGGTGCTTCTGCCACAAGGGCAGCAGACGACCGCACAGTAGTTCAAGACCGTCGGCCGGGCTCGCTGGGGGAACGACCGGACTGTCGCTTGCGGAGAGGTCGGCTGGGGTGCCGGAAGGGGCGGGTGGAAAGGTGAAGGCCAGGGCGGCGGCACTGGCGAGGCCAAAGGCCATGATCAGCGATGCGCCAGTCCAGTCTTCGTGTCTGAAGCCTATCCAGAGGCCGCTGCCGATGCAGAGCAGGATGGGTAGCGCGCTGCAAAGGAGACGGTGTGGATCGCGCATGAATATTTCTTTGGGTTAGGGCCATGTCCGCTACTTCCCTACTGTGCGGAGGATCGGCGGAGTGTCGCGTGGAGGACCGCTGGACGCCGCATGCAGAGTAGTTGTCACCAAGTGTATCGGAAAGGTCGTGTATGACTATCGACATATTCCTATAGAGATATAGGACTTTTCTGGTGAAGTGTTTGCGCAAAAATTTTTGACCCGAATTCGCTGCGGGAAGCTAAGCGAGGGGCGCTTGCGCATGGAATGTCGTGGGCGGGCGGCCCCGGGGCATTGAAGCCTTGGGGGCCTCAGTCGGCGACGTGATGACGGAAGGCGTAGCGGACGAGATCGGCGGTGCCGGAGAGGTTGGTCTTCTGCAGCAGGCGCGACTTGTGCGTACTGACGGTCTTGATGCTCAGGTTCAGCTGGCCGGCGATGTTGCTGATCGAATGGCCGGCGACCAGTAGCTTCAACACCTGGCGTTCCCGTGCGGAGAGGATGCGTTCGGGGGCGTCGTCCGCCTCCCCTTGATCGAAACGGAGCGTGTCGAGCAGGAAGGGGTCGATGTAGCGCTTGCCGTCGGCGATCTTGGCTACCGCATCGAACAGTACCTGGGGTTCCGAACACTTCCGCACATAACCGTGTGCGCCTGCACGCAGGCTGCGCATGACGGTTTGCGAGTCATCGGATTCGCCGAGGGCGAGGAAGCGGAAGTCCGGCCGGGACTCCCTGAGTTCATGCAGGAGGTCGCTGCCGAACACGTCGGGCAGGATGGGGGAGAACAGGACGACATCAGCACCGACTGCGCGCGCCTGGCGTTTCGCTGTCTGCCCGTCGCCGGCTTCACCAACCACCCTGATGTCCGTCGTCTGTGAAAACAAGGCCTTGAGACCCGCACGGAACAGCGTCTGGCTGTCGATGAGCATCAGGCGTATTGCCTTGGGGAACTTCCGTCGTATGGAGGAAGCGGGTTGAGAGGGGGTTGAACGTGTCAAGGCGGGGCGGCTGGAGGTATCCATTTGCGTATTTGCTTGTTCTGGAAAATTGTCGCACCGCGGTGGAGGCATGTGACTGACAGTTTCTGTCTAGCGACCAATTTACGCATAACTGAAACCCTTAATGCTAGGCGAAGATCATGGGAGTTGAGCGACAATAGGCGGAAGTCGACGGATCAAGCTGACTCTGCATGTCCTGGGCATTGATCATCTTGATATAGCTGATGCTCAATGAGGTGAGATACGCAAGAGCGTACCTGCGGCAGCGCCAGATCCAGGGCCGTCCGGCAATAGGGGAACAAGCGCTGTTGGTGGCCAGCTCCAGGGAGGATGGTGATTCGGGGGCGCTTGCCAACGGAAACCCGGCGAGGCCGGCCGGCAAACAGCGCAAGGGTGCGGGCGGCAGGGCAGCTTCGGCCCCGCGGTGATTCCCAGGCGCGAACGCCGCCGAGGTGTCACCGGATTCATCGGCTCGGTCATCGATGCGGTGATGGCTGAGGTCACGGCCTGGCAAGCGCGGCCGCTGGAGCCGGTGGGTCTTCTTCGATGCCCCGCGGGTCAGGATTCGTGATGAGGCCGTGGTCCGCAACATGGCCATCTACCTGACCCTGGGCGTGCCGCCGGATGGCAGCGGGGGCATCCCTCGGGCGGCGGATCGGGAACACCTTTGGCATCCGTCACCGTGGAAAAACTCCTCATGCCCGCACGCTGAAATCCCGTCCCCCGGCGCAGGCTCAGCCCAGCCTCACGCCGAAACCACTTTTCCCCTTGTCGCTGGCATCCACCCAGTCGAAGTTGATGCTCGGGGTGCTTGCGAGCAGCTTGCCCACGGTGAAGGTGGTGTTGCTGCCGACGAAGTGGTCGATGCCGCCCAGCACGATCACGCCCGTCGGCGAGTTGCCCAACTGGCGCAAGACCTCCACCGTCTTCTCGTTGCGCCTCTTCATGCCCTTGGGCCCGACAGCGAAGCTTGCCGAGTAGACGCAGGTGTCATCCGCGCAGCTGACCTGGATGCCCCGTCTCTGTGCCTGGTACACCACCATGGAGAGGCGCAGCACGCCCTCGCCCTGCCAGCCTTCGCGATCCAACTCCAGCGCCGCGTCCTCGTTGTATGCGCCGCTGCTGGTGGCGATGCCGTCCACACAGGCCTGACGGTTCGGCGGCACCTCGATCAACAGGTGGCGGGCGCCGTCGCATTGCAGCAGCTTGAGCACCAGCATCCGCCCCCAGTGGTTGTCGTGATGCTCGCCGATGCCGACGACGCCGGTCGCCATCTTCACCGGGGCTTCCTGAAAGCTGATCTTGCCCATTGCTGGCTCCTGTGCGGGGGAATGTCTCCAACATAGTAGAGCGCGTTGGCGGTGGCAAAACCGGCGGTGGCCGCGGATGGTCTGGCCGCTCCGCCGTACGGGCTCAGGCGCTGCCGCAGCCACCTTCCGCAGGCGGAGAGTGCCTTGCCGGCGGTCGCCCGCAGGCCGCGCTAGGCGGTGAGCGCCCGCTCCACCGCCAGCAGCGTGCGGCGGCGTATCCAGCCGCTGGCGAGACGGATGGCGAGCCAGTAAGGGGTGAAGAGAGCCTTGGCGCGCAGATCGGGGCACTGGACGAAGGTCTCGGTGCGCAGGATGTGCCGCCCGGCCGCAGCGGGCAGCACCTGGTAGCGCAGCACCAGCCTGGCGGCGCCGGCTTCGGCGTAGCGGGCGAAATCCTCCGCGTCCCGCAGTCGGGCGAGGGCATAGTCCAGCCGCCAGAAGCGGCCGGCGAGGCCGAAGTTGATCTCGGTTTCGCTGCGCGACAGCGGAGTGAAGCTGTGCAGGCCGAAGGCGGGGGTCTCGCCTGCCGGCTTGTCGCCGAGGCGGCGCAGCAGCCTGGCGGGCGCCTCGCGGATCAGCATCAGGCGGTCGATGACCGGGACGGCGCGGAAATCGATGGAGGCGACGGCCTGGATGATGGCCTCCGCGTCGGCGGCGATGGGGGCGGAGTCGTGCCGCTCGTGGAAGCTGAAGGACGGCAGGTAGGGGGTGGAAGGCACGGCAAGGTCCGCGGAACGAGACGGCCGGACCATGAGCCAGTCCGGCCCGGATTGCAAGCCGCAGGCGCGGCGCCTCCGGTTCCGGCGCAACGGCTTCAGGACGCTGTCGGGCGCTGCAGGTAGGTCTTCACCGCTTGCGGCCACGTCTGCGCGGCGTTGAACGCGGGAGCCAGCCCGTCCTTGCCCGGCTGCATCGTCGCGCCCATGCCGTGGTCGATCATGTAGGCGGGAGGGTAGGTGGGCGATGCCCCGGCGCCGCGCTTCGCATCCCGTCGGGGGCGAAGCGGTGCCCCGCCTTTCCGCCCAGGCGCCGATGCGTCTGCAGGCAGGAATCCGTCTGGCGGGTGGCGGCTGCGGTGGTCTCTTTCCCCAGGGCGGATTCTTGCCCGCAGGCGGCGGATCAGCCCTCCGCCTGCAGCGCCCGCCGCTGTTCCGCCGCCTCCGGCGGCGTCCATTGGTAGAGCCAGGTTTCGCTGATGCGGCGGCCGCCGGCGGTGAGGTGCAGGCGCAGGTTCACCGGCGCGGTGCTGCCTTCCGCCGGGCGCAGGTCGAACATGGCGCGGTAGCCGGAGACGGCGGCGAGCGGGCGGGCTGAGGTGATCTCCAGCTTGCCGCTGGAGGCTTCGATCACCGCTTCCACCTTCACGTCGCTGGCGATGCGGGGTAGCTCGCCGCCGGCGAAGTCCACCGCGAAGCGCCAGGAGAAGTAGCGCCGCGGCTGGCCGATGATGCCGCCGATGCCGCTGCGGGTGGCCACCACCCGCGCGAGCGGTGGCTGTGCCGGCGTACGGCTGCCCCAGTGCAGGCGGTAGGCATAGAGCAGCTCCTTGCCGGGCACGACCGGCTCGGCCGGGTTCCAGAAGGCGACGATGTTGTCCAGGGTCTCGTCCGGTGTCGGGATCTCCACCAGCTGCACCGCGCCGCGGCCCCAGTCGCCGCGCGGCTCCACCCAGAGGTCGGGGCGGCGCTCGTAGAACACGCCGTCGTCCTGGTAGTTGGCGAAGTCGCGGTCGCGCTGCAGCAGGCCGAAGCCGCGCGGGCTGGCGTCCTGGTAGGCGTTGAAGCGCAGCTGCGCCGGGTTGGCGAGCGGGCGCCAGATCCATTCGCCGCTGCCGGTGTGCAGGGCGAGGCCGTCGGAGTCGTGGATCTCGGGCCGCCAGTCGTTGGCCATGCGCCTGTCGTTCTCGCCGGTCTGGTACATGCTGGTGAGCGGGGCGATGCCCAGGCGCTCTATGGCCTTGCGCGGGTAGAGGGCGGCATCCACCTCCATCGTCAGCACCGCCGCCGGGTGGATCTCGAAGCGGTAGGCGCCGGTGATGCTGGGCGAGTCGAGCAGGGCGTAGACCACCAGGCGGTCGGCGTTCTTCGCCGGGCGCTCGAACCAGAAGGCGGTGAAGCGGGGGAATTCCTCCGCCCGGGGCAGGCCGCAGTCCACCGCCAGGCCGCGGGCGGAGAGGCCGTACTGCATCTCCTGGCCGACGGCGCGGAAGTAGCTGGCGCCGAGGAAGGCGGCGACGTCGCGCTCCGGGTCGGTGTGGAAGTGCAGGCGGAAGCCGGCGAAGCCGAGGTCGGCCGGCAGGGCACCGCCATCCAGCCCGCTGCGGCCGTAGTCGAACATGCCGGGGTCGTAGGCCAGCTCGCGGGCGCGGCCGTCGGCCACTTCGTAGAGCCGCACCGGCTCGCGGTAGAACAGACCGAGGTGGAAGAAGCGCAGTTGCAGATGGCGTTCTTCGTCTCGCCACAGCGTGTGGTCCGGGCGGAAGCGGATGGCCTGGTACTGGTCCCAGTCCAGCGCCGCCACCGGTGGCGGCAGGTTCTGCGACGGCGCCTGCCAGGGCTGGCCGGCGAGGTGGTGGGCCTGGCCTTTCAGCCAGGCGTAGTCGAAGGCACGCGGCTCGCGGCCGGGCACGGTGGGGGCGGCGGCGCGCGCTTCAGCCCGCAGGAGCAGCGTGCTCGCGGCCAGCGCCGCGCTGCCGAGAAGGAATTGGCGTTTCTGCATCGGCTTGGGCTCCAGGCCAGGAGAGGGAATAGGGCGGCCGGGCAGCAGCGGTGGCGGCCAGCCAGCCGGGGTGCGCCGCCGGCGAGGACCAGACGGTGAAGTGCAGCCGCGACAGCGCGTCGGCGTCGTCCAGCAGGGCGAGCCGGCGGGCTTCGCTCAGGCCGGCGGGTCCGTCCGCGGCCGCTTCGCGGGCGAGCGCTGCGCTGCGTTCGGCTTGCCGCGCTGTATGCACGCGGCGGCCGGCGGTGCAGCAGACCAGCGCGTTCACCGCTGGGTCGACCACCGCGTCGACGAAGCCGGGCAGTGCCGGCGTGGCCGCGGTGACCGCCGCGGTGGCGCTCAGCGCCGGAGGCGGCTGGCGCTCCTCCGGGATGACGAACAGCCCGGCCGCGCGCAGGCCACGGCCCAGGCCGACGCGGCTGGTGAACACCGAGATGGGGATGGACAGCATGATGGCTCCCACCACCGGCGCCAGCCACCACAGGAAGCTCGGGTCCAGCCAATAGACGAAGCCGGCCCAGGCCACGCCGAGCACCGTGTGGCCGCCGTGGCGGCGCAGGGCGTCGGCCCAGGTGGTTTCGCTGTCGTCGCGCGGCGGCGATTTCCAGCTGGTGCGCACGCCCAGCAGCGCGGCGGCGACGAACTGGGCATGGAACAGCATGCGGATGGGCGCCAGCAGGGCCGAGAGCACCAGCTCCAGCAACATGCCGGCCGCCAGCTTTGCGCCGCCACCGAAGCCGCCCGCGCCCTTCGCCACCCGCAGCAGCACCGCCAGGATCTTGGGCAGGAACAGCAGGGTGGCGGTGGCGCCGAACAGGGAGATGGCCCACTCCGGCCGCCACTGCGGCCACAGCGGGAAGAGCTGGTTGGGTTCGACGAAGTATTGCGGCTCGGAGAGCACATGCTGCGCCAGCAGCGCGGTGGACAGCAGCAGGAAGACGAACCACAGCAGCGAGGAGAGATAGGCCATGACGCCGGTGACGAACACCGCGCGGTGCGCCGGGTGCAGGCCGCGGGCGAGGAAGAGCCGCGCGTTCATCAGGTTGCCGTGGCACCAGCGGCGGTCGCGGCTGAGCTCGTCCACCAGATTGGGCGGCATTTCCTCGTAGCTGCCGTCCAGGTCGTAGGCCAGCCACACGCCCCAGCCGGCGCGCCGCATCAGCGCCGCCTCGACGAAGTCGTGGGACAGGATCTCGCCCGACAGCGAGCCGCGCCCCGGCAGCCGGCCGAGCGCGCAGTAACGGGTGAAAGGGGCCACCCGGATGATGGCGTTGTGGCCCCAGTAGTGGGATTCGCCCAGCTGCCAGAAATGCAGGCCGGCGGTGAACAGCGGCCCGTACACCCGGGTGGCGAACTGCTGCATGCGGGCGTAGAAAGTGTCGCGGCCGGCGGCGCAGGGCGCGGTCTGGATGATGCCGGCGGCCGGGTTGGCCTCCATCAGCTGCACCAGGCGGGTGAGGCAGTCGCCGGTCATCACGCTGTCGGCGTCCAGCACCACCATGTAACGGTAGTTGCGCCCCCAGCGGCGGCAGAAGTCGGCGACGTTGCCGCTCTTGCGCTTGATGCGGTGCTTGCGCCAGCGGTAGAACACCCGCCCGGCCCAGCCGCAGTCGCGGCACAGGCTGCGCCAGGCATGCAGCTCGGCGACGCGGGTGTCGGCCTTGTTGCTGTCGCTGAGGATGTAGAAGTCGAAATGGTCCAGCGTGCCCCGGCCGGCCACTGACTCCACGGTGGCGCGCAGGCCGGCGAATACCCGGGCGACGTCCTCGTTGCAGATCGGCATGATCACCGCGGTGCGCGCGTCGCCCAGCGGGAAATCCGCCGCCGCGGTGCGCGAGATGGCCTGGCGGTCGCCGCCGCGCAGCTGCACCAGGAAGCCGCAGGCGGCGGTCCAGAAGCCGGCCGAGATCCAGAAGAACAGCACCGCGTACAGCACCAGCGCGGCGATCTCCAGCGGCCGGGTGCCGTGGTAGGGCAGCACCGCCGTCATCAGGCTGGTGGCGACATAGGTCTGGCCCAACGTGAGGGCCAGCAGCACCAGCCGGCGCAGGCCACCGCGGCCGCGGTCCGGGTGCTCCGGCCGGTCAGGCGCGGCTTCCGCGTCCGTGCTGGGGGCGCCGGTGGCGGCCGGCGGCAGGTCCGCGTCCGCCTCCGACAGCCAGGCGTGGGGCGCCATCGGGCTGCGGTTGAGCGGCGGGGCACAGGCGAGGCGGGCGGTTTCTCCGGTGCTGCCGTAACCCAGCGTCAGGCGC
>NZ_WUEI01000157.1 GCF_012911025.1 Azoarcus sp. TTM-91 | reverse complement strand
GGGGAGTTGGGCGGCGGTGTTCATCTGCGGGCGGCCTTGCGCCGGCGGCGGTCGAGAATGCGGCGGGCGAGGCGTTTGCCGCCGGCGTCCAGCCGGTCGCGGCCCAGGTAGCGCAGCAGGAAGCGCAGGCGGTCGGTGGCGGGCAGACGGTCGGCGTGGCGGTTCAGGGCGTCGAGGTCGCGGGCGCGGTCATGGGCGCCCAGCCACAGCGGGCGGGTTTTTTCCAGGTCGATCAGGCGGGCTTCGTCCTGCGCGGCCGTCGTGCCCAGGCGGATGAAGAGGTGCTTGGGGTAGAGGCAGTTGTGCACCTGGCCGCGGTTGTGCAGGGTGCGTACCAGCACGGCGGCGGCATCCAGCACCCGGCGGCGGGTGTCGCGGCCGAGCCGGGGCCAGTCCTGCAGCCAGGCGTCCAGCGGGCGGTAGTCGTCCAGCGCGCGGGTGACCAGCATGGCGCACACCTTGCCGCCCAGCTTGCGCTGGCCGAAGAAGGCGGCCTGCAGCGCCGGGATGCCGGCGGCGGCATAGCGGCGGATGTTGCGGAATTCGCGGGCGAAGGTGGCTTCGCCCAGCGGGTGCAGCGGGCTGCGGCTGAGGTGGTCGATCTGGCGCTTGAGGTAGAAGGCGTGCCGGCGGCCGGCCTCGTCCGCCAGCTCCAGCCGGCTGACGCTGCTCCAGCCGCCGCGGCCGGTGTTGGGTGCATCCACGCTGTCCAGCTCCAGCGCCCACAGGCTGCCGAAGCTGTCCAGGCCGTGGCGGGTGAACAGCGGGCGCAGATCCTCGGCCAGATAGAAGGTCACGGCTTACTCCCGGCCCTGGAAGAAGGTCAGCACCCGGCGCAGGCGCTGCTTGTCCGCCGCGTCCAGCCGGCGCTTGCCGGCGTAGTCGAGGTAGAAGCGCAGGCGCTGGGTCTGGCTCAGGCTGTACTTGGCGACCTTGTCCAGGCAGGCGAGGTCCTTGACGATGCGGTAGCGCAGGAAGGGGCCGTGCCAGAACTCGCCGGAGGGGCAGTCGATCAGGTAGAGGCGCGGCGGTTCACTGTCATCCACCAGCAGGTTGCGCCACTTGAGGTCGTTGTGGGCGAAGCCGTGGCTGTGCATCTCGAGGGTGATGGCGGCGAGCTGGCGGGAGATGCCGGCGATCCAGCCGCGGTCGGCCAGCCGTGGGTCGTGGTTCAGCACCAGCAGCTTGAGGTCTTCGGTGCGCGGCAGCTCGGCGGTGATGAGCGCGCCACGGCGGAAGCCGCCCCAGCGGCGCTCCTCGCCCCAGCCGACCACCGCTGCGGTGGGAATGCCCCAGGCGGCGAAGTGGCGCAGGTTCTCCCACTCGGCGCGCACCCGGGTGCGGCCCAGCCAGCGCCGCAGCGGGTTCTTGCCGGCGCCGTGGTAGCGCTTGACGTAGTAGCGCCGGCCGCCGACGACCACCCGCAGCACCTGGCTCAGCGGGTCGCGGGCGACTTGTTCGCCGTCGAGGGCGAACACCGCGTCCAGCGTGGCAAAGGCTTGGGCGGCGGCGGGTTCCAGGCCGCCGGCGGCGAGCTGCCAGCCGTTCATTTCTGCAGCGCCGGCCGGTTGGCGAACTTGCGTTCGTAGCGCAGCTTGAGGCGGGCGGCTTCCTTCTCCAGGTGGCGCAGCAGCGGCTGCTCGTGCTTGAGCGTTTCGCGCAGCGGGCCGGGGAAGTAGTCGCGCAGGAAGCGCAGCTTGTCGCGGCGGGTGAGGCCGATGTCCAGCGCCGAGAAGTAGAGCGCGGAGAGGTCCTTGTCGCGCCAGCGCCGCGGCGTCTGCGGCCGGATCTGGGCGCGGTGCAGGTCGATCAGCGACAGCCGCAGCCGCTGCGGCGTGGGCGGCGGGTCGAGGTGCAGCAGGAAGTGGCAGAGGTAGAAGTCGCGGTGGTTCATGCCGCCTTCGTGCATGCGCCGGGCGATGCGGGCCACTTCGGCCACCAGCGCGCGCTTGAGCGCCGGTGCCGGCGGCGACTGACGCCACTCGCGGGTGTAGGCATCCAGGTCCACCGCCGGCTCGATGGCGGCGGTGACGAGGAAGGATTCGCGTTTGGCCGGCCCGCTGCCGCGCTCGCCGTAGGCGATGGCGTCCATGGTCGGCACCCGCAGCGCGTGGCAGGTCTGGATGGCCCGCCATTCGTTGCTGGCGCCGAGGATGGGCGCGCGCAGGCGCAGCAGCTCGCCGGCGATGCGGCCCCAGCCCACGCCCTGCTGCAGCTTGAGGTAGTAGCCGCGGCCGTCGATCTCGAAGCGCAGCGTACGGCGCCCTTCCAGGTCCCGCACCACCGCGTCGGATGCGGCCTCGCGGCCGAGCGCCACGGCGGCGGCGAAGGCGTCGGTATCGCCCCAGAGGGCGGACAGCGGCGGGGTGAGGACGAGCTGGTTCATCCGCGTTTGCCCACGATGAGGTCGGCCGCGCGTTCCGGCAGGCTGTAAAGGTCGCTGCGGTCGGCAAAGGCGAGGGCCTTGGCCTGCCAGGCAGCGCGGGCGGCATCGTCGCCCAGCATGCGCGCCAGCGCCGCGTCCAGGTCGGCCTGCACGAAGGGCTGCGGCACGATGAGGCCGGCGTCGGCGTCGGTGATGTAGTGGGCGTAGCCGCAGGCGGCGCTGGCCAGCACCGGCAGGCCGGCGACCAGGGCTTCCAGCAGCACGGTGCCGGTGTTCTCGTGGCGCGCCGGATGCAGCAGCAGGTCGGCGCCGAGCAGGAAGCGCGGCACGTCGTCGCGGCCGCCGGGCAGGTGGACGCGCTCGCCCACGCCCAGCGCGCGGGCGCGTTCCTGGAAGGGGCGGGCGTCGTCGGCGCCGATGGCGACCAGCCGGGTGCGCCGCTTCAGCGCCTCCGGCAGCGCGGCCAGCGCGGCGATGCTGCGGTCCAGGCCCTTGCGCGGGAAGTCGGAGCCGATCTGCACCAGCAGGAAGTCGTCGGCGGCGAGGCCGAATTCGCTGCCGAAGCGTTCGCGCGCCTGGGCGCGCAGTTCGGCGGCGTTCGGCGGCGCGCGGCGGTCGGCGGCGATGCCGGGCGGCAGCAGGTGGAAGCGCCGCGCCGGCGTGCCGTAATACTTGGCGAACAGCGGCTGCTGGGTGGTGGAGATCATCAGGATCTCGGTATGGCTTTCCGGCGCGAACACCGCCCGCTCGTAAGCGGAGAAGTGGCGGTAGCGCGGGCTGTAGCGGTACAGCGGCTTGCGCAGGGTGCGCGCCTTGTCCTCGAAGCAGGGGTCGGCGGCGTAGTAGAGGTCCAGCCCGGGCATCTTGTTGAAGCCGACCACCCGGTCCACCGGCCGGCGCGCCAGGTCCGCTTCCACCCAGGCGCTGAAGCGGGCGTAGCGGCGGATGCTGGACCAGCCGCTGGCCGGCACCTTCACCAGTTCGAAGCCCGGCGGCACTTCGCCATTCCACTCCAGGTGATAGACCCGGATCGCATGCCCGCGCGCCTGGCAGGCGAGGGCGATGCGCAGGAAGTCGCGCTGCAGGCCGCCGTAGGGGAAGTACTTGTAGAGGCAGAAGGCGAGTTGCATCAGGCGTGTTCCGGGGCGGCGATGGCGCGCAGTTCGTTCCAGACCCGGGCGGGGGCCAGGCGGGTGAAGCATAAGGGCTGTTCGCGCGCGAGGTCGAAGCGGGCGCGATCCTCGGCGGTCGGCGTATAGCCGCAACTGCGCTTGAGGCAGGGCGCGCAGGGAAAGTCCGAGGCCAGGTGGCGCTGGCTGCGGCCCCAGGCGCCGGTGTAGCCGGGGTTGGTGGCGCCGAACAGCGACAGCGTAGGCACGTCCAGCGCGGCGGCGAGGTGGCCAAGCCCGGTATCCACCGCCACGCAGGCACGGGCGCCGGCAAGTTCGGCGGCGATGTCGGCAAGCTTGAGCCGCGGTAGCACCAGCGCGCCCGGCAGGCCGTGGGCGATGCGCTGGGCGCGGGCCAGTTCGGCCTCGCTGCCCCAGGGCAGGTGCACCGCCCAGCCGCTGGCGGTGGCCTGTTCGGCCAGCTGGCGCCAGTAGGTTTCCGGCCAGTGCTTGGTGGGCCAGGTGGTGCCGTGCAGGAAGACGAGATAGGGCCTTTCCGCCTGCGGCTCATGGCTGGCGGCGGCGAGCACGCGATTGCGCTCCACGCCGTAGTCGCCGTCGTGTTCCGCATTCAGCGGCAGCGGGTAGCCCAGCGCCTGGGCGAACAGCTCACGCACCCGCAGCACCGCGTGGCGGCCCCAGGGCACAGTGTGGCGGTGGCGGTAGAACAGGCTGGCCAGCGGCTCGCGGGCGGAGTTGCGCGCAAGTCCGTGCACCGGGCCGTCGGCGCGGCGGCTCAGCCATGCGCTCTTCAGCAGGCCCTGGGCGTCGATCACCGCATCGTAGCGGGTGGCGCCGAGCGCCCTGCTGAAGGCCTGCCATTCGCCGCTGCGGCGGGCTTGCAGCGGATGCTTGCGCCAGCGCCGCAGCGCCACAGGGATGATCTTGTCCACCGCCGGATGCCAGGCGGGGATCTCGGCGAAGGCCTCTTCCACAACCCAGTCGAAGCGCAGGCCGGTGACGGCGCGCGCGGCGTCGGTCACCGCCGGCAGGGTGTGGATGACGTCGCCCAGCGACGAGGTCTTGACGATGAGTACCCGCACGCTTGCCTCAGCCGACAGCGCGGCGCAGGAAGACCGGCTTGGCGCCGCCGGCGACCACGCTGTCCAGCGCGGTCAGCACGCTTTCCGGGGTGATGTCGGTCAGGCAGCGGGTGTGGCCGAGCGGACAGGTGCGCTCGAAACAGGGCGAGCACTCCAGCCGCAGCGTGCGTATCGCCACCCGCTCGGCCAGCGGCGGCGTGTGCTCCGGGCTGGAGGAGCCGAAGATGGCGACCAGCGGCACGCCCAGCGCGGCGGCCACATGCATCAGGCCGGAGTCGTTGGTTACCGCGGCGCTGGCCATGCCCAGCAGATCCACCGCCTCGCCCAGCCTGGTGTTGCCGGCGAGGTTGTGCACGCCGGGGTTGCCGGCGGCAATCTCGTCGCCCGCCGGCCTGTCCTTGGCCGAGCCCAGCACCCATACCTGCTGGCCGCGGGCGACCAGCTGGCGTGCCAGGTCGGCGAAGTGGGGCAGCGGCCACTGCTTGGCCGGGCCGTATTCGGCACCGGGCATGAAGGCGACCGCCGGCTGATGCAGCGGCAGGCCCAGCTCGGCGCGCAGGCGTTCCTGGTTGGCGGCGTCGGCCACCAGCTGCGGCAGCGGGAAGGGCTCCGGCAGCGGCGCTCCGGCCGGGCGGGCGAGGGCGACGAAGCGCTGCACCGTCATCGGCAGCGCGGCCTTGTCCAGGATGCGCAGGTCGTTCAGCAGGCCGTAGCGCATCTCGCCGCGGAAGCCGGTGCGGCGCGGGATGCGGGCGAAGAAGGGCGCCAGCGCGGATTTCAGCGAGCCCGGCAGCACGATGGCCTGGGCGTAGCCCTCGGCGGCCAGCTCGCGGCCCAGGCGCCAGCGCACCGCAAGGCCGAAGTCGCCATGGCCCAGCGGCATGGCGATGCCGCGGCGCACCTGCGGCATGCGCTCGAGGATGGGCAGCGACCAGCCGGGGGCGAGCACGTCGATGTCGCAGCGCTCGCCGCCGCCCAGGGCGACGAACAGGCTCTGCGCCATCACCATGTCGCCCACCCAGGAGGGGCCGACGACAAGAATGCGCGGCCTGTCCGGCCGCCCGGCTGCGCTCATCGGGCTCAGCTCCGTGCCGCCAGCCAGTCGAGGTAGCGGGGCACGCCGGTTTCCACGTCCATGAAGGGGCGGTCGTAGCCGGCCTTGCGCAGGGCGTCCATGTCGGCTTCGGTGAAGCTCTGGTAGCGGCCGCGCAGGTGGTCGGGGAAGGGAATGTAGTCGATGCCGCCGCCTTCGGTGCCGCGCGCCTTGCCCCAGCGGATGGCGGCGCGGGCGACGTCGTTGAAGCTCTGCGCGCGGCCGGTGCCGAGGTTGAAGATGCCTTTCACCGAGGGGTTTTCCAGCAGCCACAGGTTGACCGCGACGACGTCGTCCACATGGATGAAGTCGCGCCGCTGCTCGCCCGGGCCGTAGCCGTCGGAGCCCTCGAACAGACGTACCCGGCCGGATTCGTTCAGCTGGTTGTGGAAGTGGAAGGCGACGCTGGCCATGCTGCCCTTGTGCTGCTCGCGCGGGCCGTAGACGTTGAAGTAGCGCAGGCCGACCACCTGGGATTCCAGCGTCTCCAGCTGCGGCCGCAGGTGGCAGTCGAACAGGAACTTGGAGTAGGCGTACATGTTCAGCGGCCGCTCGTAGCTGCGCGCTTCGCGGAAGGTCGGGCCCATGCCGTACACCGAGGCGGAGGAGGCGTAGATCAGCGGCACCTTGCGCGCCACGCACCAGGCCAGCAGGGCCTTGGTGTATTCGTAGTTCACTTTCATGACGAAGCGGCCGTCCCACTCGGTGGTGGCGGAGCAGGCGCCTTCGTGGAACACGGCTTCGACCTTGCCGAAGTCCTCGCCGGCCTGCAGGCGGGCGAGGAAGTCGTCCTTGTCCATGTAGTCGTGGATGTCGGTGTCGGCCAGGTTGAGGCATTTGCGGCCGTCGGAGAGATCGTCCACGACGAGGATGTCGGTGTAGCCGCGGGCATTGAGGCCGCAGACGATGTTGCTGCCGATGAAGCCGGCGCCGCCGGTAACGATGATCATGATGGGCTCCTGGTATTCAACGGTCGGCGGGGCCGCCGCTGGCGGCCGCCGCGAGTTCGGCGAGGCTGACGGTGGCGGTGCCCAGTTTGCCGACGACGATGCCGGCGGCGGCGTTCGCCAGCGCGGTGGCCTCGGCCAGCGGCAGGCCGCAGGCGAGGCCGGCGCCCAGCACCGCGACCACGGTGTCGCCGGCGCCGGTGACGTCGAACACGTCGCGGGCGCGGGTGGGCAGGTGCAGCGGCGGCCGGCCGCGCTCCAGCAGGCTCATGCCGCGTTCGGAGCGGGTGACTAGCAACGCGTCCAGCGCCAGCGCGTCGCGCAGGGCTTCGCCACGCTTCACCAGCTCGGCGTCGTCCGCGCAGTGGCCGACCACTGCCTCGAATTCGGACAGGTTGGGGGTGATGACGGTGGCACCGCGATAGCGGGCGAAGTCGGTGCCCTTGGGATCCACCACCACCGGAGTCTTCGCCTTGCGCGCGGTGGCGATCAGCTCGGCGACGCCGGCCAGCGTGCCCTTGCCGTAGTCGGACAGCACGCTCGCTCCGGCGGCCGGCAGCGCCGCCTCGAAGGCCTGGGCGATGCCGGCGGACTCCAGCGCGGCGAAGCTGTCCTCGAAGTCCAGCCGGATCAGTTGCTGGTGGCGGCTGATGATGCGCAGCTTGGTGATGGTGGGGTGCTGCGGTGCCTCCAGCAGCCTGCAGACGACGCCGCCCTGCTCCAGCCGCGTGCACAGCAGCCCGGCGGCTTCATCGCGCCCGACCAGGCCGACCAGTTCCACCGGCATGCCCAGCGAGGCGCTGTTGAGCGCTACGTTGCCGGCGCCGCCGGCACGGAATTCGTCGCCTTCCACCTTGACCACCGGCACCGGCGCTTCCGGCGAGATCCGCGTCGTCGAGCCGTGCCAGTAGCGATCCAGCATGACGTCGCCAACAACGACGAGGCGACCGGCGGAGAAGTCGGGCAGGGTGACTTGCATTGCGGAGGGCGGAGGCAGGGCGATGAACAGTTCGCGATTATCCCATGAAGCGGTGAAAACGCGGTGTGGGCGGCCGATTCGCGGTGGGCGCGGGGCTTTCCGGTCCGTCGCCGGCGGCCTGGGCGGGGTGCCGGGAGGTGGTGCCGGGAGGTG
>NZ_WUEI01000156.1 GCF_012911025.1 Azoarcus sp. TTM-91 | reverse complement strand
GTTGGGGCCTGGCGGTGGCTCCGGCTTCCGCCGATGTGCCCGCGCGTGTCCCCTGGTGGTGCAGCGGACCGGGGCCAGGCCGCGATTTGCCTACAATGCTACCCCCGGCCGCCGGCCAGCGTGGTCTGGCGCAGTGCTTCCTGCGCCCCGATGCGTCGGCTCGAAGGCGTGAATGACACGCAAGCGCCTCCCTGGCTGTCGGCCTCTCCAAACAACAACAAGCGGATCCCCCCATGACTTCTCCCTCCGACTCCACCGCCACGCCGTCTACGCCGGCGTGGGTCACCGTACTGCTGGCTTTCGCCTGCGGCGCCATCGTCGCCAACCTCTACTACAGCCAGCCGCTGATCAAGCTGATCGCGGCGGATACGCAAATGCCGCTGTCCGCCGCTGGCGTGCTGGTCACCCTGAGCCAGATCGGCTACGGCCTCGGCCTGTTGCTGCTGGTGCCGCTGGGCGACCTGGTGCAGGCGCGCAAACTGGTTGCTGCGCTGATGGGGCTGGCGACCGTGGCGCTGGTGAATGCCGCGTTGGCGGACAACGCCACCGTGTTTCTCGCCTCTGCCTTCGCCATCGGCCTGGGCAGCGTCGCCGCCCAGGTGCTGGTGCCTTTCGCCGCCCAGCTGGCGGCGCCGGCACAGCGCGGCAAGGCGGTGGGGCAGGTGATGAGCGGGCTGCTGTTCGGCATCCTGCTCGCCCGTCCGCTGGCCAGCCTGCTGTCCACCACCGGCCACTGGCAGACGGTGTTCTGGCTGTCGGCGGTGCTGATGGGCGGGCTGGCGTTGGTGCTGCTGTAGTACCTGCCGGCTCGGCGGGCGGCGTTGAGCACGCAGGGCGGCCAGGCGGACGCTACGCCGGCGGTCCGCTATGCGCGCTTGATCGCTTCCCTGTGGCCCTTGCTGCGCAACACGCCGCTGCTGCAGCGCCGGGCTGCTTACCAGGCTGGCATGTTCGGCGCCTTCTCGCTGTTCTGGACGGCCGCACCGCTGCTGCTCGCTAGCCCAGCTTACGGCTTCGGCCAGCAGGGCATTGCGCTGTTTGCGCTGGTGGGCGCGGCCGGTGCCTTCGCCGCGCCGGTGGTGGGCCGGCTGGCGGACCGCGGCTTTACGCGTGGATTGACCGCCGCCGGGTTGACGCTGGGCGCGCTGTCCTTCGCCCTCGGCCTGCTGGCAGAGCCGGGCGGCGCGCTGGGCCTGATCGCGCTGGTGGTGGCGGCGCTGGTGCTGGATGCGATGGTGGCGGTCACCCTGATCACCGGCCAGCGCGGCATCTACAGCCTGGGCGATGCCATTCGCAGCCGCCTCAACGGCCTCTTCATGTCGCTGTTTTTCATGGGCGGCGCGCTGGGTTCGGCGCTGGGCGGCTGGGCCTGGGCGCATGGCGGTTGGATGCGGGTGTGCTGGGTGGGCGGCTTGTTTCCCTGCGCGGCGTTGGTGGTGTTCATGCTGTTCGACCGCCCGGGCGCGCCGGCGCAGACCCAGGCCACGCGCTGAGCCTGGCCGGCGATGGCGGCTCACTGCGCCCGCATCTGCCCGGCGACGAAATCCAGGAAGCAGGCGATGCGCGCGGCCAGCTGGGTGTTGCGGTAATACACCGCGTTGATGGGCTGGCGCACGTCCAGCGTTTCGGCGGCGAGCAGCTCCATCAGCCGGCCCTCGGCACGGTCGGCGGCGGTCATGAAGTCCGCCAGGCAAGCGATGCCTTCGCCGGCCAGCGCGAGCTGGCGCAGGGTTTCGCCGCTGGAGGCGGAAACGGCCGGGCGGATCTGCACTTCCTCGCCGCCGGCATCGCGCAGCGGCCAGCGGTTCAGCGTTTCCGGCTGGCTGAAGCCGAGCAGGCTGTGGCCGGCCAGTTCGGCGACGCCGGCCGGCGTGCCATGTCGCGCCAGATAGGCCGGGCTGGCCAGTATCCTCAGCCGGCTCGCGCCCAGCGGGCGGGCATGCAGGGTGGAGTCGCGCAGCGGGCCGATGCGGATGGCGAGGTCGGTGCGCTGCTCCAGCAGGTCGATGATCTGGTCGTTGCTGTTCAGCTCCAGTTCGATCTCCGGGTATTGGCGGCGGAACTCTCCGACCAGGGGCGCGATCACGTGCAGCATGAAGGGCGCCGCCGCATTCACCCGCAGCCGTCCGGCGGGGCGCTGGCGGCGCAGCGCCATCTGGTCTTCGGCGGCATCCACCGCGGCCAGGATGCCGCGGGCGTGGGTGAGGAAGGCCAGCCCTTCCTCGGTGAGTTCCAGCCGCCGGGTGGTCCGCCGCAGCAGGGTGGTGTCCAGCTTCTCCTCCAGCCGCGACAGCGCCCGACTGGTGCCGGACACCGTCTGGCCAAGCTGCTCGGCGGCGGCGGTGATGGAGCCGCTATCCACCACGGTAACGAAGGCGAGCAGTTCTTCCAGCGTGGTTTTCATCGTTTCGAGGCGGCATTGTTGCGGCAATCGCAAAGGTCTTGTGAGTGTGGCCCGGTTTTTCGGCAAAGGTAAAGCGGCCACACTCTGCTTTCTCCAACAACGTTTCCGACACAGGAGCCTCCACATGCAGATTCCCGCCTTCGGCCTCGGCACCTTCCGCCTCAAGGGCCAGCAAGTCCTGGATTCCGTCAGCAACGGCCTTGCGCTTGGCTACCGCCACATCGACACCGCGCAGATATACGGCAACGAGTCCGAGGTCGGCCAGGCCATCGCCGACAGCGGCGTGCCGCGCGGCGAACTCTTCGTCACCACCAAGATCTGGACCGACGCCTTCGCCGGCGACAAGCTCATCCCCAGCCTCAAGGAAAGCCTGCGCAAGCTGCGCCTGGAAAAGGTGGATCTCACCCTCATCCACTGGCCCTCGCCGGGCGATGCGCTGCCGGTGGCGGAATACCTCGGCGCGCTGGCCGAGGCCAAGGCCCAGGGCCTCACCGCCGCGCTCGGCGTGTCCAACTTCACCATCGCCCACCTGCAGCAGGCCATCGCCGCCGTGGGCGCAGTCGAGATCGCCACTCACCAGATCGAGATCCATCCCTTCCTGCAGAACCGCAAGGTCGTCGCCTTCTGCCGCGAGCACGGCATCCATCTCACCGCCTACATGCCGCTCGCCTACGGCAAGGTGATGCAGGAGCCGGTGATCCAGCGCATCGCCGAGGCCCACGGCGCCAGCCCGGCCCAGGTCGCGCTGGCCTGGGGCCTGCAGCAGGGCTACGCGGTGATCCCGTCCTCCACCAAACGTGAGAACCTCGCCGCCAACCTCAAGGCGCAGGCGTTGAAGCTGAGCGAGGCGGAAATGGCGGAGATCGCCAAGCTGGATCGCAACGAGCGCATTGCAAGCCCGGATTTCGCGCCGAAGTGGGATTGAGGGTGGAGCCGGACTGCGACTGAAAAGTGCAGGCATGGCAGCCGGGAGGAGTCGAGGCAGTCATGCCTGGGCAAGGACTGCGTTCAGAACAGGCTCCACCACGGTTCTGGTCCCAGCTCATTCAGGAATTCCTCAATGGCTTTCAACTCAATAGCGATTTCCTGTTGACGCTGGTAGATAGCGCCTCTTTCGTTGAATTCGGGGAAGTAGGCGCCGCTGCCGCCGCTCATCGCCACTGCGTTCAACTGCTTGTCGAGTTCCTCTGCTCTGGCGATGAGCTGCTCGCTTTCCCGCTCCAGTGCCCGCTGACGAGCTTTCAGCACTTCGGGCGTGGCCTCGGCCAGGTCCGGGTGCTGAGCGCGATAGTCCATCAGTACGTCTTCGTACACAGTGCGCCAGCGTAGATAGCCCCAGTAAAGGGAGGGCTCCCTCCCCTCTCGTTGACCGGGAAGCGCGTCCGCCGGGAGGCTGGCGGGAGAGCGGCCCGCCAGGTGTTTCCGGTAGTCGTCCAGTTCCCGCCGCTCGCTGTCAGTCAATTGCGGTGACGGAACCGGCCTTGCTCTGGGGTTGATACGTCTGCGGGGGGCGGTTGCTGCCTGCTCCTTGTCCATCAGGTATTGCAGTCTTTCCCGGCTGATGCTGTCCCAGACGTCATCATCGTCGCCAAATGGTTTGAACCAGGCACGTGAGTCGTGTACGTCTTCTGCAAACAGGGTGTGTACGGCGGCCGGGAGAGGGCCCCCTTGGTCCCAGGTTTCCCTGACCTGCTTCCACTGGATGTACTTGAACTCGCCAAGCACCTTCTTCGGAATTTGAACAATCGGATGCCAACTCGCAATCCAGCCGCCGAAGTCCATTGCCATGCCGGTATAGCCGTGTTGGCCAAATGCGCTGTTGCGGATGCTATCGAGGGACGCCACTTTCTTATCCGTGCTGGCCAGATCCTTCCACTCAAGTAGCAATTCGGCGTCGGCCTCCAACAGGTCAGTGCGATCTTGGCGAGTACTCCGCTTCACTGCCGGCAATTCGGCGAGCCTGCCAAGGCAATGCCGCCGCCACCGCAGATACAGGCGATAATGCTCGCGGACCAGCGCTCTGGTATCCCCACCTTTGGGCACCAACTTCTTCATCTCGGCCATATAGGTATTGAAGCGCGTGGTCAGCGCTTCGGACACCAGGAACTGCTCCCGCAATGGAGCAGCGGCCTGATCCAGATCCAGCAGGGGGACCCCGGCGGCAACCGCCGCGCGGTACATGTGGCATAGCGGAATCTGCGACAGCTTGTCGCTATCCGTGAGGCTGCGGCCTTGCTCGCCCGGCCTGTACCCGCCGCCCAGGTCCGAATGCACACCCGGATAGATCACCTCCTCCACGTTGCCGCCTGAAGCCGCATCCAGCGGGAAAGAGCCACGCACCTCGTGGCCCGCCACCAGATGCAGGCAACGGGCGACCACCTGTGGTCCCGGAATACGCAGGTCGCGTGCCCTGGCCCAGCCGCCGTGACCGGTGGCGATGTCCTCCAGCACGGACTGAGCTGCCCCTACCGAAGCCACCGTGTCGAAGAGCCCCAGAAAATCTACTTGCGTCGGGACGCCGCAGATATGCATGGGGCCTTTGGCGTTGTCGCACAGATCGCGCAGCCAATTGACGAACACCCGCGCTTCGGCTGCGCCGCGGGAAAAACCGAATACCGAGAGACGGATGCGCGCAATCCGCGGCAATTTGCTGGTCAGCAAGGGTGTGAGTTTTTTTCTCAGCAATGCTCTTCGCTGTGCAAGCACTCTGCGCCGACCGTCTATATTGCTGCCGCGCCATTGCATATGGGCTACGGCTTCTGCGACTTCGTTGAACCAGACTTTTCTGCGCAATGCGATGTCTTCGTCTGATTGCGGCACCGGCGGAGGTGCTTCTTTCGAAAATGGCAATTGCATTGTGGGTAAGGAGATGTCAGTGCTCATTTGCTGCACTAGGGCGCGGTCTTCGTTTTCTTCTGTGAGTTTTTTCCCTGTTGCGTAGAGATGGAGATGGTTCTGTAGTTGGAGCAGAGCCCAGTTAATACGAGCTTCGCCGCCCCAGCCAGTTGCAGCGCCGACGCTGTTGTGCAGGTCTACGCCGGTGTCGCCGATTTGCTTCCAGAATTCGGTACCGACGCCGGGGACGTAGGTGCGATAGCGGTATTGGTGGTCTTCGCCTGCCTTGAGTTCTTCATCGAACGCAAGGTATAGACGTGCGATGTTGCTATGCGTCATCTTGCTCTTGTCGTAGAGAAGGTTGTTGCGTGTTCCATCGAAGAAGAACGCGACGTATAGGGTCCGCGAGCAAGAGTTGGGGTCTTCGAGTGAGTCTGCGCATGTGATGGAGTGCCGCTCATGGTCGTACAGGCGCCAGGGTGTTTGATATAGGGGGGAAGGCAGTTTGGATATCGTCATGGCGTTGCTTCCTTAGCGGCCTCCGCCGTTTGGCGGCTCTTCTCCCGTTGCTGCCTTCCACTGTTCTCGCACCAGTCGCTATTCGGGTGTTGCCTACGGCACTGCAGTTTCGGAAGAAGCAGCCCCTCCGGAAAGTCGGGATGGCTTGGCGCCACCCAAGTGGGATAGAGCTTCAGCACCCCACCCGGGAAAAAGGCGATCCAAAGAAAAGTCATGCGCCCACGCTCGTCTTGCTGATAGGGCTCGGTCGCGACCTCGCGCTGATAAAAGGCGTTGGGGTCTTTGTGGTATAGGGGCTCGTCGCGCCACCGGACGGTGAGTTTGTAGTTCGGATCCCAACGTGACGGGAGCTCTGCGAAACCTGCAAATCCGCCACCACCCGAGTGGGGCATCTGATTCGCGGCCCAGGAGCGATTGACATATACCTCGTCTATATAGTCATCGGTGTAGTTGAGGACGCTGAGTTGCAGTGTCTTGCTGGTGGCCTTTTCTATCAGGTGTGGTTGAGAGTCGGACTGACTACAAGCTGTGCTCAAGAGCAGTGCAGCAAGCAGAAATACGGACTTCAGCCAATTCATGATGGGTTCCTTCGCGACCTGTTGATGTGGACCTAGTTGCGATTGTTGAACCAATGAACAACCAGGCGGGGCAGGTAACGCGGTAGCTTCACGGTGTTCTCTCATACGGAATGGGCCTAGCGCAGTCTGTTGAGCTTGATAAGGCTCGGTGGTGAAGAGGCCATCGGGTATTCGTTGCGGGGGCTGGGCAATTTGCCAACTCCTCGATTCAGTGCTGCATCAATCCACGCGCCTCCAGATTGCTCGATACCGCCCGCAGCGCTTCGGCAGTAGCCGCTGTTGGGTCGAGATGGGTCAGCGCCAGGCGGGCCGCCAGATGCTGTTGGGAGGGAAGTCCGGTCAGTCTCCCGTAGACCTGCGGCCGGTCCGCGATGAGCGCCAGCAGGGCGTCGGGCCGCATTGCCTGATGCAGCGCATGTGTTTGCTCGGCGCTTAGCCGGTAAGGCGCGGGCTCTTCCCTCGATGAATCCAGAGCTGCCGGCCGGGTGATCTGCCGGGGCTCGCCTTCCCGGTCGAAGTACATCCAGACCTGGATGTGCTTCAGCAGCCGGATACGTTGCGGCTCATCGAAGCAGCCGTGCAGTGCCGGCAGGCAGCGGGTGTCGGTCCAGCGCAGGATGTAGAGCGTTCCGTCCGGGTCTCGCGCTTCCAGTTGTTGCCGCAAGTGCTGCAGCAGTGCGGCGCCCGGCGTCGTGGTGACGATGAAAGCGAGTGCGGGCTGGCCGGCGCACAGCCGACAAAGCGCGAGAAGCTTGTCTGCTTGTTCGAGCGGGATTTCCATCAACCAGGGATCGACCCGCTCCAGCCGTTCTCCGGCATAAAGCCCTTGGTACAGATGTCGCACGTCTCCTGCCAGTTCAGCCAGGGGTTGGAGGAGGGAGGGATCGGCGCAGGAGGGGTCGAACAGTGCATGGACGGAGGTCTGCCCCAAGCCCCGGCATTCATGGCGCAGCCTTGCGCACAGCGCTTGTTGCGCGGCTTCCGGGGGCGGGTCGATACGAGGCCTCGCCATGGTCACAGCCCCTTCCGTGCCAGCGGGCTGCCGGCCTGGGCGGCCATCAGCAGGCACTCGACGCAGATGCTGTTCGGCGGCAGGAAGGTGGGGAGTGTCGCCTCCTGCGTGCTGGGGCCGACGAATTGGTGGCTTGCCGCCTTGGCTGTGAATTCACCCGGCATGCCCAATTCGATATTCCCGCCGGCGATCCTGATGTAAGCCCCGCCGCACAAGAGCGTGATGTGCTCCCTGGCGGCGACCTGCACATGCTGCTGACTGGCACTGATCTCCACGCTCTGATCCGCCTCCACCCGGAGGCTGTTGTGCTGCGCTTGCAGCAGCAACTCCCCCTGGTGCGCGATATGGCGCATGTCCCCCGCCTGGGCGAAGGTGCCCAGGCCGGTGCCGGCGTTGAGTACCATGCGTTCGCCCGCGGTGAGCTGCAGCTGCTGTAGGGCGGCGGCGTCCAGGGAGGCGTCCGCCCCCAGGGCGATGCTGCGTCCGCTGCCCAGGGCGATGCCGGCGGGCGCCGCGAGGGCGATCACCGGCTCTGTTCCTCCCGCGCCGCCTGCCTGGTCGTTGGCGCCCTGGCCCAGGTCGCGCACCGCCTCGGTGAGGGTCTGGCGGGGTTGGGCGTCGTGGGCGAGGCCCTGGTGGGCGCTGGCGTAGTCGCCCAGGCTGCGGGCGAGTTGCAGCGCCGCCTCCAGGGTGCTGACCAACTGCTCGCGGTCGAGCTGGCCGCCGCTGGCCTGGCGCT
>NZ_WUEI01000155.1 GCF_012911025.1 Azoarcus sp. TTM-91 | reverse complement strand
TACACCGTCTAATTCGTCGGCAGCGTCAGATGTTTATAAGAGACAGATCAGCGCCTGGGCAAAGGCCGGCAGCGAGTCGCCGCGGCGGGTGAGGATGTAGCGTTCGCGCACCGCCCAGGGCTCGTCCAGTTCCTTCAGCACGATCTTCATCGTGCGGCTGTGGCGCAGGCCGGCGGATTCCGGCACCACGCCTATGCCCACGCCGGCCTCCACCATGCGGCACACCGATTCGAAGTTGCTCACCTGCACCCGGGTGTTGAGGCGGCCGCCGGCGCCCTGCAGCAGGCCGTCGAGGAAGCGCTGCAGGGTGCTGCCCTGGTGCAGGCCGATGAAGTCGTGGGCGAAGGTCTCGGCGAAGTGCACCGCGCCGGCGCGGTCCAGCGCGTGGCCGGGCGGCACCGCCAGGGCCAGGCGGTCGGTGCTGAAGTGGTATTTCTCCAGCCCATCCACATCCACCGGGCCGGCGACGATGCCGAGGTCGGTGGTGCCGTCCAGCACGCCGCGGATGATCTCGCCGGTCTGGCGCTCCTGCAGGTCCACGTCCACCTGCGGATGCTCCGCCAGGAAGGTGGCCAGCACCTCGGGCATGAACTCGGTGACGGCGGTGGTGTTGGCGAAGATGCGGATGTGGCCCTTCACCCCCTGGCCGAAGCGCTGCAGGTCGCTCTTCAGGTGTTCGATCTGCGACATCATGGTGCGCGCATGCTGCAGCAGGCTCTGCCCCGCCGGCGTCGGCGCCACCCCGCGCGGCGCGCGGTAGAGCAGGCGCACGCCGGCCTGGCGCTCCAGCTCCTTCATGCGCGCGCTGGCAGCCGGCAGCGACAGATGGCTGCGCTCAGCGCCCTTGGTCAGGCTCTTGCTCTCGGCCACATGGACGAAGAGGCGCAGGTCGGTGAGGTCGAAGTGCATGGCGCGGCGGGCGGGGAAAGGACGATCGGCCGATTATGCGCCGCCGCCGCATCCGGCCCCCGGGCCACCGCCACCCGCCGCGCCAACCATAACAATTTCTTTCCAATGCATTCCGCCGGGCGTGGAAGCCGGCAGGGGCGATGGGATAGCATCGGGCGTTCTCCCCGGAGTCCCCCGCCCATGCAGAACAAAACCATGCGCCCGGTATATTGGCTGTTTGGCCTGCCCTTCGACGCGGTGACGCGCGACGACGCGCTGCGCAGCATTGCCCAGGCCATACGGGAGCGGCAGCGCCTGTTCCTGTCCACGCCCAACCTCAACTTCCTCATCGCCAGCCAACGCAAGCGCGCCTTCCAGGATTCGGTGCTGCACAGCGACCTCTCGGTTGCCGACGGCATGCCCATCGTCTGGCTCGCCCGCCTGCTGGGCGCGCCGGTACCGCAGCGAGTGGCCGGCTCCGACCTGTTCGAGGCGCTGATGGCCGGCGCCGCCGGGCCGGTGAAGGTGTATTTCTTCGGCGGCGAACCCGGCGTCGGCGAGCACGCCGCCGCGCGCCTCGCCGCGCTCGGCGGGCCGGTGCAATGCGTGGGCCAGCACTGCCCCGGCTTCGGCACGGTGGAAGAGATGAGCAGCCCGGAGCGTATCGCCGAGATCAACGCCAGCGGCGCCGACTTCGTCGTCGTCGCCCTGGGCGCGGCCAAGGGCCAGGCCTGGATAGAACACAACCGCGCCCAGCTGGAAGCGCCGGTGATCAGCCACCTGGGCGCGGTCATCAACTTCGTCGCCGGCTCGGTGAGCCGCGCGCCGGTGTGGATGCAGCGCACCGGCCTGGAATGGCTGTGGCGCATCAAGGAAGAACCCAAGCTGCTGCGCCGCTATGCCGACGACGGCTACGCCCTGCTGCGCCTGCTCGCCGGCCACGCCCTGCCCGCCGCGCTGGCGGCGAGGAAACGCGGCAGCGGCGGGGTGGCGCCCTCCACGCTGGAGGCGGGCGGCGGCGGCCATCTCAGCATCATCCTGCGCGGCGTGCTCACCTCCGCCCAGCGTGGCGCGCTGATGAGCCGGCTGGCCGAGGCGCTGCCCACCAGCACCGCGGTGGATGTGCTCATCACCTCCGGCACCCGGGTGGACGCATCCCTGCTCGGCGCCCTCTTCGTCATGCGCAGCGAGGCGGAGCGCCACGGCGTCATCCTGCGGGTGGAGGCGGACGAAGCCGCCCGCCGCGCCTTCCAGCTGCACCTGGCCACCGTGCTGCTGGAGCAGCCGGCGCTGCCGGACGGTCCGACGCTGGTACCCGCCGCACTCTGAGCACGACCCGGACCGAGGGCGGAAGGCGGCTGACCGACCGCCTTCCGCCCTCGTCTTTTCCACCGCCGGCACCGCTGCGAGCCTTCCGCTGCGGCGAACCCTCCGCCCTCTTCACCCGCCGGCACAGCCACCGCGCATGCGCTCGGCGGCGCCTTCTACCGCATCGCCCATCGCCTTGAACGGCGCGTCTTTCCGCCGCACCCCGCGCGCCAGTTCCGCCGCGCGCCCAACGCCCTGAAGCCATCGAATGCTGCACTGCGATTCGGCAATGCCGAAGGCGGGCTACCGCAATGGCGAATTGTTCGCCGGCCCTGCCGTCGCCACCATGGGCTCACCACCACCGGCCCCAGAAGCCGCGAGGAGAGAACATGCAGGAGACGACACCGGCCGCTCTGGCCGACTGGGTGGGACGCGAGGAAAACCGCGCCGACCGCCTGGACCATCGCCCCACCGCCGCCCTGGCCGCCACGCTGGACCTGGCGCCGGAGGCGGTGCTCGCCGAGGGCGTGCTGCCGCCGCTGTGGCACTGGATCCACTTCACCCCGCTCACCCGCAGCGCCGAACTGGGTAGCGACGGCCACCCGGCGCGCGGCGGCTTCCTGCCGCCGGTGGAACTGCCCAACCGCATGTGGGCCGGCGGCCGGCTGCGCTTCCTGCGGCCGCTGGCGCTGGGCGCCGAGGTGGAGCGCCGCACCCGCATCCTGCGCTGCGAACGCAAGCAGGGCCGCAGCGGCGAGCTGGTGTTCGTCACCGTCGCCCACAGCATCGCCGAGTCCCCCTCCAGCGGCGACGGCCCGGCCATAGAGGAAGAGCAGGACATCGTCTACCGCCAGCCCGCCCCGCGTAACCAAAGCGGCCAGCGCCCGGCCGGCGAGAGCGCCCCGGACGGCGCCGACTACCGCATCCGCCGGGTGCCAGACCCGGTGCTGCTGTTCCGCTACTCGGCGCTCACCTTCAACAGCCACCGCATCCACTACGACCAGCCCTACACCACCGGCGAGGAAGGCTATCCCGGCCTGGTGGTGCATGGCCCGCTGACCGCCACCCTGCTGCTGCAGGCCTACCGCCAGACGCATCCGGCGCGCCGGATCGAGCGCTTCGCCTTCCGCGCGTTCGGCCCCCTGCATGCCGGCGAAACGGTGGATTTCTGCGGCCGCGACGACGCCCCCGGCCACAGCGAACTGTGGACCGACATCGGCGGCCGCCTCGGCATGCGCGCCGAGGTGGATTACAGCCTGCCCGCCACCACCCGCGCCGCTGCCTTCCCGCTGCCCTGAACACCCGAACGCCTGCCAACGCGCCTCCACCCCCGGCACGTCACCCATAACCCGAACGCATACAACAACGAGCCACCATGAGCGCCACTTTCACCTTCCCGCCGCTGGACGCCCGCCTCGACGCCAGCCATGCCGACATCCGCGACGCCGTGCGCGACCTCTGCAGCCACTACCCGGACGAGTACTGGCGCAAGGTGGATGAAGCCCGCGCCTTTCCCGACGACTTCGTCGGCGCGCTGACCTCTGCCGGCTGGCTGGCGGCGATGATTCCCGAGGAATACGGCGGCTCCGGCCTCGGCCTGGCCGAAGCCTCGGTGGTGCTGGAGGAGGTGAACCGCTGCGGCGGCAACTCCGGCGCGGTGCATGGCCAGATGTACAACATGGGCACGCTGCTACGGCACGGCTCCGGAGCGCAGAAGCGCGCGCTGCTGCCGAAGATCGCCGCCGGCGAGCTGCGCCTGCAGTCCATGGGCGTCACCGAGCCCACCACCGGCACCGACACCTCGCGGCTGAAGACCACCGCGGTGAAGCAGGGCGACCGCTACGTGGTGAACGGCCAGAAAGTGTGGATCAGCCGGGTGCGCCATTCCGACTACATGATCCTGCTCGCCCGCACCACGCCGCGCGAACAGTGCGCGAAGAAGACCGACGGCATGTCCATCTTCCTGGTGGATCTGCGCGAAGCGGTGGGCAAGGGCCTCACCGTGCGCCCCATTCCCAACATGGTGAACCACGAGACCAACGAGCTTTTCTTCGACAACCTGGAGATTCCCGCAGAGAACCTCATCGGCGAGGAAGGCCGCGGCTTCCGCTACATCCTCGACGGCCTCAACGCCGAGCGCACCCTGATCGCCGCCGAATGCATAGGCGACGGCTACTGGTTCATCGACCGCGCCACCGCCTACGCCCGCGACCGGGTGGTGTTCGACCGCCCCATCGGCCAGAACCAGGGCGTGCAATTCCCGCTGGCCGAGGCCTACATGGAGATCGAGGCCGCCAACCTGATGCGCTGGCGCGCCTGCGCCCAGTTCGACGCCGGCCTCCCCTGCGGCCCGGCCGCCAACATGGCCAAGCACCTCGCCGCCAAGGCCTCCTGGGAAGCGGCCAACGCCTGCCTGCAGACCCATGGCGGCTTCGGCTTCGCCTGCGAATACGACGTCGAGCGCAAGTTCCGCGAGACCCGGCTGTACCAGGTGGCGCCCATCTCCACCAACCTCATCCTGTCCTACGTCGCCGAGCACCTGCTCGAGCTGCCGCGCTCCTTCTGAGGCCCGCCATGACGACGCAAACCCCGCTGCCGCTGGAAGGCATCACCGTGGTGTCGCTGGAACACGCCATCGCCGCCCCGCTCGCCACCCGCCACCTCGCCGACCTCGGCGCCCGTGTCATCAAGATCGAGCGCCCCGGCGTCGGCGACTTCGCCCGCGCCTACGACCGCCGGGTGGAGGGCCTGGCCTCCCACTTCGTCTGGGTGAACCGCTCCAAGGAAAGCCTCACGCTGGACCTCAAGCAGCCGCAGGCGCGGGAAATCCTCGCCGCACTGCTGGAGCAGGCCGACGTGCTGGTGCAGAACCTCGCCCCCGGCGCCGCCGCCCGCCTCGGCCTCGCCCACGAGGAACTGGCGCCCAGGCACCCGCGCCTCATCGTCTGCGACATCTCCGGCTACGGCGACGACGGCCCCTACACCGAGAAGAAGGCCTACGACCTGCTGATCCAGAGCGAGAGCGGCTTCCTTTCCGTCACCGGCACGCCGGAGGACAGCGTCAAGGCCGGCATCTCGGTGGCCGACATCGCCGCCGGCATGTACGCCTACTCCGGCATCCTCGCCGCGCTGATCGAGCGCGGCCGCAGCGGCCGCGGCCGCCGCGTCGAGATCGCCATGCTGGACGCGATGGTGGAATGGATGGGCTTTCCCATGTACTACGCCTGGCAGGGCCAGCCGGCGCCGGTGCGCGCCGGCGCCGCCCACGCCACCATCTACCCCTACGGCCCGTTCAAGGCCGGCGACGGCCGCACGGTGATGCTGGGCCTGCAGAACGAGCGCGAATGGGCGCTGTTCTGCGACCAGGTGCTGCGCCAGCCGGCGCTGCGCTCCGACCCGCGCTTCATCGACAACGCCGCCCGCAACATCCACCGCGAGGCGCTGCACGCGCTGATCGAGGACAGCTTCTCCACGCTGGACGCCGAGCAGCTCATAGACCGGCTGGAGGCCGCCGGCATCGCCAACGCCCATGTGAACACCATGGCCGACCTGTGGCAGCACCCGCAGCTGCAGGCGCGCGGCCGCTGGACCACGGTGGACTCGCCCGCCGGCCCGCTGCCGGCGTTGCAGCCGCCGGGCATGGGGCCGCAGCGGCCGGCACGCATGGCGCCCATTCCTGCGCTGGGCGCCCACACCGAAACCATCCTCGCCGAGCTGGGCTACGCCGGCCATTTCGGCGAACTGCGCGACGCCGGGGTGGTGTGATGCGATCCCCCGCGAACGCAAACCTCGCCGCCGCCCGCAGCTTCCTGTTCGTACCCGCCAGCCGGCCGGAGCGCATCGCCAAGGCCCTGGCCAGCGGTGCCGACATCATCGTCGTCGACCTGGAAGACGCGGTGCCGCCGGCCGACAAGGATGCCGCCCGCGCCACGCTCGCCGCCTGGCTGGCCCACCACCCCGGCAGCGCGCTGGCGGTGCGCATCAACGCCGCCGGCACGCCCTGGCACGAGGCCGACCTCGCCCTGTGCCGCCATCCGGACGTGATCGCGCTGATGCTGCCCAAGGCCGAATCCGCCGCCAGCGTCGCCGCCGCCCATGAAGCCAGCGCCGCCACCGCGGTGCTGCCCATCCTGGAAACCGCCGCCGGCCTGGGCGCGGTGGACGCCATCGCCACCGCCCCCGGCTGCGCCCGCCTGGTGTTCGGCAAGCTGGACCTGGCGGTGGAGCTGGACCTGGTGCCGGACGAGGACGACGCCGAAGAGCTGGTCTTCCTGCCCTACCGCGCCATGCTCGCCCTCGCCAGCCGCCGCGCCGGCCTGCCGCTGCCGGTGGATGGCGTGTTCACCGCCATCGGCGACAGCGCCGGCCTCGCCCGCTACGCCCGCCGCGCCCGCAATCACGGCTTCGGCGCGCTGCTGCTGATCCACCCCACCCAGGTTTCCACCACCCGGGCCGCTTACGCCCCCAGCGCCGCCGAGCGCGCCTGGGCCGAAGCGGTGCTGAGCGCCGCCGCGCAGGCCGGCGGCGGCGCGGTGCAGGTGGAAGGCCGCATGGTGGATGCGCCGGTGATCGCCCGCGCCGAACGCATACGCGCCGCCGCCGGCTGAAGCAGCGGCCGCTTCCGGCCCATCCGCAGGCAGGACTCGCTACGCCGGCCTGCCTCCCGCCTTTCGCTCGACCCTCACCCCAAGCCCGACCTCACCGCCGATTCCGCAGCACCCATAAAACTCCACTGGAGGAGACAGCACCATGCACACCGTCCGCCACATCCACCGTGCGCTCGCCATCGCCGGCGCCATCACCACGATCGCCGCCACCGCGCTGCTGCCCGGCCAGGCCGGCGCCCAACCCGCCGAGCAGAGCGGCCCCATCGTCATCAAGTTCAGCCATGTCACCACCGCCGACACGCCCAAGGGCAAGGGCGCCGACCGCTTCAAGCAGCTGGTGGAAGAGCGCAGCGGCGGCAAGGTGAAGGTCGAGGTCTATCCCAACAGCACGCTGTACAAGGACAAGGAAGAGATCGAGGCGCTGCAGCTGGGCTCGGTGCAGATGCTGGCGCCCGCCCTGTCCAAGTTCGGGCCGCTGGGCGTGCGCGAATTCGAAGTCTTCGACCTGCCCTTCATCTTCCCCAACGCCGAAGTGCTGACCCGCGTCACCGAAGGCCCGGTGGGCGCCTCGCTGCTGAAGAAGCTGGAAACCCGCGGCATCACCGGCCTGGCCTACTGGGACAACGGCTTCAAGGTCATGAGCGCCAACCGCCCGCTGCGCGAGGTGAAGGACATGCGCGGGCTGAAGATGCGCATCCAGTCCAGCAAGGTGCTGGAGGCGCAGATGCGCGCGGTCGGCGCCCTGCCGCAGATGCTGGCCTTCTCCGAGGTGTACCAGGCGCTGCAGACCGGCGTCGTCGACGGCACCGAGAACACCACCTCCAACTACTGGACGCAGAAAACCTCGGAGGTACAGAGCGACATGACGGTGTCCGACCACGGCTACATCGGCTACGCGGTGATCACCAACAAAAAGTTCTGGGATGGCCTGCCGCCGGACATCCGCGCCCTGCTCGAGCAGGCGATGAAGGACAGCACCCGCTATGTGAACGAGATCGCCCAGCAGGAGAACGACGAAGCGCTGAAGAAGATCGCCGCCTCCGGCAAGACCAGGGTGATCACCCTCACCCCCGCCGAACGCGAAAGCTGGCGCCAAGCCATGCTGCCGGTGCACAAGGAAATGGCCAGCCGCGTCGGCAAGGACGTGATCGAAGCCATCTACAAGGAAGCACAGACCGCGCAGGCGCAGCGCTGACGTCGGCCCGGTGCGCCCGGCCGGGCCGGAGTGGGAAAGCGCCCATGCGCACTTTCCCGCCTCGGCCCGGCAAGGCCCACCGCCTATAATCGGGCATGACCTCCGCACCTCACGCCCCCGCGCCCGAGACCTCCCCGGCGCCCGACTCCCCCGCCATCCCGCCCCCCGG
>NZ_WUEI01000154.1 GCF_012911025.1 Azoarcus sp. TTM-91 | reverse complement strand
CCTTTCTCCTGCCTCCAGCCCGCCTCCATGGACATCACCGAACTGCTGGCCTTCGCGGTCAAGAACAAGGCTTCCGACCTGCACCTGTCCTCCGGCCTGCCGCCCATGATCCGGGTGCACGGCGACGTGCGGCGCATCAACCTGCCGCCGATGGAGCACAAGGACGTCCACGCCATGGTGTACGACATCATGAACGACGCCCAGCGCAAGCAGTACGAGGAGACCTGGGAGTGCGACTTCTCCTTCGCCGTGCCCAACCTCGCCCGCTTCCGGGTCAACGCCTTCAACCAGAACCGCGGCGCCGGGGCGGTGTTCCGGACCATTCCGAGCAAGGTGCTGACGCTGGAGGAGCTGAACTGCCCGAAGATCTTCAAGGAGATCGCCGACCAGCCGCGTGGCATCGTGCTGGTGACCGGCCCCACCGGCTCGGGCAAGTCCACCACGCTGGCGGCGATGATCGACTACGTCAACGAGAACGAGTACGGCCACATCCTGACGGTGGAGGACCCGATCGAGTTCGTGCATGAATCCAAGCGCTGCCTGATCAACCAGCGCGAGGTGCACCGCGACACCATGTCCTTCAACAACGCGCTGCGCGCCGCGCTGCGGGAAGACCCGGACGTGATCCTGGTAGGCGAAATGCGCGACCTGGAAACCATACGCCTGGCGCTGACCGCGGCCGAGACCGGCCACCTGGTTTTCGGCACCCTGCACACCTCGTCGGCGGCCAAGACCATAGACCGCATCGTCGACGTGTTCCCGGCGGCGGAGAAGGACATGGTGCGCTCCATGCTCTCCGAATCGCTGCGGGCGGTGATCTCGCAGACGCTGCTGAAGACCAAGGACGGCGCCGGCCGGGTAGCAGCGCACGAGATCATGATAGGCACGCCGGCCATCCGCAACCTGATCCGCGAGAACAAGATCGCGCAGATGTACTCCGCCATCCAGACCGGCCAGACGGTGGGCATGCAAACCCTGGACCAGTGCCTGACCGACCTCGTACGCCGCAACATCGTCTCCGCCGCCGAAGCGCGGGTGCGGGCACAGAACAAGGACAGCTTCGCCGGCTGAACGCGGCGCGGCCGGGCCGCATCCCCGCCTGCGCCACAGGCCCCGGCGGCAGGCGCGCCAGCTCGCCGCGGCGGCCTTGCCGCCCTCGCCTCCAGCCACTTCCACGAGCGCGCGACCGCCTGCCGTTTTCCGCCCTCTGGCGCGCCGCGCTGAAGGATAATGGCCGCTTCCCGGGCAGCGCCCGCAGGCCACCGGCCAGGAGTTTTTCGATGGAACGCGATCAGGCCCTCAAGTTCATGCACGATCTGCTGCGGTTGATGCTGCAGAAGAACGGCTCCGACCTCTTCATCAACGCCGGCTTCCCGCCCGCGATCAAGATCGACGGCCGTATCGTGCCGCAGTCCAATCAGAGCCTGGCGCCGCAGCACACCGCCGAGCTGGCGCGGGCCATCATGAACGACCGCCAGGCCGCCGAGTTCGAGGCCACCAAGGAGTGCAACTTCGCCATCTCGCCGGCGGGCATAGGCCGCTTCCGCGCCAACGCCTACATCCAGCAGGGGCGGGTCGGGCTGGTGCTGCGGACCATCGCGCAGAAGATTCCGACGCTGCATGAGCTGGGCCTGCCGGCCGTGCTGCGCGACATCGCCATGGCCAAGCGCGGCCTGGTGATCTTCGTTGGCGGTACCGGCACCGGCAAGACCACCTCGCTGGCGGCGATGGTGGATTACCGCAACGAGAACTCCTACGGCCACATCATCACGGTGGAAGACCCGGTGGAGTACGTGCACCAGCACAAGAACTGCATCATTTCCCAGCGCGAAGTCGGCATAGACACCGAATCCTGGGAAGCCGCGCTGAAGAACACCCTGCGCCAGGCGCCGGACGTGATCCTGATGGGCGAGATCCGCGACCGCGAGACCATGGACTACGCGGTGGCCTTCGCCGAAACCGGCCACCTCTGCCTCGCCACCCTGCACGCCAACAGCGCCAACCAGGCGATCGACCGCATCATCAACTTCTTCCCCGAAGATCGCCGCCAGCAGCTGCTGATGGACCTGTCGCTGAACCTGCGGGCCATGATCTCCCAACGCCTGCTGCCGATGAAGGACCGCAAGGGCCGGGTGCCGGCGGTGGAAATCCTGCTGAACTCGCCGCTGATCTCCGACCTGATCTTCAAGGGCGAAGTGCCGGGCATCAAGGAAATCATGAAGCGCTCGCGCGAGCTGGGCATGCAGACCTTCGACCAGGCGCTGTTCGACCTCTACGAAGCCGACCTCATCACCTACGAGGACGCCCTGCGCAACGCCGACTCGGTGAACGACCTGCGGCTGCAGATCAAGCTCAACAGCAAGCACGCCGACCGCGACATGAACGCAGGCATCCAGCACCTCGACATCGTCTGAGCGCTCGCTCCCGAGCTCGCCGGCGCGCGTGCGGGGCACCAGCCCGGGCTCGCCCCCGACTGCGGATTTCCGGAATTCCGCCGCGCCGATTCCGGGAATCCGCACGCTACCGGCCCCGCCCGCGGGCCGAACCTTGCACTCTCCTTCTGAAAAAACAAGCGGATAGCTCTCCCCGCCGGCCTGGCACGCCCTCTGCTGTATGCCCAGCGGGCGACCCGGCACTGCAGCCGGGCGCACCCACCCTGCGAGGAGACATCCATGAAGAAGAACGCCATCCTGGCTTCGGCCATCGCTTCCCTGTGCACCTCCGCCCTGTTCGCCGCGCCGGCCCAGGCCGAGGACGTGGTGCGCCTGGGCAACCTCAAGTTCGCCCACTACGGTGCGGTGTCCTACATGAAGGAGGTCTGCGCCAAGTACAACATCAAGCTGGAAGAGCGCATGTTCCCGAAGGGACCGGACATCATGCCGGCCATCGTCGCCAATGAGATCGACATCGCCGCGCTGGCCTCGGACGGCGCCATCTCCGGCCGCGCCAACGGCGTGCCCATCTATACCGTGGCGGGCTTCGCCAAGGGCGGCGCGCGGCTGGTGGCCGGTTCGGAAACCGGCATCAGCAAGGTCGCGGACCTCAAGGGCAAGAAGGTGGGTGTGACCCGCGGCGGCGCCCAGGAACTGCTGCTCTATGCCGAGCTGGAGAAGCACGGCCTCACTTGGTCGGACAAGCCGGGCAAGGACGTGCAGATCGTCTTCCTCGCCTTCGCCGACCTCAACCAGGCGCTGGCGGCCAAGCAGATCGACGCCATGTGCCAGTCGGAGCCGCAGTCCTCCCAGGCGCTGAACAAGAAGTTCGGCGTCGAGATCAGCAAGCCCTACGACACCGCCATGGGCGAGCCCTACCGCCTGCTGGTGATGACCGAGAAGCTCTACGGCAACAAGGATCTCGCCCAGCGCACGATGGAGTGCTTCGTCGAATCCACCGCGCTGTTCATCCGCGATCCGGCGCTGGCGGAGAAATACGTGCGCGAGCAGATGTTCAAGGGCCAGATCAGTTCGCAGGACTTCAAGGACGCGATGGACAACGCCGACTACACCTACGACGTCACGCCTGAGCACATCGACATCACCACCGACTTCATGCAGAAGTACGGTGTAGGCCGCATGTCCAAGCCGCCCAAGGCCGCCGAGTGGGTGAAGCTGGACCTGCTGCAGAAGGCCAAGGCCGACCTGAAGGTGGAGTGAGGCAGCCATGACGACCAAGCTCAAGGCCTTCTGCGAAGGCAGCGCGGTGCCGCTGCTGCTGATCGTCGTCTGGGAGGCGGTGGCGCGCGCCGGCTGGATCTCGCCCATCGTCATGCCGGCGCCCAGCGCGGTGGTGGTGAAGTGGTGGGAGGCCTTGATGCCGGCCGCGGCCTACGACCCGGCGAGCCAGTCCCGGCTCGCCTGGGCCTTCTCCGGCGAGATGGTGCACGACGCCTTCGCCAGCCTCTACCGGGTGGTGGTGGGCTTCCTGGTCGGCGCCGGGCTGGCGCTGCCCGTCGGCCTGCTGATGGGCGCCAACAAGCGCACCTACGCCCTGCTCAACCCGCTGGTGCAGGTGCTGCGGCCGATTCCCCCCATTGCCTTCATCCCGCTCTCCATCCTGTGGTTCGGGCTGGGCAACCCGCCTTCGGTGTTCCTGATCGCGCTGGGCGCCTTCTTCCCGGTGCTGATGAACACCATCGCCGGCGTGCGCCAGGTGGACGGCATCTACCTGCGGGCGGCGTACAACCTGGGGGTGAATCAATGGACGCTGTTCACCCGGGTGATCCTGCCGGCGGCCACGCCCTACATCCTCGCCGGCGTGCGCATCGGCATCGGCACCGCCTTCATCGTCGTCATCGTCTCCGAGATGATCGCGGTGAACAACGGCCTCGGCTTCCGCATCCTGGAGGCGCGCGAGTTCATGTGGTCGGACAAGATCATCGCCGGCATGCTCGCCATCGGCCTGCTCGGGCTGGCCATAGACACCGCCGTCAGCCGCCTCAACAACCATCTGCTGCGCTGGCACCGCGGCCTGGAGCACTGACATGGCGCAGATCGTCGCAAGCAATGTGCAGAAGGTGTTCAAGACCGCCGACCGCGAGGTGGTGGCACTGAAGGACATCGACCTGGAGATCGCCAGGGGCGAGTTCGTCTGCCTGCTCGGCCCCTCCGGCTGCGGCAAGTCCACCCTGCTGAACGCGGTGGCCGGCTTTTCCCTGCCCACCGGCGGCGTCATCACGGTGGATGGCAAGCCGGTGCAAGGGCCAGGGCCGGACCGCGGCATGGTGTTCCAGGAGTACGCCCTGTTCCCATGGATGACGGTGGCCGAGAACATCGCCTTCGGCCTGCAGGTGCAGAAGAAGCCGAAGGCGGAGATCGCCGCCACCGTGTCGCAGCTGCTGGAGATGCTGAACCTGAAGGACTTCCGCGACCGCTTCCCCAAGGACCTCTCCGGCGGCATGCGCCAGCGGGTGGCCATCGCCCGGGTGCTGGCGCTGGATTCGCCCATCATGCTGATGGACGAGCCCTTCGGCGCGCTGGACGCCCTCACCCGGCGCAACCTGCAGGACGAGCTGCTGCGGCTGTGGGAGCGGCTGGGCAAGACCATCCTCTTCGTCACCCACTCGATCGAGGAGTCCATCTACCTGGCCGACCGCATCGTCGTCATGACCTACCGCCCCGGCACCATCAAGCGCGACCAGCGGGTGGACATCCCGCGCCCGCGCGACCCCTCCGGCCACGCCTTCAACGAGCTGAAGCGCGAACTCGGCCGCCTGGTGATGGAGGAGCAGCAGCGCCATGCCGACGACGAGATGAAGCTGGCCGCGGTGGACTGAGCGCTGCATCCCGGTCCCCGGCGCAGCCCCGGCAGCGGGCCTGCACCGGGCGCCGCCGGATTAGCATAGGCGGGTGGAGTCCATGCGCATTCCCTCCCTTCCTCCCCTTCCTCCCCTCCGCGCCGCCTGCTGCTGGTCGGCGGGCTGGCGCTGGCCTGCCTGCTGTTCGCGGTGCTGGCCTACCAGCTGGCGCTGGCAGCCTTCCTCGACGGCGAGCGCGAGGCCGCCAGCCGCCGGCTGGCCTTCTACGCCCTGTCGCTGGAAGGCGCACTGGCCCGCCACGAAGCCCTGCCCGGCCTGCTGGCGCTGGAGCCGCGCCTGCACCAGCTGCTGGAGCATCCGCAGGATGCCGCCGCGGTGGTGGCCTGCAACGCCTACCTGCAGCGCGCCCAGACCGGCGCCGGCATCAGCGTCGCCTACCTCATCGACCTGCAGGGCCACACCCTGGCCGCCAGCAACTGGAACCAGCCGGGCAGCTTCGTCGGCCACAACTACGGCTTCCGCCCCTATTTCCGCGAAGCGGTGGCCGGCGGGCTGGGCCGCTTCTACGCCGTCGGCGTCACCACCGGCGAGCCGGGCTACTTCCTCGCCGCGCCGGTGCGCGAAGGCGGCCGCGAGGATGGCGCGGTGCGCGGCGTCATCACCATCAAGGTGAACCTGGCCGCCTCCGAGGCGGAGCTCTCCGGCGGCGGCGACAGCATCCTGCTGGCCGACGCCGCCGGCGTCATCTTCCTCGCCGCCGAGCCGGCCTGGCGCTACCGCACGCTGGCGCCGCTGCCGCCGGCCACCCGCGCCGCGCTGGCCGCCACCCGCCAGTACGGCGACAGCCCGCTGCAGCCGCTGGCGCCCTCTCACCCGCTGCACGACGGCACCGTGAGGCTGGATGACGGCAAGCGCTTCGCCCGCGAACTCATCATGCAGAGCCGGCCGGTGGGCAGCCTGGGCTGGCGCGCGGTGCTGCTCGCCGACCCGGCGGACGCCCACCGCAGCGCGCTGGGCGTGGGCTTCGCCGCCGCCTTCGCGCTGGCCTTCGTGCTCGCGGTGCTCGCCCACCAGCGCCTGCGCCGCACCCGCCGCGAGGAACTGCGCCGCGCCCAGGCCGAGCTGGAGCAGGCCATCGCCGAGCGCACCGCCGACCTCACCGACAAGGTCGCCGCCCTGCGCCGCACCCAGGCCATCCTCAGCCAGACCCGCGACACCGCGGTGCAGGCCGGCAAGCTGGCGGTGCTGGGGCAGATGTCCGCCGGCATGAGCCATGAACTCAACCAGCCGCTGGCCGCACTGCAGACCTTCTCCGACAACGCCGCCGCGCTGCTGGAGCTGGGCCGGCTGGACGAGCTGCGCGACAACCTGGAGATGATCCGCCAGCTCACCGCCCGCCTCGGCCGCATCGTCGCCCAGCTCAAGTCCTTCGCCCGCAAGGGGCCGGCGGAGAAGCGGGCGGTGGACGTGGCCAGCGCCATCGACAACGCCCTGCTCATCCTGGAGCCGCGCCGCCGCGAACTGCAGGCCACGGTGGCGCTGGCGCCGGTGCCGGCCGGGCTGGCGGTGCAGGCGGACGCCACCCGGCTGGAGCAGGTGCTGGTGAACCTGCTGCGCAACGGCCTGGACGCCATGCAGGGCCAGCCCTCGCCGCGCCTGCACCTGGCCGCCGAGCAGCGCGGCGACGAAGTCCGCATCGTCCTGCGCGACGAGGGCGCCGGCCTGCCGGAGGAAGTGCGCAGCCACCTGTTCGAGCCCTTCTACACCACCAAGCCGGCCGGCGAAGGCCTGGGCCTGGGGCTGGCCATCTCGCTGACCATCATCGAAGGCTTCGGCGGCCGCCTGGAGGGCGGCAACGCACCGCAAGGCGGCGCCGAATTCACCATCATCCTGGACGCGGCAACGGCCACCGCCACCACCGCGGGAGACCACCCATGCCCCACCTGACGCTGGAATACACCGCTAACCTCTGCCTGGACGCCGAGGCCGCGCTGCTCGCCCTCAACCACGCCCTGGCCGATTCCGGCCTGTTCGAGGAAGCGGACATCAAGAGCCGCGCGCTGCCGCTGCACAGCTTCCGCACCGGCACCGCCGCCACGCCGCGCGCCTTCGCCCACGCCCGCCTGGCCCTGATGCCCGGCCGCGACGCCGCCAGCAAACGCCACCTGGCGGATGCGCTGCTGGCGGCGCTGTCCGCCCAGGTTTCCTCCCCCGGCCTGGAAACCCAGCTGTGCGTCGAGTTGCAGGAAATAGCGGCGGATTGCTACGCCAAGGAGCACCGCCATGGCTGAACCGACCGCGCTGCCGGTATTCCTGGTGGAGGACGACGCCGCGGTGCGCATGGGCAGCGCCCAGGCCCTCAGCATCGCCGGCCTGCAGGTACAACCCTACGCCGACGCCGAGAGCGCCCTCGCCGCGCTGGCGCGCGAACGTCCCGGCGCAGTGGTGAGCGACGTGCGCCTGCCCGGCCGCGACGGCCTGGCGCTGCTGCACGAGCTGCAGCAGCAGGACCGCGAGCTGCCGGTCATCCTCGTCACCGGCCATGGCGATGTGGCGATGGCGGTGCAGGCGATGCGTGACGGCGCCCACGACTTCATCGAGAAGCCCTTCGCCTCCGAACAGCTGGTGCGGGTGGTGCGCCAGGCGCTGGACAAGCGCCGCCTGCTGCTGGAGAACCGCCGCCTCAAGGAAGCGCTGCCGGCGCAGGACGGCCTGCCGGTAATCGGCCAGACGGCGGCGATGCAGGAGGTACGGCGGCTGGTGGCCGCGCTCGCGCCCACCGATGTGGACATCCTGATCAACGGCGACACCGGCTGCGGCAAGGAGGTAGTGGCGCGCGCCATCCACGCCGCCAGCGGCCGCCGCGGCCCCTTCGTCGCGGTCAATTGCGCCGCGCTGCCGGAGACCGTGTTCGAGAGCGAGATGTTCGGCCACGAGGCCGGCGCCTTCACCGGCGCCACCAAGCGCCGCATCGGCAAGATCGAGTACGCCCACGGCGGCACCCTGTTCCTGGACGAGGTCGAGTCCATGCCGCTCAACCTCCAGGTGAAGCTGCTGCGCGCGCTGCAGGAACGCAGCATAGAGCGCCTGGGCGGCAACGCGCCGGTGGCGGTGGACTGCCGGGTGGTGGCCGCCTCCAAGGCGGACCTCAAGGCCCTGTCCGACGCCGGCGGTTTCCGCGCCGACCTCTACTACCGCCTCAACGTCGTCACCATAGACCTGCCGCCGCTGCGCGAGCGCCGCGAGGACATCCCGCTGCTGATGGCCCACTTCCTGCGCGAGGCCGCCACCCGCTTCGGCCGCGAACTACCGGCCTGGAGCGCCGCCGATCTCGCCCGCTGGCAGGCGCACGACTGGCCGGGCAATGTGCGCGAACTCAAGCACGCCGCCGAGCGCTTCTGCCTCGGCCTGGACCGCCCCGGCCCGGCCGCAC
>NZ_WUEI01000153.1 GCF_012911025.1 Azoarcus sp. TTM-91 | reverse complement strand
CCCGTGCAGTGGGCGCTGCCGCCAACCCTCCCCCCTTGCGGGGGAGGGTTGGGGAGAGGGGCGCCCCGCAGGGGCGGCTACGTTCTGGGCCCGTGGGGCTGCCCCCTCTCCCCCGGCCCCTCTCCCGCGAGGGGAGAGGGGAGAAAACAGGCCTCGCCTGTCAGCGCTGCCTTGCGCTCAGGCCGCTGCCGCCCATCCCAGCATCAATTCCCGCCGGATGCGGCCCGCTGCCTCCAGCGCTCCTTCCATGTAGCCACCGCCATAAACCGCCGTCTCGGTGCCGCCGAAGTGCAGCTTGCCCTGCCACACCGGCAGCTGCAGCTCGCGCTCGCCGTAGGCCGGGTGGGCGATGGGCGGCTGGAGGTCGAGCTGGGAGCAGGTGTGCGGCTCGTCCGCCCAGTCGTGGTAGCGGCGTTCGCCGTCTTGTGCTTCCAGGCCGAACAGCTGCTGCAGCTGGCTGGCGGCCAGCATGTCCAGGCCGCTGCGGAAGGCGGCGCGCTGGCTGGGGCTGAGGGCGATGAAGGCGCCGAGGGCGGCCTGGCCGCTGCCATTGCCGGCGTCCCAGGTTTCCGCCAGCGCGCTCTGCGAGTGGCGCAGCGTGGCGGTGCCGGACAAGCCCTGGTCGCGCCAGAAGCTATGCGCATGCAGGCTGAGCAGCTTGGCCTGGCCGGCCATCCAGGTCGGCGCATTGCGCAGCGCCTGCGCCAGCCGTGGCGGCAGCGGCGGTTGGAAGGCGAGGCGTTCTTCCACTAGCCGCGGCGGCAGGGCGAGGATCACATGGCGGGCGGAGATGAAGCGTTCGCCCTGCGGTTCGCTTAGGTGCAGCTCGATGTGGCTGCCGCGGTCGCGCAGGCCGCCGAGGGCATGCTCCAGGTGCAGGCGCGGCGCCGGCAGGCGGGCGGCCAGCGCCTGCACCAGGGTATCCAGCCCGCCGACCAGGCAGCGCGCGCCGCCGTGGACGTCGGCCTGCTCGAAGGATTCCGGCCGGCCGCCAGCTTCCTTCTGCAGCAGATGGCGGCCGTGTTCCCACTGCGGCAGGCTTTCCAGGCCGAGGTCGGAGATCAGGCGGGTGATGCGCGGCTGGTGGTCCGGCCAATACCAGCTGGGGCCGAGGTCCAGGCCCTCGTCGGTACAGAGGATGCGGCCGCCGAGCCGGTCGCGGGCCTCGAAGAGGGCGAAGTCGCGGCGCGCGCCGTGCAGCAGGTTGGCCAGGGCCAGCCCGCACAGGCCGCCACCGATGATTGCGGTTTCCAGCATGGAAGCACCTCGTATCCCGTTCTCCGGCCGTGCCGGCGTGGCCAGGCAGACGCAAGCTTCATTCCAAAGGCGGGTTTCGCCGGATGAGCAGGGTTTCCGTTGCACGTCGAGGCGATAGACGCGGGGGTTGCGCGTTGGATGTGCCACCAAGCGGGTGGTGATGTGCGATGTGTTGCAGGGGAAGGGGCCCGGCTCCCTATCTTGTTTGTCCCGCGTGGCAGGCGCTGCCGGCCAGCGGCGCTCAACGCCCCGGGAACACCTGCCGGAAGGTGAGATTGAGCCGCGCCGCGGCCACATGCGGTTCCGCCGGTACCGCATGTTCCCACTGCCGCTGAAAGGGGGCGCGCATCAGCAGCAGGGTGCCGGCTTCCAGGGGCAGCGACGCGGCTGTGCCGGCAACGCCGGGCTTGGGCCGCCAGTGGAAGGCGCGGGTGGCGCCCAGGCTGAGGGAGGCGATGACCGGAGCCGGGCCGAGGTCGGCCTCGTCGTCCGCATGCCAGCCGACGTGGTCCTCGCCGTCGCGGTAGAGGTTGGCGAGCACCGCGTTGAAGCGGTGGCCGGTGAGTTGGGCGACCTGTTCCCGCAGCGCCGCCAGCGGCGGTGTCCAGCCGTGGGAGTTGAGCAGGTTCTGGGCGTAGCGGTAGTCGATGCCGGCGTCGGAGAACCAGGCCTGCTGGCGCGGCAGGCGGAAGCGCCGGCCGGCGGCCAGGTAGCTGCCGTCGGTCCATGGGATGTCGGCGCACAGGGCGTGGAATAGCCGCTCGGCGCTGGCGGCATCCAGCAGCCGCCAGCCGCTCAGCAGCGGATGGGGCGCAGGCAGGATCGTGGGGGCGGGCGTCATGGCCGCCAGCATAGCCGCGAAGGGCGCAGCTCTTGCTTGTTTGCGGCATCGAAAGCGAACGACGGATTGCACGATGAGCGAAACGGCAAAGCCGCTGAGGGTGGCGGTGGCGAGCAAGGAGGGCGTGGCGGTGAGCGAGCATTTCGGCCACGCCAAGTCCTTCCGCATCTACGACGTGGAGGCGGGCGGCCACCGGCTGGTGGAGACGCGGGAGGTGGCGCACTACTGCCTGGGCGGCAGCTCCGACCAGGGCGCGCTGGCCGGCATCCTGGAAGCGGTGGCGGACTGCAAGGCGGTGCTGGTGGCCAAGATAGGCGATGGGCCCACCGCCAAGCTGGCGGCGCGCGGGGTGGAGGGCGTGGCCGACTACGCCTGGGAGGAGATAGGCGCGGCGCTGAGCGCCTACGCCGCCTCCCGCAACGCCTGAGGCCAGGCCGCCGCCCTCCAGGCTCCGGCTTCGGATCGCGGGTCTCGGGCTGAACTGCCGGCGCCGGTCTCAGCCCTGGTGCTTTACCGCGCAGCCATAGCGAGTTCGCTGCGCCGGGGTGACAAGCGGCCCTGCTCCTGGCTGTGGTCGCCGGCCAGGATTGCCGGGTAGGCTGGGCATGTTCTATCTGCCCTCGGTTTTCGGCCGCGGCCGCAGTCCGCAGCCGGCGATGGTGGTGACCAGCGCGTCGCCTTCGGCGCGGACTTCGGCGTCCGCATTGCCCAGCGCCTGCGGCGTTTCCACCACAGCCGCGGCCCGGGCGCCGCCGGACATCAGCAGGGCGAGCGGCAGCAGCAGGCAGGCAAGGAGGAAAGCCGGGAGGGGAGGCATGGCGACGGCCGCTTAAGGTTCCGTTAAGCGGCCGCCTGTGGGGGTGGTGGTTCCGGCAGGGACGAGGCCCCTTGTCCGTGTTGCTCGGCCTGCGATCAGTGTGGAATCAGGCGTTCCGGCCCTTCTGCCACAGCACGTCGTCGCGGCCGCCGGCCCGGTTGAGCACGCGGCCGAGGACGAAGAGCAGGTCGGAGAGGCGGTTGAGGTACTGGCGCGGGCCGTCGTTCACCTTCTCTTCCTGCGCCAGCGCCACCAGCGCGCGTTCGGCGCGGCGGCAGACGGTGCGGGCGTGGTGGGCGAGGGCGGCGGCGCGGGTGCCGCCGGGGAGGATGAAGTCCTTCAGCGGCGGCAGCGGTTCGTTGAGGCGGTCCAGCTCGTTCTCCAGGTGTTCCACCTGCCTGTCGCTGATCATGCTCATGCCGGGGATGCAGACCTCGCCGCCGAGGTCGAAGAGGTCGTGCTGAACGTCGGTGAGCAGGGTGCGGACGTCGTCCGGCATGTCCTCGCACAGCAGCACGCCGATGACGGCGTTGGCCTCGTCCACCTCGCCCAGCGCATCGATGCGCAGGCTGTTCTTCGGCACGCGCTGGCCGTCTCCCAGGCCGGTGGTGCCGGCGTCGCCGGTTCGGGTGTAGATCTTGGACAGGCGATGGCCCATGGCGGGATTCCTCCTCTTGGTCTGAGCGCCGGATTATAGGAGCGCAGGCGGGTTTGCCCCGGCAGTGGCGCTGCGGCGTCATGATAAACTGGCCCATTCGCCTGCAGCTGCCGGGCCATAACGTTGAATATGGGTTCGAAATCCATGAAGTCCGCTGAAATCCGCGAGAAATTCCTCAAGTTCTTCGAGTCGAAGGGGCACCAGATCGTCGCCTCGTCGTCGCTGGTGCCGCACGACGATCCGACGCTGCTGTTCACCAACGCCGGCATGAACCAGTTCAAGGACGTCTTCCTCGGCTTCGACAAGCGTCCCTACTCCCGCGCCACCACTTCGCAGAAGTGCGTGCGTGCCGGCGGCAAGCACAACGACCTCGAGAACGTGGGCTACACCGCGCGCCACCACACCTTCTTCGAGATGCTGGGCAACTTCAGCTTCGGCGACTACTTCAAGCGCGACGCCATCACCTACGCCTGGGAACTGCTGACCGAGGTCTTCAAGCTGCCCAAGGACAAGCTGTGGGTGACGGTATATGCGGAGGACGACGAGGCCTACGACATCTGGACCAGGGAAGTGGGCGTGCCGGCCGAGCGGGTGATCCGCATCGGCGACAACAAGGGGGCGCGCTACGCCTCCGACAACTTCTGGATGATGGGCGACACCGGCCCCTGCGGCCCCTGCACCGAGATCTTCTACGACCACGGCGAAGGCATCTGGGGTGGGCCGCCGGGGTCGCCGGAAGAAGACGGCGATCGCTACATCGAGATCTGGAACAACGTGTTCATGCAGTTCAACCGCGACGAGCAGGGCGTGATGCATCCGCTGCCCAAGCCCTCGGTGGACACCGGCATGGGCCTGGAGCGGGTTTCCGCGGTGCTGCAGGGCGTGCATGCCAACTACGAGATCGACCTGTTCCAGAACCTGATCAAGGCGGCGGCGCGCGAGACCTCCGGCGCCGACATGGATTCGCCCTCGCTGAAGGTGCTGGCCGACCACATCCGTGCCTGTTCCTTCCTCATCGCCGATGGCGTGATCCCGGGCAACGAAGGCCGCGGCTACGTGCTTCGCCGCATCATCCGCCGCGCCATTCGCCACGGCTACAAGCTCGGTGCCCGCGCGGCCTTCTTCCACAAGCTGGTGCCGGACCTGGTGGCCGAGATGGGCGACGCCTATCCCGAGCTGAAGGCGGGCGAGAAGCGCGTCACCGACGTGCTGCGCCAGGAAGAGGAGCGCTTCTTCGCCACCATCGAGAACGGCATGGCCATCGTCGAAGCCGAGCTGCAGGCCATGGCCGCCGCCGGCAACACGGTGTTCGATGGCGACACCGCCTTCAAGCTGCACGACACCTACGGCTTCCCGCTGGACCTCACCGCCGACATCTGCCGCGAGCGCGAAGTCACCGTCGATGCCGCCGCCTTCGACGCCGCGATGGCACGCCAGAAGGAGCAGGCGCGCGCCGCCGGCAAGTTCAAGATGGCCGCCAACCTGGAGTACGAGGGCAAGTCCACCGTGTTCCATGGCTACGAGGCGCTGGAAGCCAAGGGCGAAGTGCTGGCGCTGTACAAGGATGGCGCGCCGGTGCAGGAACTGGCCGAAGGCGAGATGGGCGTGGTGGTGCTGGATAACACCCCGTTCTATGCCGAATCCGGCGGCCAGGTCGGCGACCGCGGCGAGCTGCGCGCACCCGGCGGTATCTTCGCCGTCGAGGACACGCTGAAGATCCAGGCAGCGGTGTTTGGCCACCACGGCGTGGTCAAGACCGGCGCGCTGAAGGTTGGCCAGGCCATCACTGCCCGGGTGGATGCCGCCGCCCGTGCCGCCACTGCCCGCAACCACTCGGTCACCCACCTGATGCACAAGGCCCTGCGCGAAGTGTTGGGCGCCCATGTGCAGCAGAAGGGCTCGCAGGTGGATCCGGACAAGACCCGCTTCGACTTCGCCCACGGCGCGCCGCTGTCGGCCGAGGAAATCCGCGAGGTGGAAGAGATCGTGAACCGCGAGATCCTCGCCAACGCCGCCACCGAGGCCGCGGTGATGGCGCTGGAGGACGCGCAGAAATCCGGCGCGATGATGCTGTTCGGCGAGAAGTACGGCGACGAGGTGAGGGTGCTGAGCATTGGCTCCTCCAAGGAGCTGTGCGGCGGCACCCATGTGTCCCGCACCGGCGACATCGGCCTGTTCAAGATCGTCATGGAAGGTGGCGTGGCCGCCGGCATCCGCCGCGTCGAAGCGGTGACCGGCGAGAACGCGCTGCGCTACGCCCAGGAGCAGGAGCGCCGGGTGCATGGCATGTCCGCGCTGCTGAAGGTGCAACCGGACGAAGTGGCCGAGCGCGTTGCCGGCATCCTGGACAATGTGCGTGCGCTGGAGAAGGAGCTGGCGCGGCTGAAGTCCAAGCTGGCCGCCAGCCAGGGTGACGACCTCGCCGGCCAGGCGGCCGACGTCAAGGGCGCCAAGGTGCTGGCCGCCACGCTGGAAGGCGCGGACGTGGCCACGCTGCGCGAGACCATGGACAAGCTGAAGGACAAGCTGAAGTCCGCCGCCATCGTGCTGGCTTCGGTGGCCGATGGCCGGGTGAGCCTGATCGCCGGCGTTACCGCCGATCTCACCGGCAAGGTGAAGGCGGGCGAGCTGGTGAACTTCGTTGCCGCTCAGGTCGGCGGCAAGGGCGGTGGCCGCCCGGACATGGCCCAGGCCGGCGGTACCGAGCCGGACAAGCTGCCGGCGGCGCTGGCCGGGGTGAATGACTGGGTGGCGGCCAAGCTGTAATGCCCTTGATCCGGCGCCGCGGCCTGCCTGGTTGCTAGAGGGCAGGCCGGGTACGAAAAGAACGGGGCGCCGGCAAGGCGCCCCGTTCTTTTTCCGCTCCGGTATCGGGGCTTCAGCGGTTGTTCTTCTGCTTGTCCAGCCGGTACAGCAGATCCTCGGCGATGTCGTCCAGCTCGCTGGCCGAGATGCCGAAATAGGACGACACGCCCGCTGCGGCCTTGCCCCATTCCTGGTCACGGTTGGAACGCAGGTACTGGCCGGCGATGTAGCCCGCCAGCGCGTTGATGGCGATCAGGCTGCGGGATTCGTTTTCCAGGCCCTGGGCGTCGTACAGCACCTCGTAGTCGTGGTGGCACAGGATGGCGTTGGAGACGGTGAGCGGTAGCCCCCAGGAGCGCGCCAGGATGCTGCCGATGGCGGCATGGTTGGTGGATAGGGCCTCGTCCTCGATGTCGGTGAACTTGCGGTCCATCGACTCGTTGGCTGTCTTCAGCACCTGCTTGTAATCCGGGAAGCGCTCCACCAGCATCGGAATGCCGCAGTCGTGAAACAGGCCGAAGGTGTGGGCGGTGTCCCGGCTGACGCCGCCCAGTACGCTCGCCAGTTCGGCGGAGATGGCGGCGGTGTGGGCGGAGCTGTCCCAGAAGCGCTCCAGCGAGGCATCCCTGGAGTGAGTGACGGAGCGCAGCAGCCCCTCGTAGACCAGATTGGTCAGCGCGCTGAAGCCGAGCAGCTTGATCGCGTCGGCAATCGAGCCGATCTGCCGGTTGCTGCCGAACAGCGGGGAGTTGGCCGCCTTGATCACCATGGCGGCGAGGCCGACGTCGCGGCCGATCAGCTGGGCGACAAGCTTGCCGTTGGTTGATGGCTTGCGCAGCTCCGAGATCAGCTCGGTGAGGATGGCAGGGCAGGAAGGAATGGAGACGCCCTTGAGGGCTGTCTCGTAATGCTGTTCGTCTAGCTTTTGCATGTTCGTGTTGCTGGGCGGGGGGCTGGCGGGAGCTCGCAAACCATAGCACGAAGGTGGGCATCTAAGCTGACGGAATGCTCACCGTCGCCCCGGAGACGCGCATGGATAGGCGCTTTGCAAAGGAAAAACGCCGGGCCTGCCTCGCGCTTGGAGACAGGCCCGGCGTTGGGTGTGGCAGCGCTCAGAAGGGCAGTGCGACGCCCGGCCAGACGCCTTCCAGCGCCTTGCGGAATGCGCCCTGGATGCGGGCCAGCGCGCCCTCGTCATCGGCTTCGAAACGCAGCACGACCACCGGCGTGGTGTTGGACGGGCGGGCGAGGCCGAAGCCATCGGCGTACTCCACCCGCACGCCGTCCAGCGTCACCACTTCGGTGGCGCCTTCGAAAGCAGCTTGCTCCCGCAGCCGCTTCACCAGTTCGAAGGGCTCGCCCTCGTTCATCTTGATGTTGAGCTCCGGCGTGCTCACCGCGTCCGGCAGCGCTTTCAGCACGGCGCTGGGGTCGGCGGCGCGGGACAGGATCTCCAGCAGGCGGGCGCCGGCGTAGAGGCCGTCGTCGAAGCCGTACCAGCGCTCCTTGAAGAACACGTGGCCGCTCATCTCGCCGGCCAGCGGGGCGCCGGTTTCCTTCAGCTTGGCCTTCACCAGCGCATGGCCGGTGTTCCACATGGTGGCCTTGCCGCCGCGCTGCTTGATCCAGCCGGCCAGGTTGCGGGTGCATTTGACGTCGTAGATGATCTCGCCGCCGGGCACGCGGGAGAGCACGTCTTCCGCGAACAGCATCAGCTGCCGGTCGGGGTAGATGATCTCGCCATCCTTGGTCACCACGCCCAGGCGGTCGCCGTCGCCGTCGAAGGCGAGGCCGATCTCGGCGTCGGTTTCCTTCAGCGCGCGGATCACGTCCTGCAGGTTCTCCGGCTTGGAGGGGTCGGGGTGGTGGTTGGGGAACTTGCCGTCCACCTCGCAGAAGAGTTCCACCAGTTCGCAGCCCAGGCGCTTGAACAGCGCAGGCGCCACTGCGCCGGCCACGCCGTTGCCGCAGTCGATCACCACCTTCATCGGCCGGGCGAGCTTGACGTCGCCGAGGATGCGGTCGAGGTAGGCATCCACCACCTGTGCCTGGCGCAGCGTGCCGGCGCCGTGGGCGAGATCGCCTTCGGCGATGCGGCGGCGCAGGTCCAGGATCTGCGGGCCGTACAGGGTCTGGCCGCCGAGCACCATCTTGAGGCCGTTGTAGTCCGGCGGGTTGTGGCTGCCGGTGACGGAGACGCAGGAGTGGGTGCCCAGTTCGTAGGCGGCGAAATAGGTGAGCGGGGTGGGGACGCAGCCGATGTCCACCACATCCACGCCGGCGGCGCGGATGCCGTCGGCCAGCGCACCGGCGAGCTCCGGGCCGGAGAGGCGGCCGTCGCGGCCCACCGCGATGGCCTTCTGGCCGCGGGCCACGGCTTCCGAGCCGAGGGCGTGGCCGATGGCGCGCACGGCGTCGGCGGTGAGCGTCTTGTCCACGATGCCGCGGATGTCGTAAGCCTTGAAGATTTCCTGCGCGGGTACCGTGTAAGCGGTTGCATTCATGTCATATGCCTCGCGGGTGGGGTTGGGGGTTC
>NZ_WUEI01000152.1 GCF_012911025.1 Azoarcus sp. TTM-91 | reverse complement strand
TTCTAGGAGGGCGGGGCGGGGAAGGAAAGCGCGGCGGCCGCGCGTCGCGCAGTGCTGTTCCGCCGCACCGCCGCGGCGGGAAAGGGGCTGTCGCGGGGCGGGCGATCCGCCTGGCATGTCGTGCCGGCAGGCCGCGAGGCAGGCCGCATGCGTCTTTCCGCTTGCCCGGCCGCATCCGCTGCCTACAATTAGGCACCGGCTTCAGGGAGACACGATGCGTATCGGTTCGCGGGCGGTGATGAGTGCGGCGCTCGCGCTGGTGGGCGTGGCGGCGGCGGTGTTCGTCGTCATCGCCGGCGAGATGTTCGAGGCGCGCCTGCAGGAGCGCTGGCGCGCCGAGCGCCTGTCCGAACTCGCCGGGCTGCGTGCCCGCCTGGAGGGCGAGCTGAACGGCGCCACCAATCTCACCGCTGGCCTGGTGTCCTACGTCGCCGCCCGTGGCGGCATCTCCCGGCAGGATTTCGATCTCATCGCCCGCGAACTGCTGGCGGACCAGAGTCTGCTGCGCAACATCACCCTGGCGCCGGACAACGTCATCTCCATGGTGTATCCAATGGCGGGCAACGAGGCTGCGGTCGGGCTGGACCTGCTGCATCACCCGGTGCAGGGCGCTGCCACCCGGCGCATGCTGGCGGATGGCCGGGCGGTGCTGGCCGGCCCGGTGGCCCTGGTGCAGGGCGGCCGCGCGCTGATCCACCGCGTGCCTATCCACCTCACGCCGCCCGGCGCCGCGCCGCGCAGCGGCCGCTACTGGGGGCTGATGAGCACGCCGATAGATTTCGACCGCCTGCTCGTGCGCAGCGGCCTGCACGAAGCCGAGCTGCGCTACCAGATTGCCCTGCGCGGGGTGGACGGGCTGGGCAGCGGCGGCGCGGTGTTCTGGGGCGACAGCGCGCTGTTCGACGATCCGGCCGCCTTCAAGCTGGATGTCCGGGTGCTCGACGGCGAGTGGAACATGGCGGCGGTGCCGCTGGACGGCGTGCCCGGCCTGGCGGCCGCGGTGTGGCGGGTGCGCGCGGCCGGTGCCGGCGTGGCGCTGTTCGTGCTGCTGCTGTTGTGGCGCTTCAATCGCGTCGCTGCCCGGCTGGAAGATTCCGAACAGTTGCACCGCGAACTGGCCGAGCAGATCCACGACGTGCTGTTCCGCACCGACGCCGCCGGCCGGCTGAGCTACCTCAACCCCGCCTGGCAGCGGCTGTCCGGCCGCGCGGCGGAGGAAAGCCTGGGCCATCACTGGACCGAACTGCTGCTGGCGGAAGACCGCGCGCCGGCCGCAGCCCGCTGCGCGCGTTTTCTCGCCGCGGCTGCCAGCGGCTCCGGCGCGATGCTGTTCGACGAGCGGGTGCGTATCGCCGACGAGGCTGGCCACATCCACAACCTGGTGGTGCGCGCTGCCTTCCACCGTGGCGTCGGGGGGGCCGGCGCAGGCGAGGGCGGGCTGGTCGGCGTCATGGCAGACCTCACCGAGCGCCAGGCGCTCGCTGCCCAGCTGGCGCTGGCGGCGCGGGTATTCGAGCGCAGCGGCGAGGGCATCGTCGTGTTCGACGGCGAAGGCCGCATCGAATCGGTGAATCCCGCCTTCACCCGCCTCACCGGCTATACGGCGGACGAGGTGGTGGGCACCGGCGGTGAAGGCGTCGGCGGCATGGAACTCTTCGCCCAGGTGCGCCAGGCGCTGGGCGCACGTGACCACTGGCAGGGCGAGCTGGAGGCCCGCCACCGCGGCGGCGCCCGTTTCCCGGTGACGCTGTCGGCCACCCTGGTGCGCGGCGACCACGGCCAGCCGGAACACTGCATCGCCATCTTCTCCGACATCAGCGAGCGCCGCGCCCAGGAGGCCAGCGTGCGCCACCTCGCCCTGCACGACGGCCTCACCGGCCTCGCCAACCGCATCCAGCTCAGCGGCCGTTTCGACCAGGCCGCCAGCCTGGCCGAGCGTGATGGCCGCGGCATGGCGCTGCTCTACTTCGATCTCGATGCCTTCAAGCCGGTGAACGACACCCACGGCCATGCGGTGGGCGACGAGGTGCTGCGCGCGGTGGCCAGCCGCTTGCGCGAACTGGTGCGCCAGAGCGATACCGTGGCCCGCGTCGGCGGTGACGAATTTGTCGTGCTGCTGGCCCAGGTCGGCGGCGCCGGGGATGCGCTGGAGGCGGCCGGCAAGCTGATGGACGCGCTGAACGCGCCGCTGCTGCTCGACAGCGGCGTGTTCAATCTGGGCGCCAGCGTCGGCGTCAGCCTCTACCCGCAGCACGGCCGCACGCTGGACGAGTTACTGCGCGCCGCCGATCGCGCCATGTACCACGCCAAACGCGGCAGCCACGGCCTGCGGCGCATCGCCGTCGCCGCCTGATCCAGCCCGGTGTTTCCGCCGCCGATGGCGGCGCGCTGCCGGTCCTGGCGCGAAAATCACAGGAAAATCAGGGCATAGCGCAGCACGTCGCCGCGGACGGATTTAACGGCACGGCGCCCGCCGGCGGGCATATACTCCCGCGGCATTTCCGCCGTTTCCCTGTCGATTTCATATCCACCGATCATGCCCGCGTCCCGAAACCACCCCGTCCGTCGCCTGCTGACGGTGCTCGTCCTCAGCGCCAGCAGCATCGTTGCGCAGGCGGCGCAGTCCGATCCGGCTGCCGCCAGCCGCTATTACGAGGACGGCCTGGCGCGCTACGAGAAGCAGGATCTGCCGGGTGCGGTCATCCAGCTCAAGAACGCCCTGCAGCAGGACCGCAACATGCTCGCCGCCCACCTGCTGCTGGGCCGCAGCTACTTCGACCAGGGCGAACTCGGCGCCGCAGAGGTCTCCTTCCGCGAAGCCCTGCGCCTGGGCGCCAGCCGCGCCGAAGTGGCGGTGCCGCTGGCCCGCATCTACCTGCTGCAGGGCCGCGCTTCGCTGGTCGTGGACGGCCTGCAGCCGGAAGGCCTGCCGCCCGCCGCCCAGCTCGAACTGCTGAGCCTGCGCGGTACCGCCTATGCCAACCTGGGCAAGGGCAACGAATCCGAACGCAGCTTCGCCGCCGCCCGCGCGCTGGACCCGAACTCGCCGGTGCCGCTGGTGGCCGAGGTGCCGGTGCTGCTGGGCAGCGGCAAGCCGGAGCTGGCGCGGGAGCGCGCCGAGCGCGCGGTGCAGCTGGCCCCGCGCGATGCCGCCGCCTACAACGTGCGTGCCTCGGTGGCGCACGCCACCGGCCGCCTGCCCGCCGCGCTGGAAGACTACGCCCGCGCCATCGAACTGCAGCCCGGCCAGCTCGACGCCCGCGTCGCCCGCGCCGGCATCCTGCTGGACCTCGGTCGCGACGCCGAAGCCGCCGGCGTGCTGGACAAGCTCGGCGCTGACATGCCGAAGGAGCCGCGCGTCGCCTACTTGCGGGCGCTGCTCGCCAGCCGCCGTGGCGACAGCGCCACAGCCAACGCCCAGATGCTGCAGGTCGGCGACCTGCTGGAAAACCTGCCGGCCGAATGGCTGGCCACCCAGGAACAGCTGCTGATGACCGGCGCGCTGGCGCACCATGCCACCGGCCAGTTCGAGAAGGCGCGCAAATACCTTGACGTGCTGGTCGCCCGCTACCCGCGCAACCTCGGCGCGCGCAAGCTGCTCGCCGCGGTGCTGGTCGAACGCAACGAGACCACCCCGGCGCAGGCTCTGCTGGAAGACGTGCTGCGCAAGCAGCCGGACGATGCCCAGGTGCTCTACCTGCTCGGCCGGGTGCAACTGGCGCAGAAGCGCTACGCCAAGGCCGCCGAGACCCTGGAGCGCGCCGCCGCGCGAGGTGCCGCCGAGGACCCCCGGCTGCAGACCGCTCTCGGCCTGGGCCGTATCGGCATGGGCGACACCGGAGCCGGCCTGCGCAGCCTCGCCGCCGCATTCGACAAGACGCCGCAGGACGTCGGCCTCGCCGCCACCTATGTGAACCTGCTGATGCGCGGCGGCGAGCGTGCCAAGGCGGTCGCCGTCGCACGCAAGACGGTGCAGGCGCAGGCCGCCAATCCGGCGGCGCACAACCTGCTCGGCCTCGCGCTGGCCAGCAACGACGACCTTCCGGCCGCCCGCAATGCCTATAACGAAGCGCTCAGGCGCGATGCCGGCTTCGTCCCCGCGCAGCTGAATCTCGCCCGGGTGGACCGCGCCGAGGGCAAGCTGGACGCCGCCCGCCAGCGCTACGCCGCAATGCTGGCCAAGGACCGTAACGACGGAGTTGCCCTGTACGAGTCCGGCGCGCTGGAACAGCAGGCCGGCAACACCGCCGAGGCCCTGCGCTGGTTCGAGAAGGCGGTGGTCGCCCGGCCGGACAACATCGCCGCCAGCCTCGCCCTGGCCGAAGCCCGCCTCGCCGCCGGCGAAGGCCAGGCCGCGCAGGAGGCCATGCGCACGCTCACCATGCGCCGCCCCGGCGACCTCGCCGCGCTGGCCGAACTGGCCCGCATCGAACAGGCGGTGGGCGATACTCGTGCCGCCCAGCAGACCCTGCGCGAGATGTCGCGCATCGCCGAGTACGACCCGGATGCCCAGGTGCGCATCGGTTACCTCCAGTTGCGCGCTGGCGCCACGGACGAAGCCGCAAAGAACGCGCAGAAGGCGCTGCAGGGCCGGCCGGAGCACATCGGCGCGCTCACCCTGGCCGCCGAGGCCGCACTCGCCCGAGGCGAGTACGACAAGGCCGGCGAGCGGGTGCGCGAACTGCGCCGGCTGGATCCGAAGGCGGTGGATGCCCTGCGGGTGGAGGGCGACATCGCCTTCGCCCGCGGCCAGATGCCGGCTGCCGCGGAAGCCTACCGCCAGGCCCAGGAGCGCCAACCCTCGGCGGAGCTGCTGCTGCGCCGTGTGCAGGTGCTGCTGGCGCAGGACAAGGCCGCCGCCGCGGCGCCGCTGCTGCAGCAATGGGTGAAGGACAAGCCGGAGCCGGCGGTGCGTCGCGCGCTGGCCGAGATCCACATGCGCACCGGTGACTGGGCTGCGGCGCGGCGCGAGTACGAGCGCCTGGTCGCCGAGGTGCCCACCGACGCCAGCGCCTACAACAACCTCGCCAACATCCAGATCCGCATGAAGGACGGCGCGGCCATCGCCACCGCGCAGAAGGCGCTGGCCCTGGCACCGGCCGACCCCAACGTCATCGATACCGTGGGTTGGGCGCTCGCCCGCGGCGAGCGCTATGAGGATGCGCTGCGCTACCTGCGCGACGCCCGCCTGCGGGCCCCGGACAACGCCGAGGTGCGCTGGCACTTGGCCTACGTGCTGGCCAAGGTGGGCCGCGCCCAGGAGGCGCGCGATGAACTGGACGGCGCCTTGCGCCTTAGTAGCTCTTTCGATGGCGCGGAGGAGGCTAGGCGTCTCCGTCTTACGTTGTAGTAGTAGCTGTCAGGTTTTTTTACACATACTGATACATTCGCCCTTTTGCTATGGGGAATGCATCTGATTATTAAGAAAAAGTTTTTATTGGCTCGATGATTGCTTTGAGCCGGGCGAAAGCTGTTTCGGAGAGCAGAATGAACTACATCGTCAAAAAATTCGTCCTGGGTACGGCCCTTGCCGTATGGGGAAGCTGCGCGTTGGCCGCTACCACCTGGACGCTGGACAACAAGAGTTCGACCGCGCCGATTGAAACCGGCTGGAAGGCGAGCAACAACAGCAGTTCGATCTACGCCACCAGCACCGGCTACTGGGCCGGCTCCGGCGTGGGCGTCGGCGGCGAATCCAGTTCCGACGGCCAGCATTCGCTGGACAACAAGTCCGGCTACGAAATGCTGATGCTGAACTTCGGCACCGAGTCGGTGCACCTGGACAGCGTCTCCCTCGGCTGGACCCAGACCGACAGCGACATCTTCGTGCTGGCCTACACCGGCGCCACTCCCTTCACTGGCTCCCTGGCCGGGGCGACCTACGCGTCGCTGCTGAGCAACGGTTGGTCGCTGGTGGGCAATTACGCCAACGTCGGTAGCAACACGGTACAGCTGAACGCCGCCGCCAGCCTCTACTCCAGCTTCTGGCTGATCGGCGCTGGCGGCTTCGACGGCACGCTGGGCGTGACCTCGGGCGACAAGAGCAATGGCAGCTGGCAGAGCTTCACCTCCTCCCGTTACGACTACGTCAAGGTTGCTGCTGTCAGCGGCACGGTGAAGCAGCCGCCTCCGCCCGCTACCCATGTGCCGGAGCCCGGCTCCCTGGCCCTGGCTGGTGCCGCCTTCCTGGGCATCCTCGGGATCCGGCGCAAGCGCGACTGACCTGGAACTGAGCGACTGAGGCAATCAGGGAGGGTGGCAGCGCCCGCAGAGGCGCGACCCGCAGCAAGGCAACGGCGGTCTGAAAAGGCCGCCGTTTTTTATTGCCGGCCGCTTGCGGAGCGGGGCCGCTGCGGGTAGCAGGGGCGGGGGGTCATCCCTGCTCGGCCAAGGCCTCTTCCTGCTGCTGCAGCAGCCACATCTGGGTGTAGGCGCCGTCGCGGGCCAGCAGGTCGAAGTGGCGGCCGCGTTCGATGATGCGGCCCTGGTCCAGCACGATGATCTCGTCGGCGTTCATCACGGTGGACAGGCGGTGGGCGATGACCAGCGCGGTGCGGCCTTCCGCCGCCAGCTCCAGCTGGCCCTGGATGGCCTTCTCGGTGCGGGAGTCCAGCGCCGAGGTGGCCTCGTCGAAGATCAGGATGGCCGGGTTCTTCAGCAGCGCGCGGGCGATGGCCACCCGCTGCTTCTCACCGCCGGAGAGCTTCAGGCCGCGTTCGCCGACGCGGGTGTCGTAGCCCTCGGGCAGGCGGGCGACGAAGTCTTCCAGCTGGGCCGCCCGCGCCGCCGCCTCCACCTCCGCGCGGCTGGCGTCCGGCCGGCCGTAGGCGATGTTGTAGTAGAGGCTGTCGTTGAACAGCACCGTGTCCTGCGGAACGATGCCGATGGCGGCGCGCAGGCTGTCCTGGGTGAGCTGGCGGATGTCGGTGCCGTTCACCCGGATGCTGCCGCCCTGCACGTCGTAGAAGCGGTACAGCAGGCGCGCCAGCGTGGATTTGCCGGAGCCGGAGTGGCCGACGACGGCCACTGTGCTGCCGGCGGGTATGTCCAGGTCCACGCCATGCAGGATGGGGCGGCGGGCGTCGTAGGCGAAATCCACCGCCTCGAAGCGCACGCCGGCCGGGCCGGGCGGCAGCGCGCGGGCGTCGCTGGCGTCGGCGATCTCACGGTGCTGGCCGAGCAGGCCGAACATGCGTTCGATGTCGGTCAGCGCCTGGCGCAGCTCGCGGTAGATCACGCCGAGGAAGTTGAGCGGGATGTAGAGCTGGATGAGGAAGGCGTTCACCAGCACGATGTCGCCCAGCGTCATGCTGCCGGCGGCGACCCGGCTGGCGGCCTGCCACATCATCGCGGTGACGCCGACGGCGATGATGGCCGCCTGGCCGATGTTGAGGCTGGACAGCGACATCTGGTTGCGCAGCTGGGCGGCGGTCCATTTCTGCAGCTGCTCGTCGTAGCGGCGGGCCTCGAAGGCCTCGTTGTTGAAGTACTTCACCGTCTCGAAGTTGAGCAAGCTGTCGATGGCGCGGGCGTTCGCCGCCGAGTCCAGCTCGTTGGCTTCGCGCCGCAGCGCGGTGCGCCAGTTGGTCACCGCCACGGTGAACACGATGTAGAGCGCCAGCGTCGCCAGCGTAATGAGGGCGAACACCGCGTCGTACTGCACCAGCAGGATGCCTATCACCAGGCCGATCTCCACCAGCGTCGGCAGGATGGAGTAAAGCGTGTAGCTGATCAGCGAGCCGATGGAGCGGGTGCCGCGCTCGATGTCGCGGGTGAGGCCGCCGGTCTGCCGCTCCAGGTGGAAGCGCAGGCTGAGCGCATGCAGATGGCGGAACACCCGCAGCGAGATCTCGCGTACCGCGCCCTGCGTCACCCGGGCGAACACCAGCTCGCGCAGCTCGGTCAGCAGCGAGGTGGAGAAGCGCAGTGCGCCGTAGGCCAGCAGCAGCGCTGCCGGCACCACGATGAGGGCCTGCTCCGGCGTGATCGTCAGCGCATCCACCAGATGCTTGAACACCAGGGGCACTGCCACGTTGGCGGCCTTGGCGGCGATCAGGCAGGAAAGCGCCAGCAGTACCCGCAGGCGGTGGGCCCAGATGAAGGGCAGCAGGCTCTTCAGCGTCTGCCAGTCGCGGCGCTGGCCGGTGTCGCCAGCGGGGGCGGGCAGGGAGGATGCTCGGCGCATGCGGCGGCTCCTATTGGCCGCGGCCGTCGGTGGCGAGGCGGATGGCGAGGCCGATGAAGATCAGCCCCGCCAGCCGGTCCAGCCAGGCGCCTGCCGCCGGCCGCTTCGCCAGCGCGCGGCCGATGGCGCCGGCGGCGAAGGCGATGGTGCCGAACACCAGCACCGTCTGTAGTGCGAAGGCCAGCCCCAGCTGCATCGTCTGCAGCGCCACGCTGCCCAGCTCCGGCCGGCTGAACTGCGGCAGGAAGGCGAGGAAGAACAGCGCCACCTTGGGGTTGATGGCATTGGCGATGAAGCCGCGCCGCAGATAGCGCAGCCAGGGCTCGCCGCCGCCGGCGGCTGCCGCCGGCCGCAGGGCGGAGGCACTGCGCAGCGCCTGCACGCCCAGCCAGGCGAGATAGGCGGCGCCGGCCAGCTTGAGCGCGAGGAAGAGCTGCGGCGAGGCGGCAATGGCGGCACTCACGCCTATCGCCGCCCACAGCGTGTGGGTGAAACAGCCCAGCGCACAGCCGACGGCGACGCCGAAGCCGGCCATGCGCCCGCGCGCCAGGCTCTGACCCAGCACCATCAAGTTGTCCGGCCCCGGCGCAAAGGTGATGGCGATGGAGACGGCGAGGAAGGCGAGCAGGGTGTCCAGGGGCAGCATGGCGGTCGGAAGCGGGCGTGCGCGGAAAAGCGTTCGATTCTGTTGGCCGGGGCTGGCGCAGTCAAATGCGGCTGGCCCTTGGGAGTGCAGGGAGATGCGGGGAGATGCTGGAGAGGAATGGGTCTGTGGCGTGCTTGCTGGGGGAGAGAGCCTGGGGGCTGTGCTTGGG
>NZ_WUEI01000151.1 GCF_012911025.1 Azoarcus sp. TTM-91 | reverse complement strand
GATCTCTTCCCCTCTCTTCCCGCCCCCGCTCCGCGCCCCGCGGGCGAGGCCGCGCCGCGCTTTTCCGCCTGAGCCCGGCGCGGAGGGAGGGAAGCAAAACGGTAGCGCTGAACCGTAGTCCGCACCGCCGCGCCCGGCGGCGCTGCCGCCCGAGGATGGCCGCACCGCAATGCCAACCCGTTCCACTACCCTGCCCCTCCGTTATCCCGCACCAGCAGGGCCAGCGGCAGCGGGCCGAAGACCTCGGCCAGCGGCAATGCGGCCGGCCCCTGCGACCGGGGTGGAACGCGGCGGCCGGCGATGGCGTCGCGCCAGCCCATGCCTTCGCGGCGCCAGGGCATGGAGACCAGGGTGCCGGCCCAGGTGGCGGGATCGCAGATGCGGGCTTCGTCGCCGCCGGTGAGGCCGAACAGCAGCCGGGTGGCGATCACCACCACCGTCTCGCGGCCAAGCACGCGGGCGTAGGCGACGACGTGGCGGGCGGCGGGGCCGCGCACGTCCAGCGGCACATAGCGGCCGCAGCGCAGGGTGCGTTCGCAGCACTCGCGCACCGCCAGCGCGCGCCACAGCAGGTAGTGCTTGAGGCGGCCGTCGGCGAGTTGCGCCAACATCGCGGTGAGGCCCGCCGGGTCGGCGCCGTCGGGGAAGTCGCGCTGCAACGCGCGCAGGCGCTCGCGGGCGGCGTCGAAGTCCACCGGGCGGCGGTTGTCCGGGTCCACCAGGCTGAAGTTCCAGCCTTCGCAGCCCTGGTAGATGTCCGGCACGCCGGGAGCGGTGAGCTTGAGCAGCAGCATGCTGAGGCTGTTGTAGGCGCCATAGCGCGCCAGCACCGCCTGGAACGGAAGGAAGTCGGCGAGGAAGCCGCTGTCGTCGGCCAGGCTGCGGCGCACGAAGGTGGCCAGCGCCGCCTCGTAGGCCGGCTCCGGGTTCATCCAGCTGGTGTGGCGCTTGGCCTCGCGCACCGCCTTCAGCATGTAGGCCTGGACGCGCTCCACCAGGGCCGCCTTCTCTTCCGCGCCGGGCGGCTGCCAGGGCCAGATGCCGAGCAAGGTCTGGTAGAACAGGTACTCGTCGTTGGCCGAGGGCGCCGCCTGGTCGCCGACGCGTGTCTTGCGCCGCTCGTTGAGCCGCCGCCAGCGCCGCAGCGCCAGCCGCCAGGCGCCCGGCAGCTCGGACAGCACGTCGAGGCGGGCACGCACGTCTTCCGAGCGCTTGCTGTCGTGGGTGGAGGACGCCAGCAGGCCGAAGGGGTGGCTGCAGGCGATGCGCTCATTGGCGATGTGGAAGTCTTCCACGCCGATGCCGAAGGTGCGCGGATCGCCGCCGACGTCGTTCAGCGACACCAGCCGGTTGTAGCGGTAGAAGGCGGTGTCTTCCATCGCCTTGGCCATCACCGGCGCGGTGAATTGCTGGAAGCGGCGGACGAAGCGCAGCTTGAGCCGGCGCAGCGCCGCGTCCTGCTCGGTGGGAGCGGACAGCAGCACGTCGCGGACGAAGCGCAGCACGCTGGCGTCGCCCGCCAGGCCGCGGGCGGCGGCCTCTTCTACCGCGCGCTCGATGTGGCGGCGGTCGGCGGCGGAAACACCGCGCTCGCTGATGTAGCTGCGATACACCGGGAAGGCGGCGATGACCTCGCCCAGCGCGCCGCGCAGCCGGCTGCGGGTGAAGTCACGGGTGCGGCGGTCGCGCTGGGCGATGGCGTGCAGCAGGTAGGTGAGCGTGCCCAGCTCGCCGGGCAGCGAGTGGGTCATGATGATGTGCTTGGCTTCCAGCAGCACCTCGCTGAAGTTGCGCGCCTCGCCGGTGAAAGCGCGATAGATGCGGCTGAAGCGCGACTCCTGCACCGGGTCCACGAAGAGGTTGTTGCACAGGTTGGCGAAGCGGTAGCCGGTATCGCCGTGGATGCGCCAGTCGGCCGGCAGCACTTCGAACTCGGCGAGAATCTTCTCCACCACCAGGTAGAGGGTGCGGTGTTCGTCGGCGACCGAGGGGCGCGTGCTCTGCTCCGCCCTGCCGCCAGCCACCGGAGCGGAGAGCGACGGGGCCAGGTCGGTGCCCGGCGTGCTCACCGGCTCGGCGCCCTGCACCAGGCCATCGGCGCCGACGGCGCCGCGCAGGAAGGCGGAGCCCCCGGCTGGTGGCTCCGCCCGCGCGGCAGCCCCACCTTCCTGCGTTGCGCTGCCCGGCGCCGGGCCGTCCAGCGTTTCCTCCGCCGACAGCGACACCGCATTCCACGGCGTGATGCGCGCCTCGCGGGCGGCCTCGGCATAGCGTGCCTGCAGGCGGTCGAAGTAGGCGGCCGGGTCGGCGAGGCCATCCGGATGGTCGATGCGCAGGCCGGAGACGCGGCCCTCCGCCACCCAGCGCAGGATGCGGGCGTGGGTGGCCTCGAACACTGCCTCGTGTTCCATGCGCAGCGCGGCGAGGTCGTTCACATCGAAGAAGCGGCGGTAGTTGATGTCGTCCGCCGCCACCCGCCAGGAAGCCAGGCGGTAGGCCTGGGCGGCGATGAGCGCGTCCAGCGCGTCGAAGCTCTCCGCCTCGCCGACGCTGCCCTGGAAGGCCGCCAGCGCCGCCGCCACGCGCTCGCGCACGGCCGGCAGGCGTTCGTACAGCCCGGCGAGCAGCTTCTTGAACACCTCCTTGTTGCGCCGGCGCTCGGCCAGCGCCTCCGGCTCCGTCGCGTCCCGCGGCGGCAGGTGGCGCAGGGCGGCGAGCAGGGTTTCCAGCTCCACCTCCTCCGCCTGCCGGCCGGCATCGCCCGGCGCCCGGGCGCCGGCCGACGCGCCGGCTTCCAGGATGGCGGGATAGTCGCGCGGGTCGATGGGGAAGCGGTGCTGGTAGTACTGCACGTAGAACTCGCCGCGCTCGGCGGCGAAGGCCAGCGCCAGCTCGCCATTCTCAAGCACCAGGCCGTACTGGTCGCCCAGCACCGGCAGCAGCACCTTGCCGTGCAGCTCGGCGAAGGGCGGTTCCCAGTCGATGTCGAAGTGATCGGCATGGGCGGAGGCCGGGCCGTTCTCCAGCACGTCCAGCCACCATGCGTTGTCGGCGCCGAGCACGCCGACGTGGTTGGGCACCACGTCGATGACCTGCCCCAGGCCCAGTTCCTCCAGGCGCTCGCAGTAGCGGTCGAAGTCCGCCTCGCTGCCGATCTCCGGGTTCACCGTGTCGTGGTCCACGATGTCGTAGCCGTGGCTGCTGCCGGGCCGCGCCTTGAGGAAGGGCGAGGCATAGACGTGGCTGACGCCGAGGTCGGCCAGGTAAGGCAGCACCGCCTCGGCGGCGGCGAAGCCGAAATCCTTGTGCATCTGCAGCCGGTATGTGGCGCGCGGCACGTCGGCGTGTTCCGGGTGGAAGTCGGCCGGACCGCCGCTGACCGGCAACGGCGCGCTGCGGCGCTCCTCCTTCATCGCGGTGGCCACCGCATGCCAGCGCAGGTCGGCCGCCAGCTCGCCTAGGCTGGCGGACAAGCGCCGGCGCCAGTTGGGCTGGGTGCTCTCGCTGGTGCCGGGGAGGTTCACCGCCTCCAGCTGGCCGAGCACGTCCTCCAGCTGCACCGCCGCCATCAGCGCCGGGCTGCGGGCGATGTAGCGGTACACCGCCGGGGTCAGCGCCGGCGGCGGGTCGCCGCCCTCCTCCGCGCTGCGGCGCCCGGCGCTGGCGTCCAGCAGGCCTTCGGCGCCCAGGGCGTCGAGCAGGGCATGGCGGTCGGCGCGGCGGCGGGCGACGTGGCGGTCGCGCAGCTCGGCGTCGGGGTAGATGCCGAGCTGGTCGCGCAGCAGCAGGTCGTAGCCGCGCCAGTAGCCGCGCAAGGTGGGCAGGTCGTGGGTGCCGACCACCGCCAGGGCTGCCGCCGGCCATTCGGCGGGCCGGCGGAAACCCTGGCCGCCTTCGCCGTATTCGAAATAGAACGGCCGGTAGGACAGCAGGCCGTGGCGGGCCATGGCGGCGCGTATGGCCGGCGGCACGATGCCCAGGTCCTCGCCGATGACGATGCAGCGATGGCGCCGGCTCTCCAGGCACAGCAGGCGCATCAGCGGCTCCAGCGGGTAGCCGACATAGCCGCCCACCTGCGGCTGGCCGGCGTCGCCGCGGGCGGCTGGCAGCCAGAACAGGCGCAACAGGCTCATCACATGGTCGATGCGCAGCGCGCCGGCGTGGCGCATGTTGGCGCGCAGCACAGCGCGGAAGCTGGCGTAGCCCTCGGCGGCCAGCCGGCGCGGGATTGGCGGCGGGAAGCCCCAGTCCTGCCCGGACGGGTTGAGTTCGTCCGGCGGTGCGCCGGCGTGGGCGCCGAAGGCATGCAGCGACTGCCGCGCCCAAGTTTCGGAGCCGCCCTCGTTCACGCCCACGGCGAGGTCGCGGTAGAGGCCGATGCGCATGCCGCGCGCCCGCGCCCGCGAGGCCACCGCATGCAACTGGGCTTCGGCCTGCCACTGCAGGTATTCGAAGAATTCGATGCGCAACTCGTTGTCCTGGGCGAAGGCCTCCACCGCGGCGCCATCCGGGTCGCGGTACGCTGCCGGCCAGGTGGTCCAGCCCCACACCGTGGCGTCGCGCGCATGGAAGTGGGCCTGCAGGGCGTCGAACAGCGCGTGCAGGCGCAGGCTGCGGCCGCCCTCGCGCTGGAAGTCGCGGAACAGGCCGGCGCGCTGGGTGCCGCGCTCCAGGTGGGTGGCGCGGAAATGGCGGTAGAGCATCTCCAGCACTTCGAACTTGGCCGCCGCCACGCCGCGGTAGTCGATCTCGCCGCGGCTGCGCAGCGCGTCCAGGCGGGTGCGGAAAGCGTCCGAGCCGGCCAGTTCGGCGGCGGCCGCGCATTCGGCGAAGTCGCGCATGCCCTCGATGTCGATGTAGAGCACGTTCAGCCATTCGCGGCTTGAGGGGCTGTAGGGGCTGGCGCGCTCCGGGTCGTGGGGGAAGAGCGCATGCAGCGGATTGACGCCGACGAAGTGGGCACCGGCGTCCGCCGCCAGGTCCACCAGCCGGCGCAGGTCGCCGAAGTCGCCCACCCCCCAGTCGCGGGACGAGCGCAGCGCATACACCTGCACCGCCGGCCCCCACAGCCGGCCGCCGGCCGCCGGCTCGGCGGCGGGCAGGCAGGTGGCGGGGCAGATTGCCAGCCCGGCTTCGGCCAGTGGCTGGGAAGACGAGGCAGAGTCGTACAGGAACAGGCGGTGATAGCCCTGGGGCAGGTCCACCGGCAGGGTGATTTCGGCCTGGTAGAGGCGGGCCGGTGCTTCCCCTTGCCCTTCCCCTTCCACCGCGGTGACGGCGTCGCCGGCCTCCCGCGCGGCGGCGCTCTCCCGTTCCAGGCCCACGCTTTCGACCGCGCGCACCGCCGCCGCGCCGCGCCGCTCGGCGCCGTCCTCCAGGCGGATGCGCCACCACAGCCTGCCGCCCAGCAGGCCGGCGGGCAGGCGCGGATGCAGCTGCAAGGGCGGTGGCGCCGCCTCCCGCACCAGCATGGCCGGCAGTACCTGGCTGGCGTCCTCGGCCTGCAGGCGGGCGAGTTCGGCGGCGGCGCGGGCATCCAGCGCTTCGCCCTCGGCCGGCGCGCCCAGCGGGTGGCCGAGGGCGTCGAGCAGCGCCAGCCGGCTGGCGAGGGGTACTTCGGTTCGCCTGCCCCAGGCATCCTCGAAGGCGAGGTCCAGGCCGAGAAAACCGCACAAGGCATCCACGGCTTCACCCTTCATGGGCATCTCTCCTGATGCGGCGGATGGAAGGTCGCTGCCGCGCGGCGGCGGGCGCGCGGCCCTGCAGCATGGGGAAAAGCACCGCGGCCGGCGTCATGGCGCCCTGCCCTCGTCCACCGGCAGCACATAGGCGCGCACCGCCCAGGGCCCGAGCCGGTCCGGCTCGGCGGCGTCGGCGCCGACCGCGGCGAAGGGCTGCCCCCCAGGGCTGGGCAGCAGCGGCGAGGGCTTGTCGGAAAGGTTGGCGCGCAGCACCAGCGCGAAGCCATCCACCGTGGTCCAGCGCAGGTCGAAGGCTTCGTCGCCGGCGAACTGCACACCGCAGCGGCCGGGCACCAGCCAGGGCATCCGCGGCACCACCATAGTCCGGCGCAGCTCCAGCAGGTTGCGGTAGAAGGCCAGCCAGGCCTGGGCCTCCGGCTGTTCGCGGGCAAGCCAGTCCAGCTTGCTGGCGCGGAAGGTTTCGTCGGCGCTGGGGTCGGGGATGCGCGCCACCTCGGCGCCGCTGAAGCGGCTGAAGCCGGCGAACTCGCGCCGCCGGCCTTCGCGCACCGCGGTGCCGAGGTCGCCCTGGTAGTCGCAGAAGTAGAGGAAAGGCGTGGTGGCGCCGGCTTCCTCGCCCATGAACAGCAAGGGTGGCGAGGGCGCCAGCAGCTGCAGGGCGACCAGGGCGCGCAGCCGCTCAGGCGTGGTGAGGGTGCTCAGCCGCTCGCCGAAGGCCCGGTTGCCGATCTGGTCGTGGTTCTGCAGGAAGTTCACGAAGGCGCTGGCCGGCAGGCTGGCGCTGGCTTCGCCGCGCACCGCGCGGTGGAAGGGCGAATGCTCGCCCTGGTAGGCGAAGCCCTCCGCCAGGCAGCGCGCCAGGTGCCGCACCGGGCGGTCGGCGTAGTCGGCGTAGTAGCCGTCGCGCTCGCCGGTGAGGATGACGTGGGCGGCGTGGTGGAAATCGTCGTTCCACTGGGCGTCGTAGCGCCCCGGCGTGGCCGGCGGGCCAAGCAGGCTGGCGCGGTTGTCCACGTTCTCCAGCACCAGGTGCACATGGCGGTTGCCGATGCGCGAGCGCACCCGGATGGAGAGTTCTTCCAGGATGTGCGGCTTGCTGCTGTCGTGGATGGTCTGCACCGCGTCCAGCCGCAGGCCGTCGAAGCGGTACTCCTCCAGCCAGTAGAGGGCGTTGTGGATGAAGAAGGCGCGCACCGCCGGGCTGGCCGCGCCTTCGTAGGCGATGGCGCCGCCCCAGGGCGTTTCATGCTCGGCGGTGAAGAACTGCGGCGCATACACATGCAGGTAGTTGCCGTCCGGCCCGAAGTGGTTGTAGACCACGTCGAGGAAAACCATCAGGCCGCGCCGGTGGGCGGCCTGGATGAAGTGCTTCAGCTCGTCCGGCGTGCCGTAGTCCGCCTTGGGGGCGTAGGGCAGCACGCCGTCGTAACCCCAGCCGCGGCGGCCGGAACAGTCTGCCAGCGGCATCAGCTCGATGGCGGTGATGCCCAGCGCCGCCAGCTCGTCCAGCTTGTGCTCGGCGGCGGCATAGCTGCCTTCCGGGGTGAAGGAGCCGACATGCAGCTCGTAGAGCACCGTGTCTTCCCACGGCCGGCCCTGCCACTCCTCGTCCCAGGGGAAGGTCGCCGGATCGATGATGACGCTGGGGCCGTGCACGCCCTCCGGGTTGAAGCGGGAAGCCGGGTCCGGCACCTCCAGCTGACCATCCAGGCGGAAGCAGTAGCGGTCGCCGGGGCGGGCCTCGGCCACCTTGCAGCTGTGCCAGCCGTCTGACTTGGCGCAGGCATGCACGCTGCGCTCGCCATGGGCCGGCAGCAGGCACACCTCCACCCGCTTCTCGGCCGGCGCCCAGAGGCGGAAGCGGTAGCCGGCCTCCGGGCTGGCGTCGTCCACCGGGCGCGGCCCGAAGGGCATGCGATGCACGTAGCCCAGGCCCCGGCTGCCGGCCCCTCCCTCGCCGTTGCCGGCGAAATGGCCGTGGCGGAGTGGCCGCCCGGCGATGTGTCGGGTCCCTGTCCTCATGGCTTCAGCTGCCCTTTGCCGACGACGACGATGCCGTTGTCGCTGACGTGGAAGCGGGCGCGGTCGGCCTCGGGGTCGTAGCCGATGCGCATGCCCGGCGGAATGAAGTTGTTCTGGTCGATGATGGCGCGCCGCACTTTGGCGCCGGCGCCGATCACGCTGCGGTCCATGACGATGGAGTCGGCCACCTCGGCGCCCACGTCCACCACCACGTCGCGCCGCAGCAGGGAGCGCTCCACCGTGGCGCGGCGGATGAGCACGCCCGCGCCCAGCGAGGCGCCGCGGATGTGGCCGTCGTGCACCTGCGCCGCCTCGGTCTGGTCGGGCGCGGCGTAGATGGGCCAGCGCGAGTTGGCCATGCAGAAGCGCGGCTCCTCGCCCAGGGTGTCGAAGTGGGCGTCGTAGTAGGCGTCTATGGTGCCGACATCGCGCCAGTAGCCCTGCTCCTCGCTGTCGCGCACGCCGGGCACCGTATTGGTGGAGAAGTCGTAGGCCATCACCCGGTGGGTCTCGCTCATCGCCGGCAGCAGGTTCTTGCCGAAGTCGTGCCCGCCCTTGGAGTGGGCGCGGGTGAGCGCATCCACCAGCACGTCGGTGTTGAAGATGTAGTTGCCCATGGAGGCCAGCGCATGGGCGCTGCGGCCGGGCATGGGCTCGGCCTTCTCCGGCTTCTCGCGGAAGTCGCGGATGCGGCCGGCGCTGTCGGTGCGGATGATGCCGAAGGAGCGCGACTGTTCCAGCGGCACCGGAATGGCGGCCACGGTGGCGTCGGCCTTGTTCTCCAGGTGGTAGCGCGCCATCTGGCGGATGTCCATGCGATAAACATGGTCGGCGCCGAATACCACCACCAGGTCGGGCTTCACCAGGTCGATCAGATGCAGGTTCTGGTAGACCGAGTCCGCCGTGCCCTGGAACCACTCCGGCCCGTGCTGCATCTGCGGCGGCACCACGGTGATGAAGTGGTGCGGTATCACCGGGCTCATCGCCCAGGACTTGCGGATGTGCTCGATCAGCGACTGCGACTTGTACTGCACCAGCAGGTAGATGGAGAAGATCTCCGAGTTGATGAGGTTGGAGAGGACGAAGTCGACGATGCGGTGGCGGCCATTGAACGGCACCGAGGGTTTGGAGCGCTCGGCGGTAAGCGGATGCAGGCGGCTGCCTTCTCCCCCTGCCATGACAAACGCGAGTACTGACTTGCCGGCAATCATGATGCACCTCCTAGGGGCGCCCGCAGCGACGGGGTGACGCAAGCGGGGCGGGATTGGGGAAAACACGGTGTTGGGGCAGGAAACACGGGGATCCTGCCCGCGGATGGGGTGCGGGCGCGCAAGGGCGGGAACGCAGGCGGCCATTCGGGCGCGCAGGCTGTCGTTCCGGCGCGCGGATCTGCTCCCTTCCC
>NZ_WUEI01000150.1 GCF_012911025.1 Azoarcus sp. TTM-91 | reverse complement strand
GCTTGGGCGGGCGGCCGTTGGCCGGTTGCGGGGGCGGCGGCGGCCAGGCGAGGCGGCCCGCGCGGTAAAGGTGAGTAAAAGTGAGGCGGAAGTGTGTATCCGGCTGTGGGAGCGTACCGGTCTGGCGGGCGAAGATTGGTAGAATCCCGCGTTTGCCCGCCCCGCCAGGAACGGCGCGCGGTCGGGCGCTTCGCCGCTGGTTTGCCCGGATGGCGGGGATATTCAGCGGGCTGCCATAGTCTTTACCTCCATGAGCGAACAGGCCACCACTTCCGAAGCCGCGCCGGCCCCTGTCGGCGGCGGGCGGCTGCGCCGCTGGCTGCGGCGCACGGCCTATGCGTTGCTGGCGCTGTGGTTTCTCGCCGGCGGCCTGTTCCTGCTGGTGCGCGAGGTGGTGGTGCCGCGCCTGGGTGATTACCGCGAGCAGATCGCGGCGCTGGCCTCGCGCAACGTCGGCCTGCCGGTGCAGATCGAAGGCCTCCGGGGCGATTGGGCCGGTCTGCGGCCCCGGCTGCACCTCACCGGCCTGACCCTGCTGGACGAAGCCGGCCGGCCGGCGCTGCGCCTGCCGCAGGTGGACGCCACCCTGTCCTGGTCCTCGCTGCTGCGGCTGGAGCTGCGCTTCCACCGGCTGGAGATTTCCTCGCCGGAGGTGGCGGTGCGGCGCGAGGCCGACGGCGGCGTGGTGGTGGCCGGCGTGCGCCTGGGCGGTGGGCCGGCGGGCGGCGGCTTTGCCGACTGGCTGCTGGCGCAGCACCAGGTGGTGGTGCACGGCGCTGCGCTGAACTGGACGGATGAGATGCGCAGCGCGCCGCCGCTGGCGCTGAAGCAGGTCGAGTTCCTGCTCGAGCGGCGGCTGCTCGGCCACCGCTTCGCGCTGCAGGCGCAGCCCCCGGAAGCGCTGGCCTCCACACTGGACCTGCGCGGCGAGTTCTCCCACCTCGCGCTGGACGAGCCGGCGCAGACCCGCGGCCGCCTCTACCTCGCGCTGGAACGCGCCGACCTCGGCGGCTGGACGCCCTGGGTGGATTACCCGCTGCCGCTGCAGGGCCAGGGTGGGCTGCGCGCCTGGGTGAATCTGGACGGCGCCGAGCGCAGCGCGATGGAGGCGGAGCTTGCGCTGGAAGGCGTGGTCACCCGGCTGGGCGAAGACCTGCCCGAACTGCGCCTGCAACGCCTGCAGGGCCAACTGGCCGCCAGCCGCAAGGACGGCACGCTGGCGCTCTCCACCCGGCAGCTGAGCCTCAGCGCTGAAGGGCTGCAGATCGCCCCCACCGATTTCGCGCTGACGCTGGGCGAGGCCGGCGGCAGCCTGCAGGTGAACCAGCTGGACTTCGCCGCGCTCGCCGGCATCGCCGCCCACCTGCCGCTGGAAGACGGGGTGCGTAGCCGCCTTGCCGCCTTCGACCCGCGCGGCAGCGCCAGCAATGTGAAGCTGGAGTGGCGCGGCCAGGCGGCCGCACCGGAGAGCTGGAAGCTCGCCGCCCGCTTCGACGGCATCGGCCTGGCGGCGCGCGACAGCCTGCCCGGCCTCGGCGGCCTCTCCGGCAGCCTGGAAGGCGACGAGCGCAGCGGCCGCTTCCAGCTCGCCGGCCAGGACACCCATATCGACCTGCCGGAAGTGTTCGAGAACGCCCGCCTCAGCTTCGCCTCCTTCAAGGCCGACGGTGGCTGGAGCCGGCGCGACGGCCGCCTGGAGATCGCGCTGGATTCCGCCGGCTTCGACAACGCCGACGCCGCCGGCACCGCCTCCGGCCGCTACTGGCCGGAAGCCGGCGGGCCAGGCGAAATCGACCTGCAGGCCCGCCTCACCCGCGCCGAGGGCACCTCGGTGTGGCGCTACCTGCCGCGGGTGGTGAACCGCGACACCCATGAATGGGTGCAGCACGCCATCCGCCGCGCCGCGGTGCCGGATGCCCGCCTGCGGCTGAAGGGCAAGCTGCACGACTTCCCCTATCGCCAGGGCGAGGGGCAGTTCCTCGTCACCATCAAGGTGGCCGATGCCGAACTCGCCTACGCCCCCGGCTGGCCGGAGATCCAGGGCATTTACGGCGAGGTCCGCTTCGAAGGGCCGGGGCTGAAAGTGGAGGCGGCCAAGGCGCGCATCCTGGGCGTGAACCTGGCCAACGTGGTCGCCGAGGTGCCGGACCTGGACGCCCACGGCGGCGAGATCATGACCATCAACGGTCGCGCCGCCGGGCCCACCGCCGAGTTCCTGCGCTTCGTTTCCGGCAGCCCGGTGGCCGAGCGCATAAACCGCTTCACCGACGACATGCGCGCCGAGGGCAACGGCAACCTCGACCTGCGGCTGGTGATGCCGCTGCGTTCGGTGCGCGATACCACCGTGCGCGGCGACTTCCGCTTCGCCGCCAACCGCCTGTGGCTGGTGAGCGGCCTGCCGCCGCTGGACGAGGCCGCCGGCCGGTTGCGCTTCACCGCCGATCAGTTCAGCGTCTCCGAGCTGCAGGCCAAGGTGCTGGGCGAGCCGCTGCAGATGACGGCCAGCACCGGCGAGGACGGCAGCGTCGCCTTCGCCGTCTCCGGCACCGCCGGCGCGGCGGCGCTGCAGCGTGAATACGGCTGGCCAGTGCTGGATCACCTCTCCGGCGCCACGCCGTGGCAGACGCAGATCACCGTCGCCCGCAGCGGCACCAAGGTGAATTTCCATACCGACCTCGCCGGCATTTCCTCCAGCCTGCCCACGCCCTTCAACAAGCCGGCGACCGACAAATGGCCGCTGGCCGTGGTGGCGGATTACCCGGCAGGCAGTGCCACCTCCTCGCTGAAGGTGGATTTCGGCGAGCGCCTGCAGGCCGCCTTCGAGCGCAGTGGCGGCAAGGTGGTGCGCGGCGGCATCGGCATCGCCCAGCCGGCGCGCATGGCGGAGAAGGGCGTGATGGTGGCGGCGGTGGCCGACCAGCTGGACATCGACGCCTGGCGCCATGCCGTCGGCCTGGAGGGCGGCCAGGACAACGCCGGCAAAGCCGCCGACGGCGCTGCCCTGGCCGCCGCCATGCCGCTGGCCGGCGTCGCCCTGCAGGCGGAGCAGCTCAAGCTCTTCGGCCAGAGCCTGGCCGGCGTGCGCCTGCGCGCGGTGGCCGACCCCGGCGGCTGGAAAGCGCGGCTGGACAGCGACAAGGCGCAGGGCGATTTCGACTGGCGGGAGGCTGGCAACGGCTCGGTGATGGCCCGCTTCAAGCGCCTGGTCTACGAAAGCGAAGCCGAATCCGGCGCCGAGCATGCCGCCCAGCACAGGGGCACCGAGGTGGAACCGCCGCCGCGCTCCCTGCCGGGGCTGGACGTGGTGGCCGAGCAGTTCGTGCTGCGCGGCCTGGAACTGGGCCGGCTGGAAGTGAATGCCCGCAACCGCGGCGGCGAATGGCTGCTGGAGCGCTTCTCCGTCGCCAACCCGGACGGCCGCCTCGCCGGCAGCGGCGTGTGGCAGACGGCCGGCGCCCAGCGCACCCGGCTCAAGTTCAAGCTGGAAACCGACAACATCGGCCGCTTCACCCGCCGCATGGGCTACCCGGACACGGTGCGCGGCGGCCAGGCCACGCTGGAAGGCCAGCTCGGCTGGCACGGCGCGCCCACCCGCATCGACTATCCCTCGCTGGCCGGCGAAATGAAGGTGGAAGCCGGCGGCGGCCAGTTCAACAAGCTGGATCCGGGCGTCGGCCGCCTGCTCGGCATCCTCAGCCTGCAAGCGCTGCCGCGGCGGATCACGCTGGATTTCCGCGACGTCTTTTCCGAGGGCTTCGCCTTCGACCGCATCTCCGGCGACATCGACATCAACGGCGGCGTGATGCGCACCGAAAACCTGGAGATACGCGGCGCCGCCGCCCGGGTGCAGATGCGCGGCGCGGCCGACGTCGGCGCCGAAACGCAGGACCTGCGGGTGACGGTGCAGCCCACGCTGTCCGAATCCGTCGCCATCGGCGCTGCCGCCGGCCTCATCAACCCGGTGGCCGGCGTCGTCACCTACCTGGCGCAGAAGGCGCTCAGCGATCCCTTCGAGCGCCTGTTCGCCTACGACTACACCATCACCGGCACCTGGGACGACCCCAAGGTGGAGAAACTGGGCTCGACCGCCGAGAGTCTCATCCCGCGCCTGCCCGACACCTCCGGCCCTCCCGCCGCTTCGGAATCCGCCCGCCCATGACGACCGCCAGCCCCCGCATCGCCGCCCTCCAGACCGTGTCCAGCCCGGACGTGGCCGACAACCTGCGCATCGCCGCCGGCCTCATCGCCGAAGCGGCGGGCGCCGGCGCCCGCCTGGTGGCGCTGCCGGAATACTTCGCGCTGATCACTGCCGACGAGCGCGCCAAGGTGCGCCTGCGCGAGCGCGACGGCGAAGGCCCGCTGCAGGACTTCCTGCGCGAGGCGGCGCAGCGCCACGACGTCTGGATCGTTGGCGGCACCGTGCCGCTGGTGGCCGAGGCCGACGACAAGGTGCGCAACACCACGCTGGTCTACGACGAGCGCGGCGAACGGGTGGCGCGCTACGACAAGATCCACCTGTTCGGCTTCCAGCGCGGCGAGGAACGCTACGACGAAGCGGCCACCATCGAGCCCGGCCACCGCGTCGTCACCTTCGATTCGCCGGTGGGTCGCGTCGGCCTGTCGGTGTGCTACGACCTGCGCTTCCCCGAACTTTTCCGCAGCATGGGCGAGGTGGACTTGATCATCCTGCCCGCCGCCTTCACCTACACCACCGGCAAGGCCCACTGGGAAGTGCTGCTGCGCGCCCGCGCCATCGAGAACCAGTGCTACGTGATGGCGCCGGCGCAGGGCGGCAAGCACGCCAGCGGCCGCGTCACCTGGGGCCACAGCATGATCGTCGACCCCTGGGGCGAAGTGCTGGCCTGCCGCGAGGAAGGCGCCGGCGTGGCGATGGCCGAGCTGGACCCGGCGCGGCTCGCCGCGGTGCGCGCCAGCCTGCCGGCGCTGCGCCACCGCTGCCTGCAGGGCGGACAGTAGGACCGATTCCGGTGCATCATCCCAACGCATGATTCTTTTCGCGCCGCGCCGGTCCACTCCGGCGGCGCCACAACCGGACCTCTCATGAGCAAAGCCAAGAACCCCTTCAAAGTCGCCGAACGCACGCTGCTGCTTCCCTACGACCTCGGCGAGGCGGAGCTGGACAAAGTGTTCCGCAAGCTGATGAAGCACCGGCTGGACTACGCCGACCTCTACTTCCAGTACCACCGCTCCGAGGCCTGGAGCCTGGAAGAGGGCATCGTCAAGTCCGGCAGCTTCGACATCGAGCAGGGCGTGGGCGTGCGCGCCATCAGCGGCGAGAAGACCGCCTTCGCCTACTCCGACGACATCTCCCTGAACGCGCTGCTGGGGGCGGCCACCGCCACCCGCGCCATCGCCGACGCCGGCGGCCGGAGCAAGACCGCGGTGGCCGCCGGCAAGCCCGGTAAGCGCCTGTACCACGGCGAAGACCCGCTGGATTCGCTGGACGACACCGCCAAGGTCGCGCTGCTGGAGCGGCTGGAGGGCTACGCCCGCGCCGAGGATGCCCGCGTCACCCAGGTCATGGCCCACATCGCCGGCTCCTGGGAAGTGGTGCTGGTGGCGCGCAGCGACGGCCACATGGCGGCGGACGTGCGGCCGCTGGTGCGGGTGTCGGTCACCGTCATCATGGAAGACGGCACCCGCCGCGAGCAGGGCAGCGGTGGCGGCGGCGGCCGTTACGACTACGGCTATTTCAGCGACGAAGTGCTGCGCGGCTATGCCCGCGCCGCCGTGCATCAGGCCTCGGTGAACCTCGGCGCCGATCCGGCGCCGGCCGGCACCATGGCGGTGGTGCTCGGGCCGGGCTGGCCCGGCATCCTGCTGCACGAGGCCATCGGCCACGGCCTGGAAGGCGACTTCAACCGCAAGGGCAGCTCCGCCTTCTCCGGCATGATCGGCCAGCAGGTCGCCGCCAAGGGCGTCACCGTGGTGGACGACGGCACCCTGCCGGACCGCCGCGGCTCGCTCACCATAGACGACGAGGGCAACCCGACCGAGCGCACCGTGCTGATCGAGGACGGCATCCTCACCGGCTACATGCAGGACATGATGAACGCCCGCCTGATGGGCATGAAGCCCACCGGCAACGGCCGCCGCGAGTCCTATGCCCACCTGCCGCTGCCGCGCATGACCAACACCTACATGCTCAACGGCGACAAGGACCCGGCGGAGATCATCAAGTCGGTGAAGAAGGGCTTGTACGCGGTGAACTTCGGCGGCGGCCAGGTGGACATCACCTCCGGCAAGTTCGTGTTCTCCACCGCCGAGGCCTACCTGATCGAGAACGGCAAGGTCACCCGCCCGGTGAAGGGCGCCACCCTGATCGGCAACGGCCCGGACGTGCTCACCCGCGTCAGCATGATAGGCAACGACATGGCGCTGGACCCCGGCGTCGGCACCTGCGGCAAGGATGGCCAGAGCGTGCCGGTGGGCGTCGGCCAGCCGACGCTGCGCATCGACGGCCTGACGGTGGGCGGCACCGCCTGAGTCCCGGCCGCCGGCGGCGCGCAAGCCGTACAAGACAGAACGGCCCGGTCGATCCGGGCCGTTCGTTTTTTACGGTGCAGTATGCATGCGTGGGGGAAGCCTCAGGCCGGCTTCGCCACCGGGGTGATGCGCGCTTCGCGGATCGGCAGGTTCACCAGCGCGGCGGCGGCGGCCAGCGCCATGTCGGCGTACCACATCCACTGGTAATCGCCCTGCAGGGTGATGGCGATGCCGCCCAGCCAGGCGCCGAGGAAGCCGCCCACCTGGTGCGACAGCAGCGTCAGCCCGAACAGGGTGCCGAGGTAGCGCACGCCGAACAGCTTGCCGACGATGGAGGCGGTGGGCGGCACGGTGGACAGCCAGGTGAAGCCCAGGCCGGCGGCGAACAGGTAGAAGGTCAGCGCCGTCTTCGGGCTCATCAGGTAGATGGCGATCAGCAGCGCGCGCGAGCCGTACATCCAGAACAGCACATGCTTACTGCGGTAGCGCGACACCCAGTTGCCGGCGCACAGGCTGCCGACGATGTTGGCCAGGCCGATGATGGCCAGCGACCAGCTCGCCACGCCCGCCGGCAACCCGCACAGCGCCACCTCGCCCGGCAGATGGGTGACGAGGAAGGCGATGTGGAAGCCGCAGGTGAAGAAGCCGGCGTGCAGCAGCAGGTAGCTGCGGTCCGCGCTGGCCGACTTCACCGCCTGCCACAGCCCGGCTTCGCCGGCGGCGGCCGGCGCCGGCCGTGGCGCGGCGCGGCCGGTGAGGCTGCGGATGAGCGGCAGCGCCAGCAGCGTCATCGCCGCCATGGACCACAGCGCGCCCATCCAGCCCAGCGCCTGGATCAGCTTCTGCGCCACCGGTGCGAACACGAACTGGCCGAAGGAGCCGCCGGCGTTGATCAGGCCGGAGGCCGCGCCGCGCGCCTCCGCCGGCAGGCGCTGGGCGGCGGCGCCGATGAGCACCGAGAAGCTGCCGGCGCCGGAGCCCATGGAGGCGAGGATGCCCAGCGCCACCATCAGGCCGATGCCGCTGCTGACGAAGGGCGTCAGCGCGGTGCCCACCACCAGCAGCAGGATGGAGGCGATCAGGACCTTCTCCGGGCCATAGCGGTCGGCGGCGGCGCCAGCGATGGGCTGGATCGCGCCCCACACGAACTGGCCCACCGCCAGCGCCAGGCTGATGGTGGTGATGCCCAGGCCGGTGTCGGTGTTCATCGGCGAAATGAACAGGCCGAAGGACTGGCGGATGCCCATGGTCACCATCAGGATGCCGGCGGCCGACAGGGTGACGATCCAGGCGTCGCGGTGGGTCAGGCCACGAAACATCGTTTACCTCGGGAAGGGAGCGGGGCTGGGGAAAGGTGGGAGGCGCTGGCGGCCTCCGCGTCGAGCAATGATGATTGTCGTAATTTAACGTGTCAAGGCATGCCGGCTGGGGTGGCATGCCGGGGCGGGCCGCCTCATTCCAGGTCCGCCAGCTTCTGCTTCTCGGCGCTGGCGGTGCGGTCCGCGTCGGGCGCCAGCTGCCAGAAGATCCAGGCGGAGGCGATGGTGATGGCGCCCACGCACAGATAGGTGGCGTGGAAGGCGGCCAGGCGCCCGTCCGCGCCCACGTCCAGCCGCTCGGTGAACACTGCCAGCAGGGCGCCGGCCACCGACACGCCCAGGCTCATGGACAGCATCTGCACCATGGAGAGCAGGCCATTGCCGGCGCTGGCCTGCTCGCTGCCCAGGTCCTTCAGCGTCACCGTGTTCATCGCGGTGAACTGGATGGAATTCACCGCGCCGAAGCAGCCCAGCAGCAGCACATGCAGCCACAGCGGCTGCGCCGGCGCCAGCAGGGAGAAGGCGGCCATCGCCATGCCCAGCAGCGCGGTGTTGCCCACCAGCACGCGGCGGTAGCCGAAGCGCTGGATCAGCGTCGGTGCCAGCCGCTTGGAAAGGATGGCGGAGGCGGCCACCGGCAGCATCATCATGCCGGCCCGCGCCGGGCTGTAGCCCATCGCCAGCTGCAGCAGCAGCGGAATCAGGTAGGGCATGGCGCCGCTGCCGATGCGGGCGAAGAGATTGCCCAGCAGGCCGACGCTGAAGCTGTTGGTGTGGAACAGCTGCGGCGGGAACAGCGGTCGCGGATGGCGGGTGGCGTGTATCCAGTAGGCCGCCAGGTTGGCCAGGCCGAACACCAGCAGCACCAGCACCGGCGCGCGGCCCAGGCCGATGCCGGCCAGTCCGTCCAGCGCCAGCGACAGGGTGACCATGCCGAAGGCGAGCAGGCCGAAGCCGGTGAAGTCGAAGGGCGGCAGCGCGGCAGACCGCCAGTCCGCCATGTAGCGCAGGCTGAGGGCGCAACCGAGCAGGCCCACCGGCACGTTGATGAGGAAGATCCAGTGCCAGGAGGCGGCTTCGACCAGCCAGCCGCCCAGCGTCGGACCGATCAGCGGGCCGATCAGCCCGGGCACGGCGACGAAGCTCATCGCCTTGAGGAAGTGCTCGCGCGGAAAGCTCTTCAACACCGCCAGCCGCCCCACCGGCAGCAGCATCGCTCCGCCCACGCCTTGCAGCACCCGCGAGGCCACGAGTTGGCCGAGGTTGTGCGACAGCGCACAGGCCAGCGAGCCGGCGACGAAGAGGGCAAGCGCGGTGGTGAATACCCGCCGGGTGCCGAAGCGGTCCGCCAGCCAGCCGCTGGCGGGAATCGCCATCGCCATGGTCAGCGCATAGGCGATCACCACCGACTGCATGCGCAGCGGGCTCTCGCCCAGGCTCTCGGCCATCGCCGGCAGCGCGGTATTGACGATGGTGGCGTCCAGCGTCTGCATGAAGAAGCCGAAGGCAACCAGCCACAGGA
>NZ_WUEI01000014.1 GCF_012911025.1 Azoarcus sp. TTM-91 | reverse complement strand
AAGAGGTGGATGCCGCCATGGTCGCCATCTGCGGCGGCATGCCGCTGGCGGCGGAACGGCTGGCGGCGCAGGGCGGGAGGGCGCTGCTGCAGCGCTTCGTCGCCGACGTCGCCCGGCCGCAAGGCAGCGACCCCCTGAAGCTGGCCGGCCAGTGGGAGGCGTGGCTGAAGTCCAAGGAGACCCTGGCCGCCGGCTTCGGCCTGCCGCAACTGGTGGACTGGATGCAGCGCTGGGTGGCGGACATCGCCGCGCTGCGCCTGGGCGGCAAGGTGCGCTTCTTCCCCGGGCAGGCGGCGCAGCTGGAGGCGCTGGCCGCCCGCGCCACAGTGGCGGCGGTGACGGGCTGTTACAATGAGCTCAGCCAGATCCGCCGCGTAGCCCAGCATCCCCTGAACATGCGTCTCGTCCTCGAAGACATGCTGTTGCGCTACATGCGGGCAACCCACGGAGCGCGAGGATGAACGACACCGTCCGGCCGATGGCGGCACGCCCCAGCGTGCTGTCGCTGAACATCAACTCCAAGTCCGCCCTCTATGCCGCCTACATGCCTTTCCTGGTGAATGGCGGCATTTTCGTGCCGACGCCGCGCCCTTACGGCCTGGGCGACGAAGTGTTCATGCTGCTGCAACTGATGGATGACCCGACCAAGCATCCGGTGGCTGGCGTGGTCGCCTGGGTCACGCCGCAAGGCGCGCAGGGCGGCAAGACGCAGGGCATAGGCGTGCATTTCTCCGCCGATGAAGCCGGCCACGCGCTGAAGGCGCGCATCGAACAGATCCTGGCCGGCCACCTTGGCTCCAGCCGCCCCACCCACACCCTCTGAGCGCAATTCCATGTTCGTCGATTCCCATTGCCACCTCGATTTCCCCGACCTGCGCGAGCGCGAGGTCGAGGTGCTGGCGGCGATGGCGGAGAACGGGGTGGACCGCGCGCTGTGCATCAGCGTGACGCTGGAGGATTTCCCAGCGGTGCTGTCCCTGGCCGAGCGCCACGCGCACCTGTGGGCCTCGGTCGGCGTGCATCCGGACAATGCCGGCTGCGAAGAGCCGGACGTCGCCCGCCTGCTGGCGCTGGCCGACCATCCCAAGGTGATCGCCATCGGCGAAACCGGGCTGGATTACCACTGGCACAAGGACGCGCCGGAGTGGCAGCGCGAGCGCTTCCGCACCCACATCCGCGCCGCACGCGCCTGCGGCAAGCCGCTGGTGATCCACACCCGCAGCGCCGCCGCCGATACCTTGCGGCTGATGCGCGAGGAGAACGCCGGCGAGGCTGGCGGGGTGATGCACTGCTTCACCGAGAGCAAGGAAGTGGCCGAGGCCGCGCTGGACCAGGGTTTCTACATCTCCTTCTCCGGCATCGTCACCTTCCGCAGCGCCACCGAGTTGAAGGAAGTGGCCGCCTACGTGCCGCTGGACCGCCTGCTGATCGAAACCGACTCGCCCTACCTCGCGCCGGTGCCGCATCGCGGCAAGACCAACCAGCCCGCCTGGGTGGTGCACGTCGCCGAGGAAATCGCCCGCCTGCGTGGCGAACCGCTGGCGCGCATCGAAAGCGCCACCACCGAGAACTTCTTCCGCCTCTTCCGCCATGCCCAAGCCTGATACCCGCCACCTGCTCTCTGCCGCCGCTTTTGCCCTGTTGTGCGCCGTCAGCGCGCCGGCGATGGCTGGCAGCTATGAAGATGCCGTCAGCTCCGCCCGCCTGGGCGATACCGCTCAGCTGAGCGATCTGCTGCGCCGCGGCATCGACCCGGACACAGTGGACGCCAACGGCAATTCCTTGCTCATCCTCGCCGCCCGCGAAGGTAACGCCGCCACGGTGAGGGCGCTGCTGCAGTACCGTCCGCGGCTTGGCTATCGCAACCAGGCTGGCGATTCCGCGCTGATGCTGGCGGTGCTGCGCGGCCATGAGGATGTGGCGGAGTTGCTGATTGCCGCCGGAGCGCCGGTCAACCATGATGGCTGGACGCCGCTGCACTATGCGGCTTTCGAAGGCCGCGAAGCGTTGCTGGACCGCCTGCTGGCTGCCGGTGCTGACCCCAGCGCACTGGCGCCCAACCAGGCCAACGCGCTGATGCTGGCCGCCCGCAATGGCCACATCGGGGTGGTCAAGCGCCTGCTGAAGACGCCGGTGGACCTCAACCAGATCAACGACGCGGGCTACACCGCGGATGCCTGGGCGCTGTCCAACGGCAATACCGATATCGCGGAGTTGATCCGTGCCGAGCGTAGCCGCCGCGGCATCGAGCCGCCGGGGCTGCGGATCGAGATCCAGTAAGGCCTGCCGCTGCCGCCAGGCGGCGAGGCTTTCGTCCGGGAGCGCTTGGTTTTCTCCCCTCTCTCCTGATGGTGCGCAGGCGGAGAAAGCGAAATCCTGCTTCGTCCGCCGGAGCAGGCTGAGGCCTGCATGCCACAGCGCTTGCGGCGCAGCCTTCTCAGTTCTCCGCCGGGTTCACCACCTTCTGCGCCGCCAGCCGCTCCAGCAATCCCTCCGCCGGCTCCGGCCGGCCGAACAGATAACCCTGGTACAGCATGGGCGCGCGGCGGGTGAGGAAGTCCGCCTGCTCGCGGGTCTCCACGCCTTCGGCGACGACGTTGAGGCGCAGGTGGGCGGCGACCGCCAGGATGGTGTCGATCAGCGCCGCGTCGTTGGGGTCGGTGGGGGCGTCCTGGATGAAGGTCTTGTCGATCTTGAGTTCGTTGATTGGCAGACGCTTCAGGTAAGCGAGGGAGGAGTAACCGGTGCCGAAGTCGTCGATGGAGAAATGCACGCCCAGCGCGCGCAGTTCGGACATCGTCGCCACCGTCTGGTGTACCCGGTCGATGACCAGGCCCTCGGTCACCTCCATCGTCAGCCGGGTGGGGTCGGCGCCGGTTTCGGCCAGGATGTCGCGCACCCGGCGGATGAAGCCGCTGCGGTGGAATTGCCGCGGGCTCACGTTCACCGCCATGCGGATCGGCGTGCCGGTGGCTTCGGCGCGGGCGAGCAGGCGGCAGGTTTCCCGCATCGCCCATTCGCCCAGTTCCAGGATCAGCCCGGTTTCCTCGGCCACCGGGATGAAGTGGGACGGCGGCACCAGGCCGCGCTGCGGGTGCTGCCAGCGCATCAGCGCCTCGGCGGCCTGGATCTGGCCGGCGGCATCCACCTGTGGCTGCAGGTACATCTGCAACTCGCCGCGCTCGACCGCATGGCGCAGGTCGCCCTCCAGGGCGAAGCGTGCCTCCACCCGCGCCTGCATCTCCGGCTCGAAGAAGCGCACCTGGTCGCGGCCGGCCTCCTTGGCCTGGTACATGGCGGTCTCGGCCTGCTTCAGCAGGTCGGCGATGGTGGTGGCCTGGCCATTGGGGACCAGGGTGACGCCTATGCTGGCAGCCACGACCACGTCCTCGTCGTCCATCGGGTAGGGCAGGGCGACCGCGTTGCGCACCTTCGCCGCTACGCTGCGGGCCATGTCGGCGGCGAAGCCGGCGTGGGAGGCGAGATCCGGCAGCAGCAGCACGAACTCGTCGCCGCCGAAGCGGGCCACGGTGTCGGCTTCGCGCAGGCAACCGGTGAGGCGCTCGGCGACGGCCTTCAGCAGGCGGTCGCCCATTTCGTGGCCGCGGGCTTCGTTCAGCGTCTTGAAGTAGTCCAGGTCCACCAGCAGGATCGCGCCGTAGCGGCCGCTGCGGCGGGCGCCAGCCTGGGCGTTGGCAATGCGGTCCTGCAGCAGGCGGCGGTTGGGCAGGTTGGTGAGCGGGTCGAAGTAGGCCAGGCGCTCGATCTCGGAGTCCGCCGCCTTGCGCGCGGTGATGTCGCGGCCGATGACGACCATGCCGCGGCGGCTGCCGTCCGGGTTGAAAAGTGGCACCTTGATGACGTCGAACACGCTGTGCGGGTTGTCAGGCGAGGGGATGCGCTCTTCCCTGCGGTAAACGCCGCGCTGCTGCCAGGCGGCTTCGTCGGTGGCCTCGCAGGCATGGAAGGTATCGTGGTGGAAGGGCTGACGTTCGGCCAACTCGAGGTTGCGGCAGTTGTGGTAATCGATGCCCTCCAGGCCGAGCTGGCGCACCGCGAAGGCGTTTACCTGGCGCCAGCGGCCGGCCCCATCCTTGAAGCAGACCAGGTCGGGCATGGCGTCGATCAGCGCGGTGAGCTGTTCCTCGCGGTGCACCAGGGCGCGGGTGACGCGGCGGCGACGGGCGACGTTGGCGATCAGCAGGGCGATGATGAGCGCCTGTATCAGTACCGCGGCGAGCAGCGCCTGGCGCAGCCGGGACTGGGTCTCCACCGCCTCGCGGTTGTTGCGGAGGATGGCCTCCTCGGTATGCAGGCGGTACTCGGCGAGCCGCGCCTCGGCTTCGCGCAGGCCCTCCACGTCCTGCAGCACAGCAAGCTGCGCCGGGCCGCCGCCGGCGGTGCTGCCGGCCAGCGGCGAGGCATAGAACTCGACCGCCCGTACCCGGCCGTTCGCCAGCCGTTGGGGCAGTACCAGGTGGCTGCGCGATTCGAGCTGCGCCAGTGCGCGTTCTCCGGCGATGGCCTCGTTGTCCAGCGCCGTGAGTTCATCCAGCGTGCGGCCTATCAGTTGCTCCGGCGGGTAGCCGTAGAAATGGGTGGCGGCGGCATTGGCATCGAGGATGCGGCCGTCGCCGGGGGCGAGCAGCAACATTGCGGCGCCGTGGTTGCGGAAGGGCTCGAATTCGGCGACGCCGGCGGGGCTGGCCACGGGCGCGGCCTGCGCGCGCGGTGCGGCGAACAGGCCGGCTGCAATGGCGAGCAGGCTGGCCGCGAGGAGGCGCCGGGCTTGCGTCATGGCTGGCAGGGGGGTGTCGAGAACAAGCGGGCCGCAGCGCTGTGGAAACATCGGGAGCGGTCTGCTGGCGTCGGGGGAATGGAGGACGGCATGCGCTCTCGGTATGGCGGTGCGGTTACGACGAAAGGCGAAGGCCGATCAAACCATCAATCGTATCGGGCGGTCAAGGTAGAGCTTGGCGGCATGCGCCACGGCGCAGGTGCGGTGGCGGTGGAGGGCAGCGGCGCGCAGGCGATCCAGCCCTCCACCGGATCGGTCTCGCTGGGCAGGCCGAAGGCGGGCGGGCCAGCGAGCAGGGAGGCGGCGGCTTCCGTCAGTGCCAGCACGGCATCGAGCAGGTCGCCGCTGGGGTCGGCGAGCAACTGGCCGAGGAGCGCGTCCCGCCCCTGCACTTGCAGGCGTAGCGGGTGATTGCCGCTGGCAAGCGCGTCGACGATCAGGCGGCGGGTGGCTTCCCGCTCGGCCGAATGCTTGCGCGGGTCGTCGCTCTTGTAGGAGGCCCGGCTGATACTGCGGGCGAGCAGGCCGGGGTAGGCCTCCAGTGCTATCCGCCGTGGGTCGCCCGGCTGCAGGCCGGGCACGCTGAGGCCGGCGGCCAGCAGGCGCGGTGCGCCTTCCAGGAACATCAGGCCGACCGGTGGATTGACCAGCTTCAAAGGGCTGTGGGAGAGCGCCGCCGTGTCGGTTGCCCGGTGGGCGTAACGGCGGCCGGCGGGGCGGCTTTCTCGGTAACGGTCCAGTGCCTGGCGGAAGGCGGCCTTGCCCAGGGCCTGGCAATGGGTCACCAACGCCGGCCAGCTTGCCGGCCAGCCAAGGTCGGCCACCGCTTCGCGCGGCAGGCCGAAGGGGAAATCGAAGCCTCCCAGCCAGGGGCCGGGGCGGGCAAGCAGGGCCTCGAAGCCTGCCCAGTCGGGCAGATGCTCGAAGCCGTCCAGCTGCAGTACGGCCTCACCGACGAGGTGGCCGTGGGCGACGGTGATGGGCTTGCGCTTGCGGGGCGCGGAGGTGAAGTCCACGCCCAGCAGCGCGGTGGTGGCGGGGTTCACGGCCGTAGCAGCTCCGCCGCGGCGAGCAGGGTGGCGAGGTGGATGTCCACCGTGTCGTCTATTTCCCGCGCATAGCCGCCCGCCATGGCGATGGCGACCGGCACGCCGGCCTGGCGGCTGCGCTGCAGCACGGCGGTGTCGCGGGCGAGCAGGCCGGGCTTGCTCAGCGCGAGACGGCCGAGGCGGTCGCCAGCGTAGGGGTCGGCGCCGGCGAGGTAGATCAGCAGCTGCGGGCGGAAATCGTCGAAGACGACATCCAGTGCGCCGGCCAGCGCTTCCAGGTAGGCTGCGTCGCCGGTTTCGTCCGCCAGTTCCACGTCCAGATCGCTGCGGGCCTTGGTGAAGGGGAAATTGCGCGCACCGTGCAGGCTGCAGGTGAAGACCTGAGGCTCGCCGGCCAGGATGGTGGCCGTGCCGTCGCCCTGGTGCACATCGCAATCGACGATGGCGACGCGCGCCACCCGGCCTTCGGCGCACATTGCCAGCGCGGCGATGGCGGCGTCGTTGAATACGCAGAAGCCGGAGCCGGCGTCGCGATGGGCGTGGTGGGTGCCGCCGGCGAGGTTGGCGCCCCAGCCAGCCTGCAGCGCATGACGGCAGGCGGCCAGCGTGGCCCCGGCGGAGCGGCGGGAGCGCTCCACCATGGCGGTGGACCAGGGGAAGCCGATGGCCTTCAGCTCCGCGGTGCTTAGCTCACCGCTGGCGACGCGCTGGAGGTAGCCGGCGTCGTGGGCGCGCAGGATTTCCTCATCGCTGGCGGCCTCCGGCACGGCGAAGTCAGCGCTGGCGAAGCGGCCGCTGTCCAGCAGGCGCTGGCGCAGACGGGCGTACTTCTCCATCGGGAAGCGATGGCCGGCCGGCAGCGGCAGGACGAAGTGATCGGCGTAGAAGAGTCGCATCCGGCGGGCGGTGCCCTTGCGCGGGTTGGTGGATCAGCGGATCAGCGGGATGGCAGCAGGGAAGGCGGGATCGCCGTCTCCATAGACGAGGGCGACTTCGTCCTCCGGCACTACGGTGACCGCGATCTCGGGCTCGTGCTCGCCGCCGCCGAGGATGACGCCACGCAGCGGGGAAATGTCGGAGAAGTCCCGCCCCCAGCCGAGCACGATGTGCTCCCGCGCCGGCAGCAGCGCGTTGGTGGGGTCGAAATCCACCCAGCCGTGCTGCGGACAGTGCACCGAGATCCAGGCGTGGGTGGCGTCTGCGCCTATCAGCCGGGGTTTGCCGGGGGGCGGCCGGGTGAGCAGGTAGCCGCTGACGTAGCGCGCGGACAGGCCCAGCGAGCGCAGGCAGGAGAGCATGAAGTGAGCGAAATCCTGGCACACGCCGCGGCGGCGCTCGAACACCTCGGTGACCGGGGTGGACACGTCGGTGGCTTCCGGGTCGAAGGTGAACTCGCGGAAGATGCGTTGCATCAGCGCATCCACCGCTTCCAGCAACGGTCGGCCGGGGGGGAAGTCGGCGGCGGTGTAGTCGGCGAATTCACGCTTGAGCCGCACATGGGGCGATTCGAACATGAAGGCCATCGCCTCCAGCGCCCGCTGGTCCGCCAGCCGGCCGGCGTGGTAGCCGAGCAGGTCGCGCACCTGCTCCCAGGGCGGGCTGTCCTCCAGCGCGGGCAGCGGCGGGGCGTCCCGCTCCACCCAGCTTTCGGCACGGATGAAGAGGGTCTCGTGGTCGCGCTCGAAATGCAGCGACTGAACCGCGTTGCCGAACCCGTCGATGAAGTTCAACCGCCGCGCGGGCTCGGGCGAGATCTCCACATGGTGGCTGAGGCAGCGTTGCCAGGGCAGTTCGCGCGGCGTCAGCCGCAGCAGCTGGCGGGATTCGCCCACTGGCTGGTCGTAGTGGTAGATGGTGTCGTGGCGCAGGTGGTAGCGCACCGGGCAGTCAAGCTGGGCTTTGGCGGCCGGCGGGGCTTCTTGGTCTGCCTGGGGTTGCAGGGCGGCGCTCATGCGACCCTCCGCAGCGCCACCGGCCGCACGGTGTGGGTGAAGAAGCGGCGGTGCAGTTCGTCCGACAGGATGTGCGCGCCTTGCTGGATCTGCATCAGCAGGCGGCCGAGGTGGCCGCAGGCCCCGTCGCAGCGTTCGGCCTCCAGCGTGGTGAGGTCGAAACGGCGCAGCTGTGCGGAAAGCTCGTCCAGCAACGGCGGGCAGGGGTGGCCGAGCTCGGACGCGGTGCGCTCCAGGTCATGGCGCAGCGTCTCCACCTGGAAGGCCACCGAGTGCGGGTTGGAGGTATCGAACACCAGCAGGTGCGCCACCGGCAGCGTTTCCGGCGCGCGGCGGTAGCGGGCGCGGTAGGTGACGATGGAGTTGGCGGTTTCCAGCAGCCAGTCGAACATGCGCTCGCGGACCTCGGCCGGCGCCTCCAGCGGCACCGAGATCAGGGTGGCGAGGCCAGCCATGCGTTCGGCGCGGCGGCCGAGGATGAGGAAGCGCCAACCCTCGTCGCGGGTCATGTCATCCATGGCGAAGCCGGCCAGCGAGATGCAAGAGAGCATCACCCGGTCCAGTGCGGCCAGCGCCTGGTCCAGGGTGGCGGCGGGCGTTTGCAGCACCTGCTCCAGCCGGTTCAGCGCGTGCCAGTTGTCGGAGGACATGCGCTCCCGCACCTGGCTGGCGGCGAAGGCGAGGGCGCGCAGGTTGGCGGCCACGGAGCCGGCCTGTTCCGGGTCGAACACCGCCGCCAGCAGGCGTTCCTCGATGTCTTCGTCCGGGTCTTCTATGGTTTCCACCGGCAGCACGCCGGCGTGGCAGGCAGCGGTGAGCAGGCCGCGGAAGCTCGGGTCGCGGCCGCCCTCCGAACTGGACGCCCGCGCCAGCGCGGCGCGCAGGATGCGGGAGCTGGCCTCGCAGCGTTCGGCGTAGCGCCCCATCCAGAACAGGTTCTCGCCCACCCGCGACGGGATGTCGCTGGCGGCGCAAACGAGGTCGATGACGCCCAGCCGCTTCTTCAGCAGGCTGGTATGGACCACCGGTGTCTCGGTCTTGATCCAGGTGTCCTTGGACAGGCCGCCGCGCTGCATGGAGATGACCTCCATGCCGGCGCGCGGCGCCACCCGCGTCAGCGCCCCCGGCATCACCACATAGCCTTCCGGCGTGGCGGTGGCGAACACCCGCAGGCCGACCGAGCGCGGCATCAGGCGCTGCTCGCGGTAGCGGCTCCACACTGGCGCCTGCGCCAGCCGCACCCATTCCTGGGCGACGTAGGCGTGGGGCTGGGCCTGCAGGCGGGCGATCATGTTGCGGCGGGCTTCGCCGCGCAGTTGGTGGCCGAACACCGCTTCCATGTGCATGCTGGCGAAGGCCGGCTTGATGACCAGGTCGTCCAGGTGCTCCAGCGCGTACTCCAGCGCCGGTGGTTCGCCGCACCACCAGGTGGCGACCGAGGGCATGGCCAGCGGCTCGCCCAGCAGGCGTTCGGAAATGGCGGGCAGGAAACCGAACAGCGCGCCGGATTCCAGCACGCCACTGCCCAGGGCGTTGGCCATCAGCACCCGGCCGGCGCGGATGGCGCCTAGCAGGCCGGGAATGCCCAGCGCGGAGTCGGCGCGCAGTTCCAGCGGATCGCAGAAGTCGTCATCCAGCCGGCGCAGGATGGCGTGCACCCGGCGCAGGCCGCGCAGCGTCTTGAGGTAGACGGTGTCGTCGCGCACGGTGAGGTCCTGGCCCTCGACCAGCGGGAAGCCGAGGTAGCGGGCGAGGAAGGCGTGCTCGAAATAGGTTTCGTTGTACTGGCCGGGGGTGAGCAGCACGGTGAGCGGCGCTTCGCCGTCGGTGGGCGCAAGGCGGCCCAGGCTGTCCTGCAGCGCGCGGAAGAAGCCGGCCAGCGGCTGCACATGCATGTCGCGGAAGGCGTCCGGGAAGGCGCGCGAGACGATGAGCCGGTTCTGCAGCGCGTAGCCGGCGCCGGAGGGGCCCTGGGTGCGGTCGGCGATGACCCACCAGCGGCCGTCGGGCGAGCGGGCGAGGTCGGCGGCGTAGTTGTGCAGCCACACGCCGCCCGGCGGCTGCACGCCGCGGCAGGGCCACTTGTAGCCGTGCTGGCCGAACACCAGCGCCGGCGGCAGCAGGCCTTCGGCGAGCAGGCTCTGGTCGCCGTAGAGATTGCCGAGTACCGCGTTGAGCAGGCGGGCACGCTGGGCGAGGGCTTCGGAGATCTGCGCCCATTCGTCGGCGCTCACCATCAGCGGCAGCATGTCCAGCTCCCAGGGGCGCTTGGTACCCTTTGGGTCGGCATAGACGTTGTAGGTGACGCCGTCGGCCTCGATGGCGTCGCGCACGAAGTCGGCGCGGCGGGCGAGGTTGTCGTCGGGGAAGTTGTGCAGGCGGTCGGCGAATCCCTGCCAGTGGGCGCGTGGGCGCCCGTCCGCGGCGAGCATTTCGTCGTAGCGGTCCGGGCTGGGGGGATAGGCGTCGATTAGGCCGGAAGGCATGGTCAGAAAAAGCGGCGCCGCCTCGGGGTGGGCCGAGGCGGCGCGTGTGGGTCAGAATTGACGCAAGTCTAGCGTGAACGGGAACTCCGGGTTGATCCGGGCTTCCCCGATTTCCATACGACCCGGGGTATGCCCCATGCGGAAGAAACGGGCCATGCGGCGGCTTTCGGCTTCGAAGGCGTTCACCGGGAAGGTCTCGTAGTTGCGCCCGCCGGGGTGGGCGACGTGGTACTGGCAGCCGCCCAGGCTGCGCTGGTTCCAGGTATCCACGATGTCGAACACCAGCGGGCCGTCCACGCCTATCGTTGGATGCAGGCAGGAGGCCGGCTGCCAGGCGCGGTAGCGCACGCCGGCGACGAACTCGCCGACGGTGCCGGTGGGCCGCATCGGCACCGGCACGCCGTTGCAGGTGAGCTGGTAGCGGTCCGGGGCGGTGCCGCTGAGCTTCACCTGCACCCGCTCCAGCGAGGAGTCCACATAGCGCACGGCGCCGCCGATGGCGCCTTCTTCGCCCATCACATGCCAGGGTTCCAGCGCGGCGCGCAGTTCCAGGGTCATGCCCTTGACGCTGAAGTCGCCATACTTGGGGAAGCGGAATTCCTGGTGCGGCGCGAACCACTCGGCCTGCATCGGGTAGCCGTCGGCCTGCAGGTCGGCGATGACGTCGCTGAAGTCCTGCCAGACGAAGTGCGGCAGCAGGAAGCGATCGTGAAGTTCGGTGCCCCAGCGCGCCAGCCGCTGCGGTTCGTAGGGCTCTTTCCAGAAGCGGGAGACCAGGGTGCGCAGCAGCAGTTGCTGGGTGAGGCTCATCTGCGCATGCGGCGGCATTTCGAAGGCGCGCATCTCCAGCAGGCCGAGGCGGCCGGTGGGGCCGTCGGGCGAGTACAGCTTGTCGATGCAGAACTCGGCGCGGTGGGTGTTGCCGGTGACGTCGATCAGCAGGTTGCGCAGCAGCCGGTCCACCATCCACGGCGGGCAGCCGTTGGGGCCCCGGGCGGTGACCCTGTCCATCTCGCGGAAGGCCAGTTCCAGTTCGGGCAGGGAGTCGTTGCGGGCTTCGTCCACCCGCGGCGCCTGCGAGGTCGGGCCGATGAAGAGGCCGGAGAACAGGTAGGACAGGCTGGGGTGGTTGTGCCAGTAGCTGATCAGGCTGCGCAGCAGGTCCGGCCGGCGCAGGAAGGGTGAATCCGCTGGCGTGGCGCCGCCGAGCACGAAGTGGTTGCCGCCGCCGGTGCCGGTGTGGCGGCCGTCCAGCATGAATTTCTCGGTGCTGAGGCGGGAGTAGTGGGCGGCCTCGTAGAGGTGGGTTGTCTGGTCAACCAGTTCCTGCCAGCCGGTGGCCGGGTGGATATTGACCTCGACCACGCCTGGATCGGGCGTGATGCGGAACTGCGACAGGCGGGTGTCGCGTGGCGGCTCATAGCCTTCCAGCAGCACCGGCTGGCCGAGGTGCTCGGCGGTGGCTTCCACCGCGGCGACGATCTCCAGGTAGTCCTCCAGCCGCGGGACTGGCGGCATGAAGATGTAGAGGGTGCCGTCGCGCGCCTCGGCGCACATCGCGGTGCGGGTGATCCAGCCGGCGGACTGCTTGGATTGCGGACGCTGGTCGGTGACCGTGGCGGCAGCTTCGGCGCCGCCGTTGCCATTTGCGCCCGGGCTGGCGCTGCGACGGCCCATGCCAGCAATGCCGCTGCCGGGCGAAAACTGCTGGCGGATGGCAGCATGCGCCGGCAAGGGCGGCACGCCGGCGAAGGGGTCGGGCTGGTGTATCCAGGGATAGTCGGCCTGGCTGGCCCAGGGCTGGGAGTCCAGCGGCAGGCGGTAGCCCAGGGCGGAGTCGCCGGGCACCAGGTAGCAGCGCTCGGTGCGCAGGAACCAGGGGCCGGTCTGCCAGGCGTCGCCGGCCGGGTTGCGGGCGATGGGCAGCACGTAGCCCACGGTTTTGTCCAGGCCCTCGGCATAGACCTTCATCAGCCGCGCCCGCTCCAGCGGATCTTCCAGGCGGGAGTCGAAGGGATCGACGTTGGCGGGCAGGCGACGCTCCCGCCACAGGTAGTAGAAGACGTCCTCGAAGGCGGGGAAGACGTACTGCGCGTCCAGGCCGACGCGATCGGCGAAGGCGCGCAGGAAGCGGCCGGCGAGTTCTTCGCTGGCGGTGCCGGCGCGGCTTTCGTCGGCGATCAGTTCGGGGCGGGTCCACATCGGCTCGCCGTCCTTGCGCCAGAAGCAGTTCAGCGACCAGCGCGGCAACTGCTCGCCCGGATACCACTTGCCCTGGCCGAAGTGCACCAGCCCTTGCGGCGCGTAACGCTCGCGCAGGCGGTGGTAAAGGTCGGCCGACAGGCGCTTCTTGTTCGGTCCCAGCGCGGCGGTGTTCCACTCGGCGCCGTCCGGGTCGTCCACCGAGACGAAGGTGGGTTCGCCGCCCTGGGTGAGGCGCACGTCGCCCGCCACCAGCTCTTCGTCCACCGCATGGCCCAGGGCCTGGATGTCCGCCCACTGGGCCTCGGTGTAGGGCTTGGTGACGCGCGGCGCTTCCCAGATGCGGGTGACCTTCATCAGGTGCTCGAAGCCGACCTCGCACTTGTCCAGCGCGCCGGTGACCGGCGCGGCGGAGTAGGGATCGGGCGTGCAGGCGAGCGGAATGTGGCCTTCGCCGGCGAACAGGCCGGAGGTCGGGTCCAGGCCGATCCAGCCAGCGCCGGGCAGGTAGACCTCCGCCCAGGCGTGCAGGTCGGTGAAGTCGGCCTCAGGGCCGGAGGGCCCGTCCAGCGACTTCACATCCGGCGTCAGCTGTATCAGGTAGCCGGAGACGAAGCGCGCGGCCAGACCCAGGTGGCGCGCCAGTTGCACCAGCAGCCAGGCAGAGTCGCGGCAGGAGCCGGAGCGGCGCTCCAGGGTTTCCTCCGGCGCCTGCACGCCGGGCTCCAGCCGGATGGTGTAGTCGATGTGCTTGTAGAGATTGCTGTTGAGCTCGACGAGGAAATCCACGCTCTGCTTTTTCTCGCGCTCGACGCTGTCCAGGTAGGCGGCGAATTCCGGCGTCAGCGGCAGCTTCTTGAAATAGGGCGCCAGTTCGTCCCGCTGCCAGGACTCGTATTCGAAGGGGTAGTGCTCGGCGTAGGGTTCGAGGAAGAAGTCGAAGGGGTTGATGACCGCCATCTCGGCCACCAGCTCTACCTCGATGTGGAACTGGCGCGTTTTCTCCGGGAAGACGATGCGGGCCAGGTAGTTGGCCTGCGGATCCTGCTGCCAGTTGATGAAGTGCTGCTCCGGCAGGATCTTCAGCGAGTAGCTGAGGATGCGCGAGCGGCTGTGGGGCGCCGGTCGCAGGCGGATGATCTGCGGGCCGAGGTTGATCGGGCGGTCGTAGTCGTAGCGGGTGATGTGGGACAGCGCCACATGGATCGACATGAACTTGTTCCTCGTGCAGGCGGACTGGGCAAAAAAGCGAGCGTTGCGGACCAGCAATTCCCGCGCCATGCGGGAGGGGATTCAAAGACGCCGGTATGCCACCGAAAATGCACCGTTCATGGGCGGCGCCGGTGGCCGGCGCACCGTTTCGAAACCTGCCTGCGGCAGGAGGCGGACGCGGTCGGATTCCTGTAATACACTCGTCGTTTGCCCGGGCCGGACCGGCTGTGCTGCAGGTCCTTGGTCCAGATGCCACGATCGGGTGTAGCCATGAGCGTAACCGACATTTCCAGCCCCAGTCATGCCGATTTGATTGCAATCCGGAGAGACATTCACGCTCATCCGGAACTGGCTTTTGCCGAGCACCGCACTGCCGAACTCGTCGCCGATCGTCTCAGCCGCCTTGGCCTGGAAGTGCACCGCGGCATCGGCGGCACCGGCGTGGTCGGCGTGCTGCGCGCCGGCCGCGGCCTGCGCGCCATCGGCCTGCGTGCCGACATGGACGCGCTGCCGATCACCGAACGCAACACCTTCGCGCACCGTTCCACCCACCAGGGCTGCATGCATGCCTGCGGCCACGACGGCCACACCACCATGCTGCTGGGCGCCGCCGCCGAACTGGCGGCCAGGCCGGGCTTCGACGGCATCGTCTACTTCCTCTTCCAGCCGGCGGAGGAAGGCGAGGGCGGGGCGCTGGCGATGATAGAGGACGGCCTGTTCGACCGCTTCCCGATGGAGTCGGTGTTCGGCATGCACAACTGGCCAGGCATGGCGGCCGGCCATTTCGCGGTGCACGACGGCCCGGTGATGGCCAGCGCCGACCGCTTCGACATCCGCATCCTCGGCCGCGGCGCCCACGCCGCCATGCCCCACCTGGGCAATGACCCGGTGGTCGCCGGTGCCGCGCTGGTGCAGGCCATACAGTCCGTAGTGGCGCGCAACCTGGACCCGCTGGATGCCGGCGTGGTGTCGGTGACCGGCTTCCACGCGGGCGAGGCCTACAACGTCATCCCCGACCGGGCGGAAATCTACGGCACCGTGCGCGCTTTCTCCGCGGCGGTACGCGAGCACATCGAGGTGGCGCTGAAGCGCCAGTGCGAAGGCATCGCCGCGCTGTTCGGCGTAGGGGCGGATTACGCCTACCGCCGCGGCTATCCGCCCACCATCAACTCCAGCGCCGAAGCCGCGCTGGCGGCGGAGGTGGCGGCCAGCGTGGGTACCCGCGTGATTACCGACGCGCGCCCCAGCATGGGTGCCGAAGACTTCGCCTACTTCCTCGAACGCAAGCCGGGCGCCTACATCTGGATAGGCAATGGCCCGGGAGAGGGCGGCTGTACCCTGCACAATCCCCACTACGACTTCAACGACGAGATCATTCCCGCCGGAGTCGCCTACTGGGCGGGCCTGGCCCGCCGCCTGCTGCCGGCCTCGCGGTGAGCACCCCGTCTGTCCCTCCCGCGCCCTCCGCCTTGCCGGCCAGCAGGCTGGAGGAGGCGGACGCTGCCGCCCAGCTCGACTATCTCCGCGCCATCCTCGGCTCGCTGCCCGATCCCATCATGGTCATCGGCCGCGACGGCCGTTACCTGGACGTGCTCGGCGGTGCCGACCGGGGCAATTACGACGCTGCCGCGCCGCTGGTCGGCTTGCGCATGCAGGACGTGCTGCCGGAGGAGAAGTGGCGCTTCTTCCTCGACGTGGTCCACCGTGCCATCGACAAGGGATGCCTGCAGACAGTCGAGTACCGCCTCTCCGCCGACGAGGTCGAGCCGACCGATAACGATGGCCCCAGCGGTGCGCAGTGGTTCCAGGGCCGTGTCTACCCCATCACTGGCCGGGATGCGGTGGTGTGGCTGGTGGTGAACATCTCCGCGCAGAAAGCGCTGGAGGAGCGCCTGAAGCACCTCTCGGAGGTGGATGACCTCACCGGCGCACTCAACCGCCGCTGTTTCCTGGAGCGGCTGGAAGCCTTGTTCGGCGCCCACTACCGGCGCAGCCGGGGCCTGGCGGTGATCGTGTTCGACGTGGACCACTTCAAGTCCATCAACGACATCCACGGCCATGCCCAGGGCGACCGGGTGTTGAAGCGGCTGGGCGAGGTCGTTGCGGCCGGGCTGCGGGCGGACGACGTCTTCGGCCGCACCGGCGGCGAGGAGTTCGCCATCGGCTGTCCGGCCACCGATGCGCAGGAGGCGGAGATTCTGGCCGAGCGCCTGCGCTCCGCGGTCGGGAGCCTGGTATTCCAGACGCCGACGGGTAAGCTGCACGTCACCGTCAGCCTAGGCGTGACCCAGCTCGGCCCGGACGACAAGGATGTGGATGCGTCGCTGCATCGCGCCGACCAGGCGCTCTACCTGGCGAAACGGCGCGGTCGCAACCAGACCTGCGTGTGGGCCGGCGGCGAAGAACCTGACATCGATCTGATCGTCGATTGAACCGAACGGCCCGCCGGCCGTCCATCCGCCGTTCCCCCTTTTGCGTTCCTTCCAGATGAATACCTTCCGCCTCGCCCTCCGGATGATGTTCCGCGACTTCCGCGCCGGTGAGCTGCACCTGCTCGGCCTCGCCATCATCGTTGCCGTCGGCGCGCTCACCAGCGTCGGCTTCCTGGCCGACCGCGTCGGCCGCGCGCTGGACCGTGAGGCCAACCAGTTGCTGGGCGGCGACCTGCTGCTGCGCGCCGACAAACCCTGGTCGGACGAGGTGGTGGCCGAGGCCCACAAGCGCGGCCTGCGCACCGCCACCACCGTGCTGTTCACCAGCATGGCCAGCACCGCCGAGCAAGCCACACTGGCCGGCGTGAAAGCGGTGGAGCAGGGCTACCCGCTGCGCGGCACGGTGCGCATCGCCGCCGGCCCCAACCAGCCGGACGCGGTCGCCGACCGGGTGCCGGCCAGCGGCGAAGTTTGGCTGGACGAGCGCCTGTTCGCCGAGCTGGGGGTGAAACAGGGCGAGCTCGTCGGCCTGGGTACCAAGGAATTCCGTGTCGGCGGCATGGTGACCTTCGAGTCCGACCGCGGCGCCAACTTCTTCAGCCTGCTGCCGCGCGCCATCTTCAACGTGGCCGATCTGCCGGCCACCGGCCTCATCACCGTCGGCAGCCGTGCCACCTACCGTCTGCACGTGGCCGGCGGCATGGCCGAAGTGGAGGATTTCGAACGCTGGGCCCGCACCGGCCTGCAGCGTGGCCAGGCGGTGGAAACCGTCGCCAACGCGCGGCCGGAGGTGCGCAATGCGCTGGATCAGGCGCAGCGCTTCCTGCGCCTCGCCGCGCTGCTGGCGGTGATCCTGGCGGCGGTGGCGGTCGGCCTGTCGGCGCGCCGCTTCATGCGCCGCCATCTCGACGGCTGCGCGGTGATGCGCTGCCTGGGCGCGCGCCAGCGCCAGCTCATGGGCATCGTCGTCGGCGAGTTCCTGCTGTTCGGCCTGCTGGCGGCGCTGGCCGGTACCGCGCTGGGCTGGTTCGTGCAGTGGGCGCTGGCCGGCGGCCTGCGCGAGATACTCGCCACCGAGCTGCCGGTGCCCTCGCTGCTGCCGCTGGCCCACGGCCTGATCGTCGGCATGGTGCTGCTGGCCGGCTTCGTGCTGCCGCAGCTGCTGCGCCTGGGCGCGGTGCCCACGCTGCGGGTGCTGCGGCGGGAATTCGCCGCCGCTGAGCCGCTGAGCGGCAGCGCCTGGGTGGCGGGCTTCGTCGCGCTGATGGCGCTGGTGTTCTGGATTGCAGCCGACTTGCGGCTGGGCCTGCTGGTGACGCTGGGTTTCAGCGCTGCGCTTGGCTTGTTCGCCCTGGCCGCCTGGTGGGTGCTGCGCCTGGCCGGCCGGCTCAAGGGCACCGGCAGCCTGCGCGGCGGCGGCTGGCGCTACGGCGTGGCGGCGCTGGGGCGGCGCATGGGCGGCAGCGTGATCCAGGCGGCGGCGCTGGGCCTGGGCATCACCGCTTTGCTGCTGCTGACGCTGATCCGCGCCGACCTGCTCGACAGCTGGCGGCGGATGACGCCGCCGGACGCGCCCAACCGCTTCATCATCAACATCCAGCCGGACCAGCGCGACGCCCTGGCTGCCGCCTTCGTCGCCGAAGGCCTGCCGGAGCCGGCCATCCTGCCGATGATCCGTGGCCGCATGGTGGAGATCAACGGCAAGCCGGTGAACAGCGAGGACTACGAGGACGAGCGCCTGCGCCGGCTGGCGGAGCGGGAGTTCAACCTGTCCCACTCCGATCACCTGCAGACCGGCAACACCGTTATCGACGGCAAGTGGCACGCCGATTCGCACACGCCGCAGTTCTCGGTGGAGAAGGGGCTGGCGCAGGATTTCGGCATCAAGGTGGGCGACGTGGTGGCCTTCGAGATCGCCGGCGAGCGGGTTCAAGCGCCGGTCACCAGCGTGCGCGAGCTGGATTGGGATTCGATGCGGGTGAACTTCTTCTTCATCTCGAACGAGGGCCTGCTGGAGGATTACCCCGCCTCGCTGATCACCAGCTTCAACCTGCCGCCGGGCCATCATGAATTCACCACCCGGCTGGTGGCGCAGTTCCCCAACCTGTCCATCATCGACACCGCGACGTTGCTGGAACAGGTGCAGTCGATGACGGACAAGCTCATCCTCATCGTCCAGTTCGTGTTCGGCTTCGCGCTGCTCGCCGGCCTCATCGTGCTCTATGCCGCGCTGCAAGCGACCCATGACGAGCGCGAATACGAGCTGGCCATGCTGCGCACCCTGGGCGCCCGCCACCGCCAGGTGAAGCAGGCGTTGCTGGCCGAGTTCGCGGTGCTGGGCGGCATCGCCGGTGTGCTCGCCGGTGCCGGCGCCAGCGCGCTCGGCTGGGCGCTGGCCCACTACGCCTTCAAGATGCAGTACGTGCCCGGCCTGCTGCCGGTGCTGGTGGCGGTGGTGGTTGGTGCGCTGGGCGTGATGGCCGGCGGCTGGCTGGGCACGCGTGGCTTGCTGTCGCGGCCGCCGCTGGCCAGCCTGAGGGCGCTGGCCTGAGGGGAGGGCGCTGCGGCGGCGGCTATAATCCCGCCCCATCCCAGCGCCTTCCCACATTCGCCCCAGCGGCAAGCGGAGCCCCCGTGCAGCAAAACCTGATGTTCGCAATCGCGGCCCTGGCGCTCATCGCCGGGGCCGCCGCCATTTGGCTGGCCTTCAGGCTGGCGCGGCTGGAACGCAGCCTGCCGGCGGCGGTGGAAGCCGGACTGCGGGAGCAACTGGCGGAACAGCAGCGCTTGCTGCTGGCCGACCTGCATCTCGGCTTGGGCCGGCAGAGCGACCGTCTAGGCGCGCAGGCGGAGCAGGGCAGCGAGCGCCTGAGGGAGTCCATGCAGGCCCTGCATCTGGCGCTGCAGGGGCAGCTGGGGCGGCATCGGGAGGACGTGGCGCTGCGCTTCTCGGAACTGTCCAGCTCGGTCACCGCATCGCATGAACGCCTGCGCGGCGAGATGCTGGAGCAGACGCTGAAGACGCTGTCCGAACATGCCCGCGCCGACCGCGAGTTGCTGCAGACGGGGCTCAATACCGCCTCGGTGCAGCTGTCGTCCTCCATCGAGGCGCTCACCCGCACGATCAACGAACGCCTGGAAGGCATCAGCGGCCATGTGAACCAGCGCCTGGACGAAGGCTTCCGCAAGACCAACGAGACCTTCGCCAGCGTGATGGCGCGGCTGGCGACCATAGACGAGGCGCAGAAGAAGATAGACGGCCTCACCACCAACGTCGTTGGCCTGCAGGAGTTGCTGGGCGACAAGAAGGCGCGCGGCGCCTTCGGCGAGGTGCAGCTGGAGGCGCTGGTGAAGAACGCGCTGCCGCCGGATGCCTGGGCCTTCCAGGCGACGCTGCCGAACAACGCCCGGGTGGATTGCCTGCTCAAGCTGCCGGAGCCCACCGGGCAGGTGGCGGTGGATTCCAAGTTCCCGCTGGAGAACTACCACCGCATGTTCGACGGCGCGCTGGCGGAGGCCGACCGCCGCGCCGCGCAGGCTGCCTTCCGCGCCGACATCCGCCGCCATGTGGACGCCATCGCCACGAAGTACATCCTGCCCGGCGTGACCTCGGACGGCGCGGTGATGTTCGTGCCGGCGGAGGCGGTATTCGCCGAGATCCACGCCTATCACCCGGAGGTGGTGGAGTACGCCCAGTTGCGGCGAGTGTGGATCGTGTCGCCGACCACGCTGATGGCGGTGCTGAACACCGCCCGCGCAGTGCTGAAGGACGTGGAAACTCGCAAGCAGGTCCATGTGATCAAGGACGCGCTCGGCAAGCTGGCGAAGGATTTCAGCCGCTTCGACGACCGCATGACGGCGCTGGCGCGGCACATTGAACAGGCCGGCCGCGACGTGCAGGAGGTGCAGACCTCCAGCCGCAAGATCAGCGCCCATTTCCGCCGTATCGAAGCGGCGCGGCTGGAGGAGGACGCGGCGGACGACGAACCCGCTCCGGCGCTGCCGGCAGGCGGGCCGGGCCTTCAGCCGCCGATGTAGGACATCTCGATCTTGCGCGCCGCCGCGGTGTGGGCGGTGCGGATCTCGGAGTAGCGGTCCTCGCGGCCCTGCCACACGCTGGCGATGGCCGCATCCAGGCGGATGTCGTCGGCCTCCGCCCGCAGCAGGCTGCGCAGGTCGTGGCCAGCCTGGGCGAACAGACAGGTGTAGAGCTTGCCCTCGGTGGACAGGCGTATCCGCGTACAGGTGGAACAGAAAGCCTGGGTGACCGAGGAGATCACGCCGATCTCGCCGCCGCCATCCACATAGCGCCAGCGCTCCGCCACCTCGCCGCTGTAGTTGGGATCCACCGGTTCCAGCGGGAAGTGGCGATGGATGCGGGCGACGACCTCGCTGGAGGGCAGCACCTCGTCCATCTTCCAGCCGTTGGACGAGCCCACGTCCATGAATTCGATGAAGCGCAGGATGTGGCCGCTGCCGCGGAAGCGGCGCGCCATGGCCTCGATATCCACATCGTTGGTGCCGCGCTTCACCACCATGTTCACCTTGATCGGCCCGAGGCCGGCCTCGGCGGCGGCGGCGATGCCTTCCAGCACTTGCGAAACCGGGTAGTCGGCATCGTTCATGCGGCGGAACAGGGCGTCGTCCAGCGCGTCCAGGCTCACGGTGACGCGATTGAGGCCGGCGTCCTTCAGCTTCTGCGCCAGCCGCGGCAGCAGCACGCCGTTGGTGGTCAGCGTCAGCTCCGCGCCCAGCGGCGCCAGCATCTCGATCAGCCGCTCTATGTTTTTGCGCAGCAGCGGCTCGCCGCCGGTGATGCGGATCTTGCGCACGCCGCGGGCAACGAACAGGCGGGCGACGCGCAGGATCTCCTCGAAGCTCAGCAAGTCCATCCGCGGCAGGAAGGGATAGTCCTTGTCGAACACCTCCCGCGGCATGCAATACACGCAGCGGAAGTTGCAGCGGTCGGTCACCGAGATGCGCAGGTCGTGCACCTCGCGCCCGCGGCGGTCCGCCAGCGGCGAACCGGGCGGCGGCAGCGCCGCGGGATCGACCGGCGCGGCGGCCAGGGCGGAGCGGATGGGAATGACCTTCATGGGCGGACGCTTCTGGGTTTTGCTCTTCGAGTCCGGCCTGCGAATGGCGTTCCATGGCGGACGCCGGGCCGGAGCCGGGATTATCGGCAGGCCGGCAGATGGTGGCAAGCCGGGCTGGCTCCCATCTTGGTGCAGGGTGTGAAAAACCGCATGGCGGCGGCTTCTGGCGGCCGGTATAAAAGGGGCGTCATCTAACCAAAGTTGTAATCCTGGCAGACATGAACGCACCTCAGCCCGTGAAGCCCAAGCGTACGGACACGGCATCGCTGTTCCAGCGCTTTCCCCATCTGGGCGTGATCGACCTGATGTGGGGCAGCCGCGAGTGTCGCCGCTACATTTTCCGCTTGATGACCGACACCCGCGGCGGCTCCCGCCAGGGTTTCCCGCCCGAGCATGCGCGCACCATCATGACGCTGCTGCTGGAGCATGACCGCAATTTCCCCCAGTTCGAGAACGACGGCGAAGACAATCGCTGGGGCGACCAATACCAACGGCGCTGAAGGCGCCGCACCGAGCGGCGCGCTTGCAGCGCGCGCGCAGCAAAGGCGAAGATGTCGGGGAGGCACGCGGGGCGTGCCTCCCCGATTTTTCTTTCGGCACAGGAGAACAACAACATGGCCGAGCCCATGCCGCTGGCACCGCAGCAACTGCGGAGCTACAGCGATCCGGATGTCTTCCCTTTTGACAGCACCGATGACTTTCCCCTCCTGCACGAGGGTCTGACCCAGGAGCGCGCCGAAGAAGCGCTGCGTTTCGGGTTGGCGATGCAGCAACCCGGTTACAACGTCTACGTCCTCGGCGAGTCCGGCAGCGGCCGCCATGCGGAAACCTTCCGCCTGCTGCACCGCCTGGCCGCGACCCGCCCCACGCCGCCCGACCTCTGCTACATCCACAACTTCGCCGATCCGCTGCACCCGCGCTTGCTCAGCCTGCCCGCCGGGCGGGGCGCCCAGCTGCGCAGCGCGATGCAAGACCTGATACGCGAGCTGGAACCGGCCATCGACTCCGCTCTGGGCAGCGAAACCCATACCGAGCGGGTCGAGGCACTGCAGCAGGCGCACAAGGAGCGCGAAGAGGAAGCCCTGCGCGCCGTGGGCGCCGGCAGTCTCGAGGAGGGGCTGTCCCTGCTGCGCACGCCGGAGGGTTTCGTCTTCGCTCCCACGGTGAATGGCGACATCCTGGAGAACGAAGCTTACGAAGCGCTGCCCGAAGCCGAGCGCACCGCCATCGAGGCCAAGGTGGAGGTGTGGACCGAGCGCCTCGCCGATCTGCTGGACGAATTTCCCGACTGGCGCCGCGAACTGCGCGATGCGCTCACCCGCGCGGTGCGCGATGCTTTGCGCCCGGCGGTCACCCATCTGATGAAGGACATCCGCGCCACCTTCGCCGACTTGCCGCAGGTGCTGGGCTTCCTCGACGGCGTGGCGGCGGACCTGCTCGATGGCGGCGACGAATACGCGGAGGATGACGAGGACGGCAGCGAGGACAGCAACGAGAGCAGCAGCCTGGCCTGGCGCTTCCACAAGTACCAGGTGAAGGTGCTGGTGGATCACTCCGGCTGCACCGGCGCGCCGGTGGTGTACGAGGACAACCCCGGCTACGGCAACCTCGTCGGCCGGCTGGAGCACCTGGTGCGCAACGGCGCCCAGGTCAGCACCTTCAACCACCTGCGGGCAGGCGCGCTGCACCGGGCCTGCGGCGGCTACCTGGTCCTGGACGTCGGCCGCCTGCTGGGCCAGCCCTACGCCTGGGAAGCCTTGAAGCGCGCGCTGCGCTCCGGCGAAATCCGCATCGAGCCGCCGGCCGAGGCCCAGGGGTGGAGTGGGGCGGTGACGCTGGCCCCGGAGCCAGTGCCGTGTGAACTGAAGGTGATCCTGGTCGGCGATCGGGAACTCTTCTACCTGCTTATGGAGGAGGAGCCGGACTTCGCCGAGCTGTTCAAGGTGGCTGCCGACTTCGACGACGACCTGCCGCGCACGCCGGAGAACGAGCGCCGCTACGCCCAACTGCTGGCGGCGCTGGCTCGCCGCAACGACTTGCGTGCTTTCGACCGCCACGCCCTGGCGCGGCTGATGGAGGAGGGCGCCCGCTTCGCCGAGGATGCCCGCAAGCTCAGCCTGCAGACGCGCAAGTTGGTCGACCTGATGCGCGAGGCGGATTACCAGGCCGGCATCGCCGGCGTCGCCCGTGTCGGCCGGGAGCAGATCGACGCCGCGCTGGCCGCCCGTGCCCGCCGCGCGGACCGCTACCCGCGCGTCGTCCGCGCCTCCATGCTGGATGGCACCACGCTGATTTCCACCAGCGGTGCCCGCGCCGGCCAGGTGAACGGCCTGGTGGTGGTGGATCTCGCCGGTGCCGCCCACGGCCACCCGGCGCGCATCACCGCAACCGTGCGCATGGGCGACGGCGACGTGGTCGACATCGAGCGCGAAACCGAGCTGGGGGGCGCCATCCACTCCAAGGGCGTGCTCATCCTGTCCGCCTTCCTGGCTTCCCGCTATGCGCGCCACCAGCCGCTGTCGCTCACCGCCAGCCTTGCCTTCGAGCAGTCCTACGGTCAGGTGGAAGGCGACTCCGCCTCGCTGGGCGAGCTGTGTGCGCTGCTGTCGGCGCTGACGCAGATCCCGATCGAGCAGCGCTATGCCGTCACCGGCTCGGTGAACCAGTTCGGCGAAGTGCAGGTGATAGGCGGCGTGAATGAGAAGATCGAAGGCTTCTTCGATCTCTGCCGCGAGCGCGGCCTGGATGGCGGCCACGGTGTGGTGATCCCCGCCGCCAGCGTGCGTCATCTGATGCTGCGCGAAGACGTGGTGGAGGCGGCCCGCCGCGGCTTGTTCCACGTCTACGCGGTGAATTCGGTGGATGAGGCGATGGCGGTGCTGACCGGCGTACCGGCTGGCGAGCCGGATGCCAAGGGCGTGATGCCCAAGGGCAGCCTCAACCACAAGGTTGCCAGCGTGCTGGCGGAGATGTCCGCCGCGCGCCACGCCTACGACGATGGCGACGGTAACCGCCCGCGCCGGCGCGGCATGCATTGAAGCCACTGGCTCCGGCGGCGGGCCTGCAGCAGGTGGCCGCCGGAACGGGGGACCTGCGAGTTGCATAGGGTGGACTTGTCCCCATAGCATTCCCGCTTGTCCGCACGATGCGTGAAAAAACACGGTACAGGGAAGTCCATGGATGAAATGACGCCGGACCAGGTGGAGCAGGATCAAGGCGAGGAACTGGGCGACGGCGTGCCGGCGCGCGGATATCGCCTTCTGCCGGTGGTGGGCCTGGGTGGCTCGGCGGGCGGCATCGAGGCGCTGCGGGCCTTCTTCAAAGCCATGCCGGATGCGCCGGGGCCGGCTTTCGTGGTCGTGCTGCATTTGTCGCCCGACCACGAAAGCCGCCTCGCCGAACTGTTGCAGCGGGATACCTCCATGCCGGTGGTGCAGGTGCGGGAGGCGATGAAGATCCGCGCCAACATGGTTTATGTGATCCCGCCGGGCAAGGCCTTGCGCTCCATGGACGGCATGCTGCAGCTCACCGAACTGCCGCAGGAGCGGCACAAGCATGTGGCGGTGGATCTTTTCTTCCGCACGCTGGCGGATTCCCACGGCCCCCACGCCACCGCCATCGTGCTTTCCGGTGCGGATGGCGACGGAGCCATCGGTCTCAAGCGAGTCAAGGAGCGTGGCGGACTGACCATCGCCCAGGATCCGGAGGAGGCGCAGGTTGCGAGCATGCCGCGCACCGCCATCAGCACCGGCATGGTGGACTGGGTGCTGCCGGTGGCGCAGATGCCGTCCCGGGTGCTGCAGTACCTGCGGCTGGAGCAGGATCTCCGCCTGCCGCCTGAGAACCCGGCCGTGCCGCGCGAACTGCGGGTGCCGGAGACGGTGGATGAGGCCGCGCTGCGCGACGTCCTCACCTTCCTGCGCAGCCGCACTGGCCGGGATTTTTCCGATTACAAGCGCGCCACCATCGTGCGCCGCATCGGCCGGCGCATGCAGGTGAACAACATCGAGAGCCTGCCCGGTTATCTCGACTGCTTGCGTACCCGCCCCGGCGAGTCCGGCGCGCTGCTGCAGGATCTGTTGATCAGCGTCACCAATTTCTTCCGTGACGGCGAGTGTTTCGAAACGCTGGAAGCCCACCTGCCGCGGCTGTTCTTCGGCAAGACGGCGTCGGACACGGTGCGCGTCTGGGTGGCCGGCTGCGCCACCGGTGAGGAAGCCTATTCGCTGGCCATCCTGCTGGCTGAGTTCGCCCGCACGCTGGAGGCGCCGCCGGTGATCCAGGTCTTCGGCACCGATCTCGATGACGACGCCATCCGGGTGGCGCGGGAAGGGATCTATCCCACGACCATAGAGGCGGACGTCTCGGACGAGCGGCTGCGGCGTTACTTCGTCAAGGAACACCGGGGCTACCGGGTACGCAGGGAACTGCGGGAGACGGTGCTGTTCGCGGTACACGACGTGCTGCGGGATTCGCCTTTCTCGCGGCTGGACCTGGTGTCCTGCCGCAACCTGCTCATTTACCTGAACCGCGAGGCACAGGCGCGGGTGCTGGATACCTTCAATTTCGCGCTCCTGCCCGGTGGCACGCTGTTCCTCGGCTCCTCCGAATCGGTGGAGGACGGCAACGTCCACTTTGCCGTGATCGACAAGAAGTTCCGCCTCTACGCCCAGCGCCAGGTGCCTCATGGCGGCCTGCAGATTCCCACCGGCTCCAACACCCTGACGCTCGCCATGGAGGCGCAGACCGCCGCCCGCTCCGGGCCGGTGATTCCCTACGCGGCCGCCATCCGCAGCGGCGTGGAGCGCACCCGCACCGCCTTCCAGGTGGAGGGCCGCACCCTGTCCTGGGCGGAGGTCCACCTCAAGCTGCTGGAGCACATTTCGCCGCCCTCGCTGCTAGTGGATGCGGAGCACGAGATCGTCCATATGTCGGCTACCGCCGGGCGCTACCTGAAGTTCAGCGGCGGCGAGCTCACCCGCAACCTGCTGCGTCTCATCCATCCGGCGTTGCGGATCGAGCTGAGGGGCGCGCTCTATCAGGCTTCCAACACCGGCTTGCCGGCGCGCGTCCGACCGGCAACCCTGGAGTTCGACGGCGACACCGTGCATCTGGCCATCGAAGTCCGGCCGATGACAGATGTGGCACCCGGTTTCCTGGTGGTGGTGATGCACGCCCTGCCGAATGTTGCGGAACTGGTTGAGTTATCGCCGGCGACCCCGCAGCGCTCCCGGCCGGAGACGGACACGGTCGCGGATCAGCTGGATAGGGAAGTGGAGCGGCTGAAGACCCATCTGCGCGACACCGTGGAACAGTACGAGGCGTCCACCGAGGAACTGAAGGCCAGCAACGAAGAGCTGCAGGCGATGAACGAGGAACTGCGCTCCGCCACCGAGGAGTTGGAGACCAACCGCGAGGAATTGCAGTCGATCAACGAGGAACTCACCACCGTCAATCATGAGCTGAAGAGCAAGGTGGAGGAGCTCGGCAATGCGAACAGCGATATCCAGAACCTGATGGATGCCACCGCGATCGCCACCGTATTCCTGGACCGCGAACTGCGCATCACCCGCTACACGCCGTCAGCGGTCGGTCTGTTCAATCTCATCGCGACCGACGTCGGCCGCCCGCTCGGCCACCTGCGCACCCAGCTGCATTACCCGGAACTGGCCGAAGACGCCCGCAAGGTGCTGGAGCGCCTCACGCCGATAGAGCGTGAGGTCGATGAAGCGGGCGGGAACTGGTATCTGGTGCGGGTGCTGCCCTATCGCACGCTGGACGACCGGATCGCCGGCGTGGTGCTCACCTTCGTGGACATCTCGGACCGCAAGCAGGGGAGGGAAGCATTGCGGCGCTCGGAAGAGCGTTTCAGCGCCATCGTCAATCAGGCAACGGTGGGCGTGGTGCAGGTGGATCTGCAAAGGCGGATCACCTTCTCCAATCGCTGCTACAGCGATCTGCTCGGCTACACGCAGGACGAGCTGGTGGGGGTGCCGCTGCTGGACCTTGTGCATCCGCAGGACAGGGAGCGGAGTGCCGGGCTGATGGAGAAGCTGGCGAGCAACGGTGAATCCTTTCAGGTGGAGACACGTTGCCTGCGCAAGGACGGCAGCATCATCTGGCTGCACAACAGCATGAACTCCCTTGCCGACGCCGATGGCCGGCCGATGTCCTACCTCGCCGTCTGCAGCGATGTCAGCGAGCGCAAGCATGCGGAGGACGCCTTGCGGGACAGCACCGAGAAGCTGCGCCTGATCGTGGAGAACGCGGTCGAATACGCCATCTTCTCCACCGACCTCGAACGCCGCATCACCACCTGGAGCACCGGCGCCGAGCGATTGCTGGGTTACAGCGAGGCGGATGCGGTCGGCCAGCTGGTGGACATGATCTTCACCGAGGAAGACCGTGCTGCCGGCGCACCGGCAGCGGAAGCGGAGCAGGCGCTGCACTGCGACGGCGTGTCCGATGACCGCTTGCACGAATGCAAGGACGGCCGGCGTTTCTGGGCCAGCGGCGCACTGATGCCGATGCACGACAACTCCGGCCAGGCGGTTGGCTTCGTCAAGATCCTGCGCGATCAGAGCGAGCAGCGCGCGGCCCAGCAGGCGCTGGAGGAGAGCCGTGCGGAACTGCTGGCGGCGCTGAAGGAGAACGAAAACGCCACCGCCGCCCTGCAGGCCGCCGACGAAGCGAAGGACCGCTTCCTGGCGGTGCTTTCGCACGAGCTGCGCAACCCGCTGGCCTCCATCAGCAGCGCCTCGGAGGTGCTCAGCCGCAATGGCGTGGATGCCGAAAAGCGGGATAACGCCGTCCTCATCGTCCGCCGCCAGACCCAGGCGATGAAGGTGCTGCTGGACGATCTGCTGGATGTCTCCCGCCTGCGGCTGGGGCGCTTGGCGCTGCAAAAGCGCTGGGTGCGTTTTGCGCATGTCGTCGAGTCGGCGCTGGAGACGGCAAGGCACGTCATCGACGCAGCCGGGCACGAGTTGGAGGTCAGGCTGCCCGGAGAAGCCATCACCTTGTACGCGGACCCTGTCCGCCTCAGCCAGGTTCTCGCAAACCTGCTCACCAACGCCGCGAAGTACACGCCCGAGTGCGGTTGCATCAAGCTCTCGGCGGAGCGGGCTGGCGACCGCCTGGTTATCGCCGTGGAAGATAACGGAATCGGCATGGAGCCGGATGCGGTGGAGCAGATGTTCGAAATGTTCTCCCAGAGTCCGGATGCCGGCAGCCGCAGCCCCCATGGCCTGGGTATCGGGCTGGCTCTGGTGCGCAGCATCGTGCAATTGCACGGCGGCAGCGTGCGGGGGGAGAGTGCGGGCAAAGGGCTGGGCAGCCGCTTCATCGTCGAGTTTCCCCTCACCGTGAGGAGCGCCGAGGAAGAAAGCGCGGCGGACCAGCACATCGCCGTCGGCGGCAAGCGCCGCGTGCTGCTGGTGGACGACAATGCTGATGCGATCTGGGCTGTCGCCCGCCTGCTCGACAGGCACGAGGTGGCCACGGCCTCCAGCGGCAGGGAGGCGCTGCGCATGGCCAGCGAGTTGCAGCCTGAGGTGATCGTGCTGGATCTGGGGTTGCCGGATCTGAGCGGCCTGGAGGTCGCGCGCGCGATCCGTGCGGAAAAATGGGGACGGCAGGCGCTGCTGGTGGCCTCCACCGGCTGGGGCCGGGAGAAAGACCGGAAGAAGGTGCAGGAGGCGGGCTTCGATGCCCACCTCGTGAAGCCGCTGGATATTGAAGAACTGAAGCTGCTGATCGCAGGCGCGCCCAAAGGGCGAGAGTAGGAGCCGTCGGGCGGCCCTCCTGAAGCGCTGGTCAGGCAGGGCGCGGGCGGGAACCGTTGAACGCCGGCCAGAATGAAAAAGGCCGGCATCTCGCGGCAATGCGCGAAGATCCCGGCCCGGCAGCAGCTATATGACACAGCCGCTTTAATGCTTGGCTCCTCGACCTGGGCTCGAACCAGGGACCTACGGATTAACAGTCCGGCGCTCTACCGACTGAGCTATCGAGGAACTACTCAAACTCTCCTGCAAGGCAGATGCCCGCAGCTTCACTTCTTTGTCCCAGCCTGATCACTCGCTGAAACGCAATTTTTGGCTCCTCGACCTGGGCTCGAACCAGGGACCTACGGATTAACAGTCCGGCGCTCTACCGACTGAGCTATCGAGGAACAGAGCCGCGCATTCTAGGCATGACGCGGCCTCCCGTCAAGTTCTCCGTGCGATTTTTCTGCAGGAGAACCTCTGTTTCAGGGCTTCACGACGGTAGCGATGGCCTTGGCCACGTAGCCCAGGTTCTTGTTGTTCAGCGCGGCCAGGCAGATGCGGCCGGTAGAGACCGCATAGATGCCGAACTCGTTCTTCAGCCGCTCCACTTGCGCAGCGGACAGCCCGGTGTAGGAGAACATGCCACGCTGCTTGATCACGAAGGAAAAATCCTGCGCCACACCTTCGGCCTTCAGCGCCTCAACCAAGCCGGTACGCATGGCGCGGATGCGATCGCGCATGCCGGCCAGTTCGTCTTCCCATTGTTGACGCAGTTCGGGGGAATTCAACACCGCGGCAACCACCGCGCCGCCGTGGGTCGGCGGGTTGGAGTAGTTGGTGCGGATCACCCGCTTGATCTGCGACAGCACGCGGCCGCTCTCTTCCTTGCTGGAGGTGACGACTGACAGCGCACCCACGCGCTCGCCGTACAGGGAGAAGCTCTTGGAGAAGGAGGAGGAGATGAAGAACTGCAGGCCGCTAGCGGAGAAAGCGCGCACGGCAACCGCATCTGCCTCGATGCCATCGGCGAAACCCTGGTAAGCCATGTCCAGGAAGGGGATCAGGCCACGGCTGCGGCAGGCAGCAACCACGTCATCCCACTGCGCGTCGCTGAGGTCAGCGCCGGTGGGGTTGTGGCAGCAGGCGTGCAGGACGACGATGGCGCCGGCGGGCAGGCTCTCCAGCTTGGCCTTCATCGCGGCGAAATCCACGCCACGGGTGGAGGCCTCGTAGTACGGGTAGGTTTCGACCGGGAAACCGGCGGATTCGAACAGGGCGCGGTGGTTTTCCCAGCTCGGATCGGAGATGTAGACGGTAGAGCCCGGCAGCAGGCGCTTCAGATAGTCCGCGCCGACCTTCAGTGCGCCGGTGCCGCCCAGCGCTTCGATGGTGACGACCTGGCCGTTGGCCAGCAGTGCGGAATCCTTGCCGAACAGCAGGTTCTGCACGCCGGTGTTGTAAGCGACGGCGCCCTCGATGGGCTGGTAGCCGCGGGCGGGCATGGCTTCCAGGCGCGCCTTCTCGGCAGCACGCACGGCTGCCAGCAGCGGGATCTTGCCGTTGTCGTCGTAATAGACGCCGACCCCGAGGTTCACCTTCTCCGCGCGGGTGTCGGCGGCGAAGGCCTCGTTGAGGCCAAGAATCGGGTCACGGGGCGCCATTTCGACGGCGGCGAAGATCGATGCGGACATGTCGACTCCAGTTGCTCTTGCGGTTCGTCGCGGGGCTGGGACGACCACGGTCGTGCCTTGTGCCGCGATTTGGGAAATAATCAATGTTTTGGCCGCCTTTCCGAGTTGGAAAATCAGGCCGAAGGAAACGGGAATTCTAGCATGACGACCCCAGCAGGCAGTGCCCGCGTGGTGACCTTCGAGGGCAGCCCCTTCCGTTTGCACGAACCCTTTCCGCCCGCGGGCGATCAGCCCGAAGCCATCCGCCTGCTGACCGAGGGCGTGGCCGACGGGCTGATGTTCCAGACCCTGCTTGGCGTGACGGGCTCGGGAAAGACTTACACCATGGCCAACGTGATCGCGCGCATGGGCCGCCCGGCGCTGGTGCTGGCGCCGAACAAGACGCTCGCCGCGCAGCTGTATGCGGAGTTCCGCGAATTCCTGCCGGAGAACGCGGTCGAGTACTTCGTCAGCTACTACGACTATTACCAGCCGGAAGCCTATGTGCCGTCGAGGGATCTCTTCATCGAGAAGGATTCGTCGATCAACGAGCACATCGAGCAGATGCGCCTGTCGGCCACCAAGAGCCTGATGGAGCGGCGGGACGTAGTCATCGTAGCCACTGTGTCCTGCATTTACGGCATCGGTGACCCGGTGGACTACCACTCGATGGTGCTGCACCTGCGCGAAGGCGAGCGTATCGCCCACCGCGACCTGATCGCCAGGCTGGTGGCCATGCAATACACCCGGGCAGACATCGACTTCCGTCGCGGCACCTTCCGCGTCCGCGGCGATGTGATCGACGTCTTTCCGGCGGAAAACGCCGAGCTGGCGGTGCGCATAGACATGTTCGACGACGAGATCGAGCACCTTACGCTGTTCGATCCGCTGACCGGCCATCTGCGGCAGAAGCTGGCCCGTTTCACCGTCTATCCCTCCAGCCACTACGTGACGCCGCGCACCACCGTGCTGAAGGCGATAGAGGCAATCAAGGAGGAGCTGACCGAGCGAGTAGGGCGTTTCCAGCGGGAGGGCAAGCTGGTCGAGGCCCAGCGCATCGAGCAGCGCACCCGCTTCGACCTGGAAATGCTCAACGAGATGGGTTTTTGCAAGGGAATCGAGAACTACTCGCGGCATCTTTCAGGCCGCGGGCCCGGCGAAGCGCCGCCCACCCTGATCGATTATCTGCCGCGGGACGCACTGCTGTTCGTGGATGAGTCGCACGTTACCATTCCCCAGGTGGGCGGCATGTACAAGGGCGACCGTTCGCGCAAGGAGAACCTGGTCGAGTACGGCTTCCGGCTGCCGTCCGCGCTGGACAACCGCCCGCTGCGCTTCGAGGAGTTCGAGCGCCTGATGCCGCAGACGGTGTTCGTCTCCGCCACCCCCGCCGCCTACGAGGAAGCCAACCAGGGGCAGGTGGTGGAGCAGGTGGTACGGCCGACGGGTTTGATCGATCCCATTGTCGAGCTGCGGCCCGCGACCACCCAGGTGGATGACCTGTTGTCTCAGGTGCGCCGGCGTATAGCGGTGAACGAGCGGGTGCTGGTCACGGTGCTGACCAAGCGCATGGCCGAGGATCTGACCGACTATCTGGCGGAGAACGGGATCCGGGTGCGCTACCTGCACTCGGACATTGATACGGTGGAGCGGGTGGAGATCATCCGCGATCTGCGCCTTGGCCAGTTCGACGTACTGGTGGGCATCAACCTGCTGCGTGAAGGGCTGGACATCCCGGAGGTGTCGCTGGTCGCGATCCTGGATGCGGACAAGGAAGGCTTCCTGCGTTCGGTGCGCTCGCTCATCCAGACCATAGGGCGTGCTGCCCGGCACATCAACGGGACCGCGATACTCTATGCAGACCGTATAACCGACTCCATGCGCGCGGCCATGCAGGAAACCGAACGCCGGCGGAGCAAGCAGATCGAGTTCAACGAAGCGCACGGTATCGTGCCCAAGACGGTAAGCAAGCGCATCAAGGACATCATCGACGGCGTATACGCAGCGAATGACGAGAAGCAGGCGCTGGTCGCGGAGGAGGCGCGGGCCGACTACGCGGCAATGGACGAGAAGGCGCTGGCGAAGGCCATCAAGAAGCTGGAAAAGGAAATGCAGGAGCATGCGCGCAATCTCGAGTTCGAGAAGGCTGCAGCAGCGCGCGACGAATTGTTCCGCCTGCGCAGCCGGGCCTTCGGCGCCGACCAGCATGGAACCAATTGAGGAGGAAGAGCTTGAAGCGGATTTTGTTCGTCTGCACGGGGAACATCTGTCGGTCCCCCACCGCGGAGGGCGTGGCGAGGCATTTCATCGAAACGACGGGCCTGAGCGGTCTGGTCGAAGTCGACTCTGCGGGTACCCACGGCTACCACGCCGGCGAGGCGCCGGACCCGCGCTCGCAGAAGGTTGCGGCGGCGCGTGGCTACGATCTCTCCGGTCTGCGCGCACGCAAGCTGGATCCCGCCGATTTCCAGCGCTTCGATCTGCTGCTGGCCATGGACCGCAGCCATCTGCAGTCCATGGAGCGGGTCGCTCCCGCTGTGTATCGCCCCAAGCTGGCCCTTTTCATGTCCTTCGCACGCAACTCGGAGTTCGATGAAGTGCCGGACCCTTATTACGGGGGGCCGACCGGTTTCGACCTGGTGCTGAACATGTGCGAGAACGCAGTGCAGGGCTTGTTCGACCGTTTGCGTGAGAGTGCCTGAGGGAGTGCGTCGGCTGGCAGCATAGGTAAGCGGCCAAAAAAAGAGGTTTATCGCGCCTTTCCGGGGAAGGCGGCCTTGATCTTCAGGAAGAAATAGGCTGAGTCGCGGAATCCGTAGGCCATGCGCTTGATGACCTTGATGCGGTTATTGATGCCTCCGAACCGTCAACCTCTACTTCCCTCTGATCGCGCGAAGAACCAAAAAAGAAAGCCATCCCTGGGGATGGCTTTCTTGTCTCTGGCGCCGGCCGGCTTTTTACTTGCGGGTTTCGACTTGCTGCAGCGGCTCGCCACTCAGTGCGGCGCTGGAGCGGCGGGGCTTGCGGCCCAGTTGAGCGGGCGCTTCAGGCTCGCCGTTGGTAAACACCGCCTTGCTCCGGTCCGTCTCGATCATTACAAGGCCGCTGCTACCCAGGTCGATGGGAGCCGAGGGCTCGCGGCCGGTTTCGGCTGTTGGTGCCGCTTGCTCGACCGGCGCGACTTCAGCTTGTTGCGCCTCCTCGGTGATCACCGGTTCGGCAACTATTGCCGGTGCCTCAGCCGCCGGTTCAACCGTAACAGGAGGCAGGGCCGCCTCGGCCGGTGGAACAAGCTCAGCCGCCGCCTGGGCCTCTGCCTGAGCCGGGGCGACAGCCACCGGCAACTCTGCCTGGGGAGCTGGGGCTTGCTCCAACGCGACAGCGGGTGCCTCGGGCTCCGGAGCGGGCTGAATCTCCTGGCTTTCCGCGACCACTGCTGCAACTTGGGGCTCGATGGTCACCGTTTCTGCTGCCACGGCCTCTGACAGGGCGGCTTCTTGGGGGACCTGGGTTTCCTCCGCTACAGGCGCGGACTCGAGCGCTGCGTAGCTGGGGGCCTCCACTTCGATACTGGTGCTTTCCGGGGCGCTTGCCACTAGTGCCTCGACGGGCGCGGTTGCCTCCGTCATCACGGCCGGTGCGTCCGCGCTGTCATGGCTCTCCACCGCCGAAGAATTCTCTTCGCCGATCACTCCAGCCACACCTTCCGCGCTGCGCCGGTCCCGCCGGCCGCGGCTGCGGCGGCGGCGCTTTTCCGGCGCCGCATCGGCTTCGTCGGTGCTCGGCAGGGAGTCAGGCTGCGACTCGGCCATTGCGCTCGCAGCAGCCATCGCGCTCTCGGTGGCCAGAGCCTCAACGGCTTTCTCCGCCGCCTTCTCGGCCAGCAGGTTTTCCTCGCCGCGGGCGCTGCCACGTTGGCCCCGGCCGCGATTACGACCGCCTTCGCCCCGTTCTGGACGCTCACTGCGTTCGGTGCGCTCGCTGCGTTCAGGCCGGTCCTGAGGAACTGCGGTCTGCTGTTTTGCTGCGCGCTCGGCACCCTCGCCGCGATCACTGCGGCCGCCGCGAGCACTGCGTTCCTCGCCGTCGCGCTCGCCGCGGGCTTGACCTTCGCGGCGGTTGCGGTTGCCGCCATTGCGACGGCCGTCCCCATTGCGTTCGCTGCGGCCACGCCCCTCGCGCTTGGGCGGAGTCTCTACGACAGGCGGTACCGGGGCCGCCTTGGGGCCACCCATCAGCCAGCCCAGCAGGCGGGAAATGATGCCGCCTGTCGGGGCGGGCGCAGCAGCCGGAGCCTCGGCCGCCGGACGAGGCTCGCTGACGGGCGCGGGTTGCTCTGGCGAAATACCCTTGACGGCGGCCTCTTGCCGCACAGGCTTGTCGCCATTCTTGCTCTGAACTCCGAGCTCCTTTTCCGCCGGCTTCTGCACCATCTGGTAGCTGGCGAGGGCGATCTCTTCCTGGTTCAGCTGGTCGTGGCGCAGGCGGATGATTTCGTGCTGCGGCGTTTCCAGGTGGCGGTTCGGCACGATGATGAGTTGCACACGGTGGCGCATCTCAATGTGGGCAATGTCCACCCGCTTCTCGTTGAGCAGAAAGGTGGCAACGTCGACCGGTACCTGCAGATGCACCGCGCCGGTGTTTTCCTTCATCGCTTCCTCTTCAAGGATGCGGACGATGTGCAGTGCGGAAGATTCGGTACTGCGGATGTGGCCGGTACCATTGCAGCGCGGGCAGGGGATGTAGCTGGTTTCCGCCAGGGCAGGCCGCAGGCGTTGGCGGGAAAGCTCCAGCAGGCCGAAGCGGCTGATCTTGCCGGTCTGCACGCGGGCACGGTCATGACGCAGGGCGTCGCGCAGACGGTTTTCCACCTCGCGCTGGTTCTTCTGCGACTCCATGTCGATGAAGTCGATGACGATGAGGCCGCCGAGGTCGCGCAGGCGCAGCTGGCGGGCGATCTCGTCGGCTGCTTCCAGGTTGGTGCGGAAGGCGGTTTCCTCGATGTCCGCACCCTTGGTCGCGCGGCCGGAGTTCACGTCCACCGAGACCAGTGCCTCGGTGTGGTCGATCACCACTGCACCGCCGGAAGGCAGGTTCACCTGACGGGAGTAGGCGGACTCGATCTGATGCTCGATCTGGAAGCGCGAGAAGAGTGGAACATCATCGTGGTAGCGCTTGACCCGGTTCACATTGCCCGGCATCACGTGGGCCATGAACTGCTGGGCTTGCTCGAAGATGTCGTCAGTGTCGATCAGGATCTCGCCGATATCCGGCTGGAAGTAATCGCGGATCGCGCGGATGACAAGGCTGCCCTCCTGGTAGATGAGGAAGGCGCCGGTCTGGTTCTGGGCCGCCCCTTCAATTGCGGTCCATAGCTGGAGCAGGTAGTTGAGGTCCCATTGCAGCTCCTCGGCGCTGCGGCCGATGGCGGCGGTGCGGGCGATCAGGCTCATGCCCTGCGGAACCTGCAGCTGGTCCATGACATCACGCAACTCCGCGCGTTCGTCGCCCTCCACACGGCGGGAAACGCCGCCCCCACGTGGATTGTTGGGCATCAGGACGAGATAACGCCCGGCCAGGGAAATGTAGGTGGTCAGCGCGGCGCCCTTGTTGCCGCGCTCATCCTTTTCGACTTGGACGATGAGTTCCTGGCCTTCCTTTAAGGCTTCGCGAATGCTGGCCTTGCTGGCTTCAACCCCGGGCTGGAAATAGCTGCGCGCGATTTCCTTGAACGGCAGGAAACCGTGGCGTTCTGCGCCGTAATCGACGAAAGCGGCTTCGAGGCTGGGCTCGATGCGTGTGATGACCGCCTTGTAGATGTTGCTCTTGCGTTGTTCCTTGGCGGCCGATTCGATATCGAGGTCGATCAGTTTCTGACCATCCACGATTGCGACGCGGAGTTCCTCGGCCTGCGTCGCATTGAAAAGCATGCGCTTCATTTGGATCGTTCTCCCGCGTAAGACACACGGGCAGGACGAACGGCGCGCACCATCGTGCTTTCCGGGTTCAGGAGCGGTTGGTTAGGGCTGCTTTCATCCGGTTGTTATGAATAGGCGAAGATGGGTCGGCTGGTCGATATTCTCTTGTTCCCGCCCGGGTTTCCGTGGACCCGCGAGCCGGAACATTTGATCCTGCGTGTGCTACGCGACTAAATCCACCTGGATAGATGGATGGGTGTATGTCGAAGTTTATTGGTTGCGTTACCATCGACGCCTTTTTGGGCTTTTGACGGCACGCTTTCGGTTGATCGGGAGCACTCCAGAGGGCTCATTGTCGCCATTCCTCCACCGCCTTATGGCACGAGGGGAAAGTCGACCGCGACCGGAATCAACCGCTGCGAAGTATATTTCAGGATGACGATACAAGGCAAAGCGATTGCTGTGAGGCACGAACGCATCGATGAAAGCGCCGCCGGTCAGCGCATCGACAACTTCCTGCTGCGTTTGGCAAAGGGTGTTCCGAAGAGCCACGTCTATCGCATCCTTCGTGGGGGTGAGGTACGGGTCAATGGCCGCCGGGTGCAGCCGACCTACCGCTTGGAGGAGGGAGACGAGCTTCGTATTCCGCCGATGCGGATTTCCGATGGGGCAAGCAAGGCACCGCCGCCGGCAGGAAAGCCACTGCCTGTCGTGTATGAGGACGATGCCCTGCTGGTTATCGACAAGCCCTCCGGCAAGGCGGTGCACGGCGGAAGCGGCGTGAGCCATGGTGTGATCGAACAGCTGCGAGTGCAGAGACCAGAGTTGCGCATGCTGGAACTGGCTCATCGCCTGGATCGGGAGACTTCCGGTCTGTTGATAGTGGCAAAGAAGCGCTCTTCGCTGACTGCCCTGCACGACATGATGCGCGAAGGGCGCATGGAGAAGCGCTACTTTGCGCTGGTGGCGGGGCGGTGGATGAACCCGATGCAACATGTCCGGTCCCCTCTGTTCAAGTATTTGACGCCTGATGGGGAGCGTAGGGTGCGGGTCTCGCCGGAGGGCAAGCCCGCACACAGCATCGTTCGCCTGGTTCGGCGGTGGCGCCGTTTCAGTCTTGTCGAAGTTGAACTCAAGACAGGCAGGACCCATCAGATCCGCGTTCATCTCGCCAGCCTCGGGTTCCCCTTGTGTGGCGACGACAAGTATGGTGATTTCGCCTTGAACAAGGTGTTGGAGGGCGAGGGGCTGCGGCGAATGTTCCTGCATGCGGCGCAGTTGAGCTTCAGTCATCCGCTTTCTGGCGCACGGGTGGAATTGATGGCGCAGTTGCCAGAAGAATTGCAGGGATTTATCGACAGGTTGGACAGGACTGAGGCAGAAGGAAATGGCTAGTCGTTTCGACTTGGTTGTGTTCGACTGGGATGGCACGTTGATGGACTCGGCTGCCGCCATTGTCCGTTCCATTCTTGCGGCGGCGCAGGATCTTGGGCTGCCTCAGCCGCCCGAAGAGCGCGCCCGCTACGTCATCGGCCTGGGCTTGAGTGACGCGTTGAGTCATGCGGTGCCGGAGCTCAAGATCGAGGACTATCCGCGCATGGTGGAGCGTTATCGCCATCACTATCTGTCTGGCGATACCGAGCTCACCCTGTTTCCTGGCGTTGATGAGATGCTGGCCTGGCTCGGCGCCAGCGGCCGGATGCTGGCGGTGGCTACCGGCAAGAGCAGGGCGGGGCTGCAGCGGGCGCTGACCCATTCGGGTCTTGGGGCTCATTTCCACGCCACTCGTTGTGCGGACGAGTGTTTTTCCAAACCGCATCCGGCAATGCTGCATGAGCTGATGGATGAGTTCGGCGTTTCGCCCGACCGCACACTGATGATAGGTGACACCACACACGATCTGCAGATGGCGAAAAACGCCGGGACCGCAGGGCTTGCGGTCAGTTTCGGGGCTCATCCTGTGGAGTTGCTGATGGCGGAGCAGCCGCTGGCTTGTCTGGATTCTTCCGTGGCGCTGGATCGATGGCTGAGAGAGAACGTCTGATCTGCCTTTCCAGCCAGTTGCTTGAGGGTGGGGATGGTGTGCGCTTTCTGGTGGGCCAGGAGGCCGCATTTGCGGTGCGTTACTCAGGCGTTGTGTATGGCTACCTGAATCGGTGTGCGCATGTCCCGGTTGAACTGGACTGGCTGGAGGGGAAATTCTTCGATCTGACGGGGCACTACCTGCTGTGCGCAGTCCATGGCGCGCATTACGAGCCGCGCACAGGCTTTTGCGTGATGGGGCCGTGCAAGGGTGGGCGCCTTCCTCGGCTGACCATGAGGGAGCGGGGTGGCGAAGTCTTCGTGGTCGAAGAGTTTGCTTAGCGGTGGGCTCGGCTTCGCTTCAGGGAATGGCGATACCTTCGTTGCGCAGCATGCGGCACAGCGCGATGAGCGGGAGGCCTATCAAGGCGGTGGGGTCATCGCCCGACATGGCTTCCAGCAGTGAAATGCCTAGCCCTTCCGATTTTGCGCTGCCCGCGCAGTCGAGGGGCCTCTCCTTCTCGACGTAACGCTGGATCTCCTCATCGGACAGTAGGCGAAAGCGGGCGTGCGTCGGAACTCCGATGGTTTGGGTGGCGCCGCTGCGGGTATTGAGCAGCGTCAGGGCTGTATGAAAAACAACGGTTTCGCCCCGCATCCGCTGGAGCTGGCGCATGGCATTCTCGGCTGTGCTGGGTTTGCCGAAGACTTCGGTTCCGAGGTAGGCGACCTGATCGCTGCCAATGATGAGCGCGCCTGGATGGCGGAGGGCGACGGCCCGCGCCTTCTCCACGGAAAGACGTTCAGCCGTGGACGCCGGCGCCTCGTTCGGAAGGGCGGCTTCATCCGTTTCCGGCTTGTCCGTCTCGAAGCTGAGCTGCAGGCGTTCGAGCAGCATTTTTCGGTAAGTCGAGGTGGAGGCAAGAACTAGCTTCATTGGCAGGTTAGGCGAAAGGTGGAATTGCTTGAGGTCTTTGACACAGCGAATTGAAAAATAATATCATGCTGCCCTTATGTCGAACCAAGGCGCGCCCTCGAGGCTGATCCAAGATCCATTCCGGTTTGCTGCTGAAGGCCGCAGCATGGTCGGGACGGTTGCGGTTGGCGGACTGGGGCGCCTGGCTGATTTGTTGTACGACGAGGCGGGTGAAGTTGCCTACCGGCTTGACGGATCGCTGGATGCGAATCGCAGGCCAAGGCTTGCGCTGGTGTTGCGAGGGCGGTTGTCCCTGCGCTGTCAGCGGTGCCTGGGTGGTTTTGCTTGGGATCTTGCGGTGGATGCGCAGTTGCAGCCTGTCCGTTCAGGGCAGGCCATTCCCGATGACGAGCTGGAAAACGACGAGGTTGATGCATTCGAGGTCGATGAAGATCTTGATGTGATCTCCCTCATCGAGGAAGAAATCCTGCTTGCCATGCCGATCGCGCCGCGACACGACAGTTGCGAGCCGCCACGTCCTGAAAGTGTGGTGGATGAGAAATCGCCTTTTGCCGTGCTGGCGACGCTGCGTAGCAGCGGCAGCAAGACCTAGGCGCAATATTTGTTTTAGGAGCAATACATGGCTGTCCAACAGAACAAGAAGTCCCCGTCCAAGCGCGGCATGCACCGCGCCCACGATTTCCTGACCGCGCCGTCCCTGGCTGTCGAGGCGACCACTGGTGAAGTGCACCTGCGCCACCATATCAGCCCGAACGGCTACTACCGCGGCAAGAAGGTCGTCAAGACCAAGGGTGAATAAGCCCGCTTCCTGACACAGGAGGCGGCGCAGTGCGCGTAGCGCCTGCGCCGCCTTTTTTATCCCAATATCCACTGAATCACGCGAGTTGCCGATGGGTGTCACCGTTGCAATCGACTGCATGGGTGGCGATCACGGCCCTGTCGTGACCGTGCCCGCTGCCTTGGCTTTTCTGCGCAGTCATCCCGACGCGCATGCAGTTCTGGTTGGTCGCGAAGAAGCGCTTGCGCCCTTGGTAAGCCAGGTTGCCTCCGAGTTTGGCGACAGGCTTCGTATTCGCGCTGCAACCGAGATCGTCGAAATGGACGAGCCTCCGGCCAATGCCATGCGGAACAAGAAAGACTCCTCCATGCGCGTTGCTATCGATCTGGTAAAGGCAGGCGAGGCTTCTGCCGCTGTCTCTGCCGGCAATACCGGCGCGTTGATGGCTATCTCTCGATTCGTCCTGAAGATGCTGCCCGGTATCGACCGGCCTGCCATCGCTACCATCCTGCCCACCTTGAAGGGACGTACATACGTTCTGGATCTTGGTGCCAACGTTGATTGTTCTGCCGAACATCTTCTGCAGTTCGGCGTGATGGGCGCGATGTTGGTCGCTGCGGTGGAGCACTTAGATCGCCCTTCGGTAGGGCTGCTGAATATCGGAGAGGAGGAGATCAAGGGCAACGAAGTCGTCAAGCAGGCCGGCGAGTTGCTGCGGACCAGCGGCCTGAATTTCTACGGTAACGTGGAGGGCGACGACATCTACAAGGGGACAACGGACGTCGTCGTCTGCGACGGCTTCGTCGGCAATGTGGCGCTGAAGACGTCCGAGGGGCTGGCCCAAATGCTCTCCACCTTTTTGCGGCAGGAGTTCAGCCGGAACTGGCTGACCAAGTTGATGGCAATCGTCGCCATGCCTGCGCTCAAGGGATTCAAATTCCGGGTCGACCACCGTCGTTATAACGGCGCTTCGCTGCTTGGCCTCCGCGGCGTGGTCGTCAAAAGTCATGGTTCGGCGGACGCTTACGCATTCGAACAGGCGATTGCGCGTGCGGCTGAGGCGGCAGGCAATCGGTTGATCGAGCGCATTACTGAGCGGATGTCCGTAATGAACGAGGTAGCTGCATGATCTACGCGCGGATTGCCGGTACCGGCAGTTATCTGCCCGGCTCGCCCGTCAGCAACGATGATCTGGTTGCGCGGGGCATTGATACTTCGGATGAGTGGATTGCTGCTCGAACCGGAATCCGCACGCGGTACCTTGCTGAGGCCGGCGTAACGTCGAGCGATCTGGCGAAAATCGCGGCAGAGCGCGCACTCGAAGCCGCTGGAAGGCGCGCGGACGAGGTGGATCTGATCGTCGTCGCTACATCCACGCCGGACTTCATCTTCCCCAGCGCTGCCACTTTGCTGCAGGCGAAGCTCGGTATAGTCAATGGCTGCCCGGCGTTCGATGTACAGGCTGTGTGCAGCGGCTTCATTTACGCGCTGAGCATTGCGGACAAGTTCATTCGTAGCGGAAGCCACAGGTGTGCCCTGGTGGTGGGAGCTGAGGTTTTTTCTCGAATCCTGGACTGGTCCGACCGCGGCACCTGCGTGCTGTTCGGTGACGGTGCTGGAGCCATTGTGCTGGAGGCTGCAGAACAACCCGGGATTCGCGCATCGTCGCTGCACGCGGATGGCAGCCATAGCCCGATTCTTTGTGTTCCCGGCAATGTCGCTGGCGGACAGGTGACTGGCGACCCCTTCCTGCGCATGGACGGACAAGCGGTGTTCAAGTTCGCGGTGCGTGTCCTGGGCGATGTGGCTCATCGCGTTATCGAAGAGGCCGGCGTCGGTGCCGACAGTATCGACTGGCTAATCCCGCATCAGGCGAATATCCGCATCATCCAGGCAACGGCCAAACGCTTGGGTCTGCCGATGGACAAGGTGGTGGCAACCGTCGATCAGCATGGGAACACCTCGGCCGCCTCCATTCCGCTCGCACTGGACGCCGCTGTACGCGACGGCAGGGTGAAACGCGGGCACCGCCTGGTGCTGGAAGGCGTGGGCGGCGGTTTCACCTGGGGCGCAGCCCTGCTCGATTTCTAATCCTCATTTCCCTGAGACACGGAGAGAAGATGGCTTTTGCGCTGGTATTCCCCGGCCAGGGCTCGCAGTCGGTCGGCATGATGGCGGCCTATGGCGAGTCCTCTATCATTCGGGAGACTTTCGCCGAGGCGTCTGCGGCGCTGGGTGAAGATCTGTGGGAGATGGTTGCCCAAGGTCCGGCAGAGCGGCTCGCGCTTACCGTCAATACCCAGCCCTTGATGTTAACCGCCGGGGTTGCTGTTTACCGGGCGTGGCTGGCTGCTGGCGGTCCCCGTCCATCGCTGGTGGCCGGTCACAGTCTGGGTGAGTATTCCGCGCTGGTCGCGGCTGGGGCTCTGGCCTTCGCTGACGCGGTACCCCTGGTGCGTTTCCGCGCCCAGGCGATGCAAGAAGCAGTGCCCGCCGGAGAGGGGGCAATGGCCGCGCTGCTCGGCCTGGAGGCCGATGCTGTCAAAGAGGCTTGCGCCGAGGCGGCGCAAGGCGAGGTCGTCGAGGCGGCCAACCTGAATGCGCCGGGACAGATCGTGATCGCTGGCGCAAAGGCTGCGGTCGAGCGTGCTATCGAAACCGCAAAGGCAAAGGGCGCCAAGCGCGCGGTGCTGTTGCCGGTGAGTGCGCCTTTCCACTGCGCCCTGATGAAGCCGGCGGCAGAGCGTCTGGCAGAGCGTCTGGCCAGCGTTTCCATCGGGAAGCCGCAGATCGACGTGCTGAACAATGTCGACGTCACGGTCTATGAAGATTCCGAGCGTATCCGTGATGCCCTGATCCGGCAGGCTTTTTCGCCGGTTCGTTGGATCGAGACTATCCAGGAAATGGGCCGTCGCGGCATGGGGCATGTCATTGAGTGCGGCCCGGGCAAAGTGCTCGCCGGCATGACCAAGCGGATCGCGAAGGAAGTCGAAGGTGGTTCGGCGCATGATGCGGCCAGCCTTGAGCAATCGATTTCGGTGGTGAGGTAAGGATGAGTTTCTCCCTTGAAGGACAGGTTGCGCTGGTTACGGGCGCCTCCCGTGGTATCGGCCGGGCGGTGGCAATGGAACTGGGGCGCCTCGGGGCGACCGTGGTCGGTACAGCTACCACTGCTGCCGGCGCCGCGGACATCGCCAAGGCGCTGGCGGATGCAGGCATCAAAGGAAGCGGTCTTGCGGTAGATGTGACCGATGCCGCCGCCAGCGAAGCGCTGATCGGCGAGATCGAAAAGCTCCATGGTGCCGTTACCATCCTCGTGAACAATGCCGGTATCACCCGCGACAACCTCGCGATGCGGATGAAGGATGAGGAATGGGATTCGGTTATCGACACCAATCTGAAGGCTGTCTTCCGGTTCTCCCGTCTGGTGATGCGCGGCATGATGAAGGCCAGACAAGGCCGCATCATCAACATTACGTCGGTAGTCGGCAGCGCTGGCAATCCCGGACAAGCCAACTATGCTGCGGCAAAGGCTGGCGTCGCCGGCATGAGCCGGGCGCTGGCGCGTGAACTCGGCAGCCGCAACATCACGGTCAACTGCGTGGCGCCGGGCTTCATCGACACTGACATGACCAAGGCACTGCCGGACGCCTCGCGCGACGCGTTGCTGGGGCAGATTGCGCTAGGGCGCCTGGGGCGGCCGGAGGAGATCGCTGCTGCGGTCGCTTTCCTGGCCTCGCCGGCGGCGGCCTACGTCACAGGAACGACGCTGCATGTCAACGGCGGCATGTACATGTCCTGACCGCAGGCCGCGATAGCGGATGCGGTCCTTTTTGGTAGAATACGCCGGCTTTTTTTCTTACATACCTGCATCTTTCAGGGAAGGAGTTTGTTCATGGAGAACATCGAACAGCGCGTCAAGAAGATCGTCGCTGAGCAACTTGGCGTAAACGAATCGGAGATCAAGAACGAGTCTTCGTTCGTGGACGATCTGGGCGCGGATTCGCTGGACACCGTGGAACTGGTTATGGCGCTGGAAGAAGAATTCGAGTGCGAAATCCCGGACGAGGAAGCAGAGAAGATCACGACCGTCCAGCAGGCGATTGACTACGTCAACGCTCACCTGAAGAAGTAATCCGTTTTCCTTCCGGGTCTCGCGATGAGCGAGATCCGGATCGGTCTTTTTCTCTCCGCCCTGATTTTCATACGGAGTTAGCCTGTGTCGCGTCGTAGAGTCGTCGTCACCGGACTGGGAATTATCTCACCGGTCGGCAATAGCGTTTCCGAAGCCTGGGAAAATGTGCTTGCCGGAAAAAGCGGCATTGGCCCGATCACGCGTTTCGATGCGAGCAATTTCGCCGCGAGAATCGCTGGTGAAGTGAAGGATTTTGATGTCTCCGCCTATTTGTCTCCCAAGGAGGCACGGCGGATGGACGTGTTCATTCATTACGGGATGGCTGCCGGCATTCAGGCCATTCGCGATTCCGGAATTGAAGTAACGGATGCCAATGCAGACCGTATCGGCATCAATATAGGTTCCGGCATCGGCGGCCTGCCGATGATCGAGGAAACCCACGATGATTATCTCGGTGGTGGCCCTCGCAAGATTTCTCCCTTCTTTATCCCGGGTACGATCATCAACATGATCTCCGGAAATCTTTCGATCATGTTTGGTATGAAGGGGCCGAACCTTGCCGTGGTGACTGCCTGCACCACTGGCCTGCACGCGATCGGCAGTGGCGCGCGGACGATCGAGTACGGCGATGCGGACGTAATGGTCTGCGGTGGCGCCGAATCCACCGTGACCTCGCTCGCGATCGGCGGTTTCTCCTCAGCGAAAGCCTTGTCTACCCGGAATGACGATCCCGCTACCGCCAGTCGGCCGTGGGACAAGGATAGGGACGGCTTTGTGCTTGGCGAGGGAGCAGGCGTGCTTGTGCTTGAAGAGTACGAACACGCACGTCGCCGCGGAGCGAAGATCTATGCCGAGCTCGCCGGTTTTGGCATGAGCGGTGATGCGTATCACATGACGGCGCCCGACACCGACGGGCCGCGCCGCAGCATGCTGAATGCCATGAAGAATGCCGGCGTCAATCCGGATCAGATTCAGTATCTGAATGCTCATGGCACCTCAACGCCGCTGGGCGACAAGAACGAGACTGATGCGATCAAACTCGCTTTTGGCCTGGATGCCGCAAAAGGCTTGGTGGTTAATTCCACCAAGTCGATGACGGGCCATTTGTTGGGCGGGGCTGGTGGTGTTGAGTCGGTGTTTACCGTACTGGCACTGCATCACCAAGTTTCGCCTCCGACGATCAATATCTTCGAGCAGGATCCTGAATGCGATCTCGATTACTGTGCGAATGTTGCTCGTCCGATGAAGATTGATTTTGCGCTGAAGAATAATTTCGGTTTTGGCGGGACCAACGGTTCCCTAGTTTTCCGTAAAGCATAGGCGATCAGCGTGGAGGCGGGAGTATCGTTTCCACGCGTAATTCAGCTCACTCCCTCCAGGGAGTTCATGGCGTCAGTTCTGCTGTTGCACATTGCGGCAGGACTGACGCTTTTTGCTTATGCCTCCTCTTTTTCGATCCAGGATTTGTTTTCGATGGGCCTTATTGCGCTCTCAGCTTGCGCGGCGGTGAGGGCTGAGATGGCGAAGGCCGGAATCAATCTTGTCCTGCAGCCGGATGGCTCCCTGAAAACAGCGCGTGGCGGCGAAATCAGAATGCTGCGGGTTCAGGCCGGTGCTGTCGATTTCGGTTTTATTCTTTGGTTGAGCCTGGTCGACGATGAGGCACGTACGACCCCATGGCCGTTGCACCTAGGGGTCGTTTCGCGAAACATGAAGAGAGAGGAATGGCGCGCGCTTCGGATATGGTTGCGGTTGTTGGCCTTCAAACAGAGCGCCGACTCCGCCTGATGCTTGGGCGCAGTATGGTATTGCGTGCTTTGGGGAGGAGGCCTGGGTAGTCACGGGAATGGTGCAGCCCACGGCTCTCTTTGCGTTGAAGCGCGCAGCGGACTATCAAGTCGGCGGTGACTACCAAGTTGCGCAGTTCGATCAGGTTGTTGGATACCCGGAAGTTCGAATAGAACTCCTCGATTTCCCGTGCGAGGAGGCGAATCCTGTGCTGGGCGCGCTGCAACCGCTTCGTCGTCCGTACGATACCGACGTAATCCCACATAGCCCGGCGCAATTCGGCCCAGTTGTGGGTGATCACGACCTCTTCATCGGCATCGGTGACGCGGCTTTCGTCCCACTCCGGAAGCGGCTTCGGGACAGCTTCCGGTTTGGCGAGAATGTCCTCGGCTGCGGCGGCGCCAAATACCAGGCACTCCAGCAGAGAATTGCTGGCCAGGCGGTTGGCGCCGTGAAGCCCGGTGCATGCGGATTCACCGACAGCGTAGAGATTCAGCACGTCGGTGCGGGCACTCATGTCGGTAAGGATACCGCCGCATGTGTAGTGCGCTGCGGGCACAACCGGGATGGGCTCCCGGGTGATGTCTATGCCAAGTTCGAGGCAGCGTGCGTGGATGTTGGGGAAATGGTCCCGCAGCCATGCGGCCGGCTTGTGGCTGATGTCCAGGAGTACGCAATCCAGGCCGCGCTTCTTCATCTCGAAGTCGATCGCACGGGCGACGATATCGCGTGGGGCGAGCTCTGCTCTCGGATCATGCTCCGGCATGAACCGGGTGCCGTCGGGCAGCTTGAGTAAGCCACCTTCTCCGCGAACGGCTTCTGAAATCAGGAAGGACTTCGCGCTGGGGTGGTAGAGACAAGTGGGGTGGAACTGGATGAATTCCATGTTCGCCACCCGGCATCCAGCCCGCCATGCCATTGCGATGCCGTCCCCAGTCGCGACATCCGGGTTGGTCGTGTAGAGATAGGCCTTGCCGGCCCCGCCGGTGGCAAGGACGGTGTTTCTGGCGCTGAATGTCAGAACCTTGTCGGAGCCGATATCCAGCACATAGGCGCCCATGCACCCGGCGCCGGGATGGCCTACCTTGTCGCCGATGATGAGATCGACGGCAATGTGGTGTTCGTAGATATGAATGTTCGGGTGCGCACGCACTTCTTCGCCCAGGGTGGCCTGGACTGCCGCGCCGGTGGCATCTGCGGCATGAATGATGCGCCGATGGGAGTGGCCACCCTCACGGGTCAGGTGGTAGCCGAGATTGGAGTGGTCCTCACGGGTGAAGGGTACGCCGCGGTGTATCAACCATTCGATTGCTTCCCGGCTGTGTTCGACCACGAAGCGTGTCGACGCTGGGTCGCAGAGCCCTGCGCCCGCCGTGAAGGTGTCCTGTATGTGGTCTTCAACGCTATCGGTAGTATCGAGAACGGCTGCGATGCCACCTTGTGCCCAGGAACTGGCGCTGTCGGTGAGTTCGCGTTTTGTGACCAGGGCGACATTGAGTCGGTCGGCAAGGCGCAGGGCGAGCGATTGTCCCGCCGTGCCGCTGCCGAGGATTAGAACATCGTATTGTTTTAACAAGATGTCGGTCGGGCAGGAGCGAAGCTTTGAAATATATCACGCAAGAGGTAGTGCTAACGGAGGAAGCGTGATTCTTGCCCGTGCTGTGCACTATTCCCCTGCTGGCGTCTGAACTAATTTTTTCACCCTGTGTCTGTCTCTCTGTTTCCGGCTTTTGGCGAGAAAGTGGGCGGTCGCTTATACTTGCGCGGTTTTGTCATCTCAAACGCGAAGAAGAAAACGCCCCCATGAGTGATCGCGAGATCGATCAGCAGCTTGTCGAGCGCGTCCAGCGCGGTGACAAGCAGGCCTACGGCTTGTTGGTATCCAAGTACCAGCGGAAGCTGCACAGGCTGCTTTCCAGGTTGATTCGCGATCCGGCGGAAGTCGAGGACGTGGCGCAGGAGACCTTCATCAAGGCCTACCGGGCGCTTGGTTCCTTCCGGGGCGACAGCGCGTTCTATACCTGGCTTTACCGGATCGGGATCAATACGGCGAAGAACTACCTGGTTTCACAGGGTAGACGGGCGCCGACATCGACGGGCTTCGACTCAGAAGAGGCGGAGACTTTCGAGGATGGCGACCAGTTGCGCGACATCAACACGCCAGAGCGGCTGTTGATGACGAGGCAGATCGGCGAGACGGTGGATGCGGCCATGGCCGAACTGCCCGAGGAGCTGAGGACGGCAATCATGCTGCGCGAGCTGGAAGGGCTCAGCTACGAAGAGATTGCCAACATTATGGAGTGCCCGATCGGGACGGTGCGGTCGCGGATTTTTCGCGCCCGCGAGGCGATAGCGGAACGACTGAGGCCGTTGCTAGATACGGCTCCAGACAAACGTTGGTAGGTGTTCGTATGAAGGACAAGCTGTCTGCACTGCTGGATGGTGACTTGGATGAGCATTCAGCACGCCCTGTATTTCAAGGGCTGAAGAATGACCGGGAGCTGAGAAGGGCATGGGCCTCCTATTGCTTGATCGGCGACGCACTGCGAGGCGATGGAGATGTGAGTGGCCCGCAGTTTCTTTCTAGGGTCATGACTGAAATCGATGCAGCCCCGACCGTGCTCGCGCCTTCGTCGGCACCCAGCGCGGGCCGCAGCGCGTGGCAGTCGCTGATGCCTATCGCCGCATCGGTGATGGGCGTTGCAGCAGTCGGCTGGGTGGCAAGCACTCTTTACTCCGATCCGCAGGCGCCTGCTCAGCAGATGAACGTGGCACAGCGTGTCGCGACCGCGCCTGCCGGCATTGCCCCGGTGTCTCTGACCGCGGTTCCGCGCATCAGTCGTCCCGCCAATGCGAATGATCTGCACAGGGAGTATCTCTTTGCCCATCAGGGTGTCGGCGCAGGGCCGATGTCGGGTGCGGTTCAGTATGTCAGGGCGGTGTCGGAGCCACGGCAGGACATCGAGCGATGAGGTGTTTCACGGCCGTGCTCGGAATCTGCACGGCTCTGCTCGGTACGCCGGCGTTAGCACAAGCTCCTGAGGGAGATCCTCTTTCCTGGCTGTCGCGAATTGCGGTGGCGAGCCAGCGTTTGAACTACGTTGGCACCTTCACCTATCAGTCCGGGCAGCAGATGGAAACGTCGCGCATTGCACATAAGGTGGATGCTAGTGGCGAATATGAGCGGCTGGAGGTTCTGGACGGGAGCCCTCGGGAAGTAGTCCGCAGTGGCGGGGAAGTGCGGTGCGTGCTGCCGGAACAGAAGATCATCATCATCGACCAACCAGTGGGGCGTAGAGCCTTCCCTGCCAGGATTCCTGGCGCCTCACCGTCTTTTGCCGGGCTGGCGGACAGGTATCGCATCCGAACAGGCGAAATGGGACGTGTGGCTGGCCTTGAGGCCCAGGCCATCGTTCTTGAACCGAAAGACGACCTCCGGTATGGCTATGTCTTATGGGCAGAGGCTCAGTCCGGCCTCTTGCTGAAGTCGAAGATGCTCGATGAGAAGGGCGAGGTGGTAGAGCAAATCTCGTTCAGCGAAGTGAAGATAGGCGGCGAAATCGAACGTCGGCTGCTTAAGAGCAGCTACCCGAAAGCGGAAGGCTGGAAGGTGGTCAATGCCCGTGGCAGCGAGGTGGCCAAGAGCGAGAGTGGCTGGGCCGTTCGTGCAGCTTTGCCAGGGTTTGCTCTGATCTCGGTGGTCATGCGCCCCTTGGGCAATGAACACGACAAGACGGTGCATATGGTTTATGGGGATGGCATGGCTTCGATTTCGCTTTTCATCGAGCCAGCCGGGGCTGGCGAAGAAGCCCAGGGGAATGAGATCAGTGCAAGTGGGGCGATCAATATCTACCGCCGGATGGCGGGGGGGCACCGGATTACCGCTCTGGGCGAGGTTCCGCTGAAGGCCTTGCGGCAGCTCGCAGACGGAGTCGAGCCCTCTAGTTGATATGGAAGTTGCTGGGCGGGTCGAGCGGGTAGCTGACGGTCTGGTCTGGGTGAGAGCGGCAACGAGCCACGGCTGTGGTCGTTGTGCCGAGCCTGGGGGATGCGGAGCGGCAAGGATTACCGAGGTCTTCGGCAAGAAGAGCTCGGTTTTTGTTTTGGAGAACCGGATCGGTGCGGGGGTGGGAGACGAAGTGAGCCTTCAGGTGCAGGAAGGGGCGCCATTGAAGGCAGCCTTTTTGTCCTATGGCTTGAGTATTTTTCTGCTTTTGTCCGGAGGCGCTTTGGCCGGCCTAGTTTACCCTGGGGATCTTGGGGTTGCATTGGGTGGGGCGAGCGGGCTGGCTTTGGCATTGGGAATGAATCGTTTTCTGGCCAGGCGTTTGCGCTGGGCTTCGGGGCTAGGCGTGCAGGTTCTTGCCCGTGGTATGAGATGCCCGCAGGGAGGGGTGCAGGACAAATGATGGGCTTTGTCTCACGGATAGTGGCGGTGGGCTTCGCGATGGCTCTTCCTTTGCTCGCGTTGGCGGCGGGCGTGACCCTGCCGGACTTCACCCAGTTGGTGGAGCGGCAGGGGAGGGCGGTGGTCAATATCAGCACGATGCAGACACGGGCGCCGTCGCAGGCCGGCGTGCCAGGGCTGGATGAGAACGACCCCATGTTCGATTTCTTCCGGCGCTTCATTCCGAGGCACCAGGATGGGCCCCGCCTGGATCCGGACAACCGCTCCCTGGGTTCCGGCTTCATCATCAGCGCGGATGGCTACATCCTGACCAATGCCCACGTAGTTGACGAGGCGGAAGAGATTCTTGTCCGCCTGGCGGATAAACGGGAGTTTCGCGCCACGGTGGTGGGGGCTGACCTGCGCAGCGATATCGCGCTGATCAAGATCGAGGCAGCGGCCTTACCGCGGGTGGTGTTGGGCGACCCGGCGCGCCTCAAGGTCGGTGAGTGGGTGGTCGCGATCGGCTCGCCTTTCGGTTTCGACCAGACGGTGACGGCGGGAATTGTCAGCGCCAAGGGGCGCAGCCTGCCCGACGAAAACTTCGTCCCCTTCATCCAGACTGATGTTGCGATCAATCCAGGCAATTCCGGTGGCCCCTTGTTCAATCTCCAAGGCGAGGTGGTTGGCATCAATTCGCAGATATACAGTCGTACTGGCGGGTTCATGGGGCTTTCCTTCGCGATCCCGATTGATGTGGCGATGGATGTGCAGCAGCAACTGCGCAATGCGGGCAGGGTGCAGCGGGGGCGTATCGGTGTCGCCATCCAGGAGGTTTCCCGCGATCTTGCCGACAGTTTTGGCTTGAAGCGCGCAGCAGGGGCGTTGGTGAGCGCGGTGGAGCCAAGTGGGCCTGCGGCAAAAGCGGGCGTGGAGCAGGGCGACGTCATCGTCCGCTTCGATGGCAAGCCGGTGGACAATTCCAGCGATCTGCCGCGCATCGTTGCCTCCAGCCGGCCTGGCGCCAAGGTGCCGATGCAGGTGGTGCGCAGCGGCACGCAACGGGATTTGATGGTGAGTGTGGGCGAGTGGCAGGACCCGGCCGCCGCGCGCAAGACGCCGACCAAGGGCCAGGCAGCTCCGAACCGGCTAGGCTTGGTCGTGCTGCCGCCCACGCCAGCCCAACGGAAGGAGATGGGTGAGCAGGAAGGGGTGGTGGTCGAGCGTGTCCAGGGCCCGGCGGCGAGAGCGGAGCTCCAGCAGGGCGACGTGGTAATGGCGATCGTGACGGCAGGCAAGCAATCCCGGCTGAAATCGGTGGACGAGTTCAATCGTCTCGTCAGCTCCCTCAAGGAAGGACAGCAGGTCACGCTGCTGGTCAGGCGCGGAGAAGCAGCATCCTATGTCGGCCTGAGGGCGGACAAGTGAACGCGGTCGCCACTTTTACCGTGCTGAGCCGCGAGTGGTGTCACCTATGCCATGAACTCGTCGATGAACTGGCGCCCATCGCCCATGAATTCGGCTGGACCGTTGCGGTTCTGGACGTGGACGCCGATCCCGAGCTTGAGGCGAAATGGGATGAAGCCGTGCCGGTGCTCCTTCACGGCGAGAGCGAGCTTTGCCGTTATCGGCTGGACGCAGAGGCCGTTCGTGCCTATTGCCGGGCTTTTCCGCTAGAATCTGCGCCCTGAGCAGCTAAACCAATTCGATCCGGGTGCCGTGAGGCACCCTTTTTGTTGTCGTATGCACCACATCCGAAACTTCTCCATCATCGCCCATATCGACCACGGTAAATCCACCTTGGCCGACCGGCTCATCCAGCATTGCGGCGGTCTCTCCGAGCGGGAGATGGAGTCGCAGGTGCTGGACTCCATGGACCTCGAGCGCGAGCGCGGCATCACCATCAAGGCACAGACGGCCGCCTTGCACTACCGAGCCCGCGACGGGCAGGTCTACAACCTGAACCTGATCGACACTCCGGGGCATGTGGACTTCTCATACGAAGTCAGCCGCTCGCTGGCCGCCTGCGAGGGCGCGCTTTTGGTGGTCGATGCCTCCCAGGGCGTGGAAGCGCAGACGGTGGCCAATTGCTACACCGCGCTGGAGCAGGATGTGGAGGTCGTTCCGGTCCTGAACAAGATCGACCTGCCGGCCGCCGATCCGGAGAGCGCCCGCGGCGAGATCGAGGATGTGATCGGCGTCGACGCCTCTGAGGCCATCCTCTGCTCGGCCAAGACCGGCCTGGGCATCGAGGACGTGCTGGAAGCCATCGTTGCTCGCATACCCGCGCCGAAGGGAAGCGCAGAAGCACCGCTGAAGGCGCTGATCATCGACTCCTGGTTCGACAACTACGTCGGCGTCGTGATGCTGGTGCGGGTGGTGGACGGCGAGTTGCGTCCCAAGGACAAGATCCAGTTCATGTCCTCGGGGCTGCAATACCTGTGCGAACAGGTCGGGGTGTTCACGCCGAAGTCGGTCGGTCGCGAGCGGCTCTCGGCGGGTGAGGTCGGCTTCATCATCGCCGGCATCAAGGAACTCGAGGCGGCCAAGGTGGGCGACACCATCACGCTGGCGGGCAAGCCCGCTGCGGAGCCGCTGCCGGGTTTCAAGGAAATCAAGCCGCAGGTGTTCGCCGGCCTGTATCCAGTGGAGTCCAGCGAGTACGACCAGCTGCGGGATTCACTGGAGAAGCTGCGCCTCAACGATGCCTCCCTGCAGTTCGAGCCGGAAGTCTCCCAGGCGCTGGGTTTCGGTTTCCGTTGCGGCTTCCTCGGCCTGCTGCACATGGACATCGTGCAGGAGCGGCTGGAGCGCGAGTTCGACATGGACCTCATCACCACGGCGCCTACCGTGGTCTACGAAGTCGTGCTCAACAGCGGCGAGACCATCCGGATCGAGAACCCGGCCAAGCTGCCGGATACCGGCAAGGTCGCCGAAATTCGAGAGCCCATCATCACCGCCACCATCTTCCTGCCCCAGGACTATGTCGGCCCGGTCATCACCCTGTGCAATCTGAAGCGCGGCGTGCAGGTGGACATGCGCTACCACGGCCGGCAAGTGCAGCTGATCTACGACCTGCCGATGAACGAAGTGGTCATGGACTTCTTCGACAAGCTGAAGTCGGTGTCGCGCGGCTATGCGTCGCTGGATTACGAGTTCAAGGAATACCGCACCGCCGATCTGGTCAAGCTGGACTTGCTGGTGGGTGGCGAGAAGGTGGATGCGCTGTCCGTGATCGTGCACAGGGCCAGCGCCCAATACCGCGGCCGCGAGCTGGCCTCCAAGCTGCGCGAACTCATTCCGCGCCAGATGTTCGACGTGGCTGTACAGGCTGCCATCGGCTCGCACATCGTCGCCCGGGAGACCATCAAGGCCCTGCGCAAGAATGTGCTGGCCAAGTGCTACGGCGGTGATATCACCCGCAAGAAGAAGCTGCTGGAGAAGCAGAAGGAAGGCAAGAAGCGGATGAAGCAGGTCGGCAACGTCGAGATCCCGCAAGAGGCCTTCCTGGCGGTTCTGCGAGTGGACGACAGCAAGTGACGTTCGCTTCGCCCCTGTTCAATAGTCGGCGCTTCCTGCGCCGGATGCCGGAGTTCCTGTGAATTTCGCTCTCATCCTTTTTGTGCTGCTGGTTCTGACCGGCCTGCTCTGGTTCGTCGACCGTTTCTTTGCCCGCAAGCGGCGGGGGCCGGGCGATGTCGCGCCGTGGTGGGTGGAATACGGCGCCAGTTTCTTCCCGGTGATCCTGGTCGTGTTCGGGCTGCGCTCCTTCGTCGTGGAGCCCTTCAAGATTCCGTCCGGCTCGATGATTCCCACCCTGCTGGTTGGCGACTTCATCCTGGTGAGCAAGTGGACCTATGGCATCCGCCTGCCAGTGGTGAACAAGAAGATCATCGAAGTCGGCCAGCCGCAGCGTGGCGATGTGATGGTGTTCCGCTACCCGGTGGATCCCTCGCTGGATTACATCAAGCGGGTGGTGGGGCTGCCGGGTGACAAGGTGGAGTACATCGACAAGCAGCTGCGCATCAACGGCGAGAAGGTGGCGATGGAGCAGACGGACAACTACCTCCATCCGGACCGTCTCTACTTTTCGCCGCAATACGTCGAGAAGCTGGGCGAGGTCAGCCATTCCATCCTGATCGAGAAGGAAGCACCGGCTTTCGTCAGCCAGGTGATGAATTTTCCGTATCGTGAAAACTGTACCTATACTAGCGGCGGTGTAAGCTGCGTCGTCCCTCAGGGTCATTACTTCGTCATGGGCGACAACCGCGACGCCAGCAGCGACAGCCGGGTGTGGGGTTTCGTGCCTGATGCCAACATCGTCGGCAAGGCCTTCTTCATCTGGTTCAACTTCAACGACATGAAGCGCATCGGCAGCTTCCATTGAGGTACGCGTACATGAACCGGAGTTCGCAGCGGGGCCTTAGCCTGGTCAGCGTCCTGATCGTCGGCGCGCTCGCCGCCTTCGTACTGCTGATAGCCTTTCGCACGGTGCCGGCGGTCAACGAATATCTGGCGGTGCAGCGCATCGTCAAGATACTGGCTGCCGAGGGCGATAGCGGAACCTCGGCGATAGAACTGCGGCGCAGTTTCGACAAGCGCGGACAGATAGACGACATTTCCTCGGTGACCGGTGTGGACCTTGTTATCTCCAAGCCGGCGGGCAAGACCCTGATCGAGGTCGCCTATTCGAGGAAGGTGCCCGTGGTGGCCAACGTCAGCCTGCTGATCGACTTCAACGTCTCCAGTGACAGCCGCTAGCAGCCTGGCCCTCGCACGTCTGCAGGCGTCCCTGGGGTATGAGTTCAAGCAGGCGGGCCTGCTGCAGCAAGCCCTGACCCACCGCAGCTTCGGCCAGCCGAACAACGAACGCCTCGAGTTCCTGGGCGACAGCATCCTCAACTGCGTCACCTCCATCGCCCTCTACGAGCGCTTTCCCGCCTTGAAGGAGGGGGAGCTTTCCCGCTTGCGGGCCTCCTTGGTCCGACAGGAGGCCCTGCATCGCATCGCGCAGGAGCTTGAACTCGGGCGCTGCCTGCGCCTGGGTGAAGGCGAGTTGAAGTCCGGCGGTGCCAGCAGGCCTTCCATTCTGGCGGATGCGCTGGAGGCGGTGTTCGCTGCCGTTTTCCTGGATGCGGATTTCGCCCAGGCCAAGCGGGTCATCGACCACCTCTACGTACCGCTGCTGAAGGAGGTCGATCCCAAGGCGCCGTCCAAGGATCCGAAGACGGCCTTGCAGGAGTGGCTGCAAGGGCGGAGGATTGCCCTGCCGGTCTACTCCATGGTGCAGGTCATCGGCGAGGCGCATGCGCAGGAATTCGAAGTTGCCTGCGAGATCGAAAAGCTGGGGGTGCGCACTACTGCGCGCGGCGCCAGCCGGCGGGCCGCCGAACAGCGTTCGGCAGAGCTCGCCCTTGCCCAGTTGAGGAACAAATGAATACCGATACCCAGCCCGCCGAGGCGGCATTCCGCACCGGCTTCGTCGCCATCGTCGGGCGACCGAATGTTGGCAAGTCCACGCTGCTCAACCGCCTGATCGGGCAAAAGATCAGCATCGTCTCCAGCAAGGCGCAGACGACGCGCCACCGTGTCACCGGCATCCTGACGGAAGAGAATGCCCAGTTCGTCTTCGTCGACACGCCGGGTTTCCAGACCCAGCACCGCAACGCGCTCAACCGTTCGATGAACCGCACGGTGTCGCAGGTGTTGTCCGATGTGGACCTGGTGTTCTTTGTCGTCGAGGCCGGGCGTTTCGGTGAGGACGACGCCAAGGTGCTGGAGGTGATGCCGGCGGATGCCAAGGTCATCCTCGTCATCAACAAGGTGGATCAGCTGAAGGACAAGGCAACGCTGCTGCCCTTCATCGACAAGCTGCGCCAGGAGCGGGATTTCGTCGAGATCGTGCCGCTGTCGGCCGAACGCGGCGCCAATGTGCAGGCGCTGATCGGCGCGGCCACGCCTCTGCTGCCGGAAGGGGCGCCGATGTACGAGGAAGACGAGATCACCGACCGCAGCGAGCGTTTCCTCGCCTCCGAATTCCTGCGCGAGAAGCTCTTCCGCCTGCTGGGCGATGAGTTGCCGTACGGCATCGCGGTGGAGATCGAGAAGTTCGAAACCGAGGGGCGCCTGCGTCGCATCTACGCCGCGGTGATCGTGGACAAGGCCAGCCACAAGGGCATCGTCATCGGCAAGGGCGGCGAGAAGCTGAAGCGGATCTCCTCCGAAGCCCGGGTGGAATTGGAGAAGCTCTTCGACGGCAAGGTTTTCCTCGAAGTCTGGGTCAAGGTGAAGAGCGGCTGGGCCGACGACGAGCGCGCGCTCAAGAGCCTGGGCTACGACTGACCCGCCAGCGCCGTGGGGCAGAGACAGCGCATCGAGCAGCAGCCGGCATGGGTCCTGCACACCATGCCGTGGCGGGAAACCAGCCTCATCGTCGAGGTGTTTTCCCGCGACCATGGACGGGTGGCGCTGGCTGCGAAAGGGGCAAGGCGCCCCTTGTCCGCGTTGCGCGGCGTGCTGATGGCTTTCCAGCCCCTGCTGATGGACTGGTCTGGCGGCGGCGAGGTGAAGACGCTGGTGCGCGCGGAATGGCAGGGCGGACAACCCTTGCTTGGCGGCCGGGCCTTGCTGTGCGGCTACTATCTGAATGAACTGCTGGTCAGGCTGGCTGCGCGGGAGGATCCCCATCCGGCGCTATTCAGCGCCTATGGCGAAGCGATAGCGGCGCTTGGCCGCAATGAAGCCCTGGTGGTTGTCCTTCGCCGTTTCGAGTTGGTACTGCTGCAGGAGCTGGGCTATGGCTTGGACCTCGGCAACGAGGCGGACAGTGGCGCGCCTGTCCAGGAGGGCGCGGACTACGTCTTCATGATCGAGCGCGGTCCGGTGCCGCTGGGAGAGATCGATCCGGCAGGCATGGGCGGGCTCGATATCGTCAGCGGGCGCACCCTGCTGGACCTTGCCGCGCGGGATTTTTCCCGCGCCGAGACCCTTGCGCAGGCCAAGCAGTTGCTACGGATGCTGATCAATCATTACCTCGGCGGGCAGCCGCTGCAGTCCCGCCGGGTACTCAAGGAGCTTCAGGAACTGTGATCGAACTCGGCGTAAATATCGACCACGTCGCCACCCTGCGGCAGGCCCGCCGTACCTGGGAGCCCGACCCGGCCTGGGCCGCGGTCGAGGCCCACCTGGGCGGAGCGGATGGCATCACCGTACATCTGCGCGAGGACAGGCGCCACATCCAGGATGAGGACGTGCGCCGCCTGCGCGGGCAGACCCAGGTCAAGCTGAACCTGGAGATGGCGGCCACCGACGAGATGGTCGGTATCGCCTGCGGTTTGAAGCCGGAGATGGCGATGCTGGTGCCGGAAGGCCGGCATGAGGTCACCACCGAGGGAGGGCTGGATGTGATGGCGCAGGAGGCGCGCCTGCGCGATGTGATTGCTCGTCTCGCAGACGCCGGCATCGTCACCAGCGTGTTCATCGACGCGGAGCCGGCGCAGGTGGAGGCCGCCGCCCGTATTGGTGCCCGGGTGTGCGAAATCCACACCGGCCCCTACGCACATGCCTTTCACCACGCCGGGCGGGACGCGGAGAGTCCGCAGGTGCTGGCCGAGGTGGAGAAGGTCCGGGCCGCGGGCGAGCTCATCCGTGGCCTGGGCATGCGCTTCAACGCCGGGCATGCCTTGAACTACTACAACGTGCAGCCGATTGCGGCATTGCCGGGGGTGCGCGAACTGCACATCGGCCACGCCATCGTCAGCCGTGCGGTCTTCATTGGCCTGCGCGAAGCAGTACGGGAGATGAAGGCGCTGATGCGGGAGGCGGCCCGGCCGTAAGTCATGATCCACGGCATCGGGACCGATATCGTCAAGGTGGAGCGTGTGCGGCAGTCCCTGGAGCGGCATGGCGAGCGTTTTGCCATGCGCATCCTCGCCGAGAGCGAGCGGGCGGCCTGGCAGGCAAGCAGCGATCAGGCCCGCCTGCTGGCGAAACGCTTCGCCGCCAAGGAGGCCTTCGGCAAGGCCTTGGGAACCGGCGTCGCGGTGCCCGCCACGCTACATGCGGTGGCGGTCGACCATGATGCGTTGGGCAAGCCGCTGTTCCGCTATGACGAACGGCTTGCACGCCATATGGACGAGCACGGCCTGAGCGCTCACCTGAGCCTGAGTGATGAAGCCGAGTATGTGGTGGCCTTTGCGGTGATAGAGCAGAGATGAACTCCAGCACCGGTTCCAAAACCCGCCGCCTGCCGCGGGGTCCCTTGATGGCGGATGTCGCCGGCTTGACACTCACCGGCGCCGAGCGGCTGCGGCTGTGTCATCCCCTGGTCGGCGGCGTGATCCTGTTCGCCCGCAATTTCTCCGGCTCTGCCCAGCTGAAGGCGCTTACCGCCGAGATCCATGCCTTGCGCCGGCCGGCCTTGCCCATCGCGGTGGATCACGAAGGCGGCCGGGTGCAGCGCTTCAGAACGGACGAATTCACCCAGCTGCCGGCCATGCGTTCCCTTGGCGAGTTGTGGCGCGTGGATCGCGAGGCGGCGCTGGCGAGCGCTCAAGCTGCCGGTTACGTCCTGGCCACCGATCTGCTCGCCCACGGCGTCGATCTAAGTTTCGCCCCGGTCCTGGACCTGGATTACGGCATGAGCCGCGCCATCGGCAGCCGCGCCTTCCATCCTGACCCCGCGGCGACCACTGAACTGGCCAGTGCGGTGGCCAAAGGCATGGCGGCGGCGGGCATGGGTGCGGTGGGCAAGCATTTCCCCGGTCATGGTTTCGTCGAAGCGGACTCCCATCACGAGATTCCGGTCGACTCCCGCAGCTTCGAGACGCTCTGGGACGCGGACATGCTTCCGTATCGGGGCGGCTTGGGGACGCAGCTCACCGGAGTGATGCCGGCGCATGTGATCTATCCCGAGGTCGCTCCTGAGCCCGCCGGCTTCTCGCCTTACTGGCTGCAGGACGTCTTGCGCGAGCGCGTGGGCTTCGAGGGACTGGTGTTCAGCGATGATCTGAACATGGAAGGCGCCGCCTGGGCGGGCGACATCGTCGGCCGGGCGAACGCTGCCTGGCAGGCCGGCTGCGACATGTTGCTGGCGTGCAACCGGCCGGACGTGATGGACGATCTGCTGGCACGCTGGCAGCCGGCCCCGCGGCCTGAGGCGCTTGCCCGGATTGCTGCGCTGCCCTGTCCCGGCCTTGCTGCGCCCGATCAACGGGCGGAAGACGCCACCTATCGCGAGGCGTGTCAGCGGCTGGCGACGCTGGACCTGCTGGATGCCGGCCCCGGCATGACCGCGGGCTCCATCGGCGACAAGGCCGTCGGCTGAGTACCCGCCGGCGCCGGACCCGCGATGAACGATCAACACAGCACGCCGCCCTTCGACGCACGCAGCTTCCTGAAAACGGTTCCGGAGGAGCCGGGCGTCTATCGCATGATAGGCGCCGAGGACAAGGTGCTATACGTCGGCAAGGCGAAGAACCTGAAGCGGCGCGTCTCCAGCTACTTCCAGCGCACCCTGTCCAGCCCCCGCATCGCGATGATGGTCGCCCAGGTGCAGCGGGTGGACATCACCGCCACCCGCTCGGAAGCGGAAGCGCTGCTGCTGGAGAACAACCTCATCAAGAGCCTCGCGCCGCGCTACAACATCCTGTTCCGCGACGACAAGTCCTACCCTTACATCGAGCTGTCTGGCGACGAGTTTCCCCGCCTGGCCTACCACCGCGGTGCCTTCGCCCGCGGAGCCCGCTACTTTGGCCCCTTCCCGAACGCCTGGGCGGTGCGGGAGAGCATCCAGCTGCTGCAGAAAACCTTCCAGCTCAGGACTTGCGAGAACTCCGTGTTCCAGAACCGCTCGCGGCCCTGCCTGCTGCAGCAGATCAAGCGCTGCACCGGCCCCTGTGTCGGGCTGATCGAGAAGGAGGCCTACCTCGCCGATGTACGTCTCGCCGGCCGCTTCCTGGATGGTCAGGGCGGTGAGGTGATAGACGACCTCACGACGCGCATGCAGCGCGCCTCCGAGAACCTGGCTTTCGAAGAAGCCGCTGCCTGCCGCGACCAGATCCGCGTGCTGCAGGCAGTGCTTCACAGGCAGTTCGTCGATAGCCGCAAGGATGAAGATGTGGACGTGCTGGCTGCGGTCGAGGAAGACGGCCTGGTCTGCATCAATATCGCCATGGTGCGGGGCGGCCGCCATCTGGGTGACCGGCCGCAATTCCCCAGTGGGGCGGTGGTGTCGGGTGCGGAGGATGGTCTGCTCGCCTTCGTCGAGCAGCATTACGCGGAGCACCCGATGCCCGGCAAGATCCTCGTCAATCTGGGGCTGGAGCCGGTGCGGGAAACTCTGCTCGAGCTCTCGGAACGCCCGCCGGTTGCCAGCGCACCGCGCTTCGCCAGCGAACGCGCCTGGATGGAGATGGCGGAGAAGAATGCCCGTCTGGCCATACAGGCCAAGGCCCGCGATACCGGCAGGGCGGAGCAGCGCCTGGAAGCCCTGCGTGAGGCGTTGGATCTGGCTGATCCGCCGGTGCGCATCGAGTGTTTCGACATCAGCCACACTATGGGTGAAGCCACCGTTGCCTCCTGCGTAGTGTGCGAGGCGGGAGCGATGAAGCGCTCGGAATACCGCCGCTACAACATCACCGGAATCACGCCGGGCGACGATTTCGCCGCCATGCGCCAAGTGCTGGAGCGCCGCTATGGCAAGGTGGCGGCGGGGGAGGGGATCTGCCCGGATCTCATCCTGATCGACGGCGGCCGGGGGCAGGTCTCCGCCGCGCGAGCGATCCTGGCGGAAGTCGGTCTGGAGGCGATCGCCATGGTTGGCGTCGCCAAGGGTGAAGGGCGCAAGGCCGGCCTGGAGACGTTGGTGTTCCCGGATGAGCGCGAACCGCTGGCACTCGGCGGAGTGCACGCGGCCTTGCACCTGGTGCAGGAAATCCGCGACGAGGCTCACCGCTTCGCCATCACCGGCCATCGCGCCAAGCGCGGCAAGGCCCGCATCGGCTCCCGTCTGGAGGACATTCCTGGTGTCGGCCCGACCCGCCGGCGCAATCTGCTGGCCGCCTTCGGCGGGCTGGACGGCGTGAAAGCGGCGACGGTGGAGGATCTCTGCCGGGTGGAGGGCGTCAGCCGAAAGATGGCTGAGCAGATATACTCCGCGCTGCATTGAAGATAGCGACTCGCTTCGCGCCGCGCATGTCACTCAATATCCCCAATACTCTCACCTGGATGAGGATCGCCCTCATCCCCCTGTTCGTGGGCATCTTCTATCTGCCGGATGGCTGGTTGACGGTGCTGCAGCAGAACCAGCTGGCTACGCTGATCTTCATCATTGCCGCCATCACCGACTGGTTCGACGGCTACCTGGCCCGGGCGCTGGGCCAGACCTCCGCCTTCGGCGCCTTCCTCGATCCGGTGGCCGACAAGCTCATGGTGGCGGCCGCCCTGATCCTGCTGGTCCAGCTGGCGCGGGTGGATGCCATCATCGCGGTGGTCATCATCGGCCGCGAGATCACCATCTCCGCGTTGCGCGAGTGGATGGCCCGGATGGGGGAATCGTCCAGCGTGGCGGTGGCCTATGTCGGCAAGCTGAAGACGGCCGCGCAGATGACAGCAATCCCGCTGCTGCTATACAATGCGCCCCTTCTGTCGATCGACCTTAGGTTTATCGGTGGAGTGCTGATCTACGTTGCGGCGGTCCTGACCCTCTGGTCCATGGGGTACTACCTGCATCGCGCAATGCCCCGATTGGCGCGCCACGGCGATAAATAAAAAGTTGACAGGTAAAAATGACTGTCTATAATGGCGGTCTTTCCCGAGCGGGAATAGCTCAGTTGGTAGAGCGCAACCTTGCCAAGGTTGAGGTCGCGAGTTCGAGACTCGTTTCCCGCTCCAAAGATTTGCGGATCAGATCCCGGTCTGGTCCAGAGGCTCCCGGACACGGGGACAGCCGGCCGAAACGGGTACGGCGCGATGGCAGAGTGGTTATGCAGCGGCCTGCAAAGCCGTGTACATCGGTTCGATTCCGGTTCGCGCCTCCAAGTAGAAAATGCGGGAATAGCTCAGTTGGTAGAGCGCAACCTTGCCAAGGTTGAGGTCGCGAGTTCGAGACTCGTTTCCCGCTCCAATTTGGATCTGCTGCTTTTACGAAGCTTGCAGGTCATCGAAAAAAGGAGCTTCGGCTCCTTTTTTCGATTTTGCGCGTGCCATCCCATAGGCCGCCAAGTTACGTCCTGCGGCCTCTTTCGAAGGGCACGGCGTTCTTCACCATGGCAAGGGCCAGCAAGTTCTTGCGTCGGCCCTCCAACTAGTCACTCTGCCATACCCATCCGGCCCTGCGACCTAACATCCTGCTGTCTTCCTCGCCCGGTCGCGGGTGTAGCGCAGCTGCGTCAATCTTGCGTCAACTGGGCCCTGAACTGCCGCCGCAACCCTTACACCATCGGGCTGGCGAGTGGCAGCCGTGCGAGAACGGTCTCGGCGGCGTCCCAATAGTCACGGTGGGCATGTACGCGGCCATCGTCGGTGAAGTGCAAGTGGCTGGCGCCGTCGATGGGGAGCTCGCGCGCCCTCAAGCGGAAATGGCAGTCCCAGGTGACGAAGTCCTGCGGGCCGGCCTGCTGGTGGTCGCGGATCTCCACCGCATCGCAGCGCCTGACCCAGGTCTCGCCACTGCGCTCCAGGCCCGCGGGAGATCGATGCACGAAGAGGCGGCGCTGCGCCGGCGACAGGGTTTCTCCGGCCCTCGCTGGACCGGCGCCACGCTTGACGCCCGTGCGCCAAACGGCGACCTTTGGGTCATGCCCCTGCCGCGGTCCCGACTTTTCCTCCTCGCAATACTGCTGTTCGCGCTGCTCCTGCCGCCGGTGCAGACGCATGCCGATGAATCGCCGCCTGCGGTCCGCATCGGCGTGCTGGCCTTTCTCGGCGACGACGCTTCCGGACAGGCCTGGTTCCCGCTGCTGGACCATCTCCAGCACCGGCTGCCGGGCTACCGCTTCAGCCTGGTGCAACTGAACCACGATGGACTGGAGCGGGCGGTGACTGCCGGCGAACTGGAGTTCGTCATCACCAACCCGGGCCATTACGTGGAACTGGAGGCTCGCCATGGCGCCAGCCTGGTGCTGACACTGGATCGCGGCGATGCACCCGCCGCAGAACGTGCCCTCGGCTCGGTGGTGATCGCGCCGCGCCAGCGCGCAAGTCTGCGCGAGTTGCCTGACCTGCGCGGCCAACGCTTGGCGGTGGTGGGCAAGGAGGGCTTCGGCGGTTATCAGCTGGTGTGGCGGGAACTGCTGGCGGCCGGGCTGGAGCCGGAGCGGGACCTCGCTGGCTTGCTAACTCTCGGGCTGCCGATGGACCGGGTGCTGGCGGCGGTCGAGCGCGGCGATGCGGATGCCGGCGTCCTGCGCGCCTGCGTGCTGGAGCAGCAGCCCGACTGGCAGACGCGCTTCCGGGTCGTCGGCGCCCGCAGCGAGCCTGGTTTCCCCTGCGTTACCTCCACCCGGCTTTATCCCGACTGGCCTTTTGCCCGCCTGCGCGGCACACCGCCCGCGCTCGGCCGTGAGCTGGCGCTGGCGCTGCTGGCGATGGACCGCCAGCGCGACGGGCTGGCCTGGGCGGTACCGGCGGATTACCAGTCGGTGCATGCCTTGTTCCGGGAGCTGCAGATCGGGCCCTACAAGGATCTGCAACCGCCGACCGTGATGATGCTGGCCGAGCGCTACTGGCCCTGGGTGGCCGGTTTCGCCCTGCTGGTCGTGGCCTGGGTGCTGTACACCGTGCACGTGGAACGCCTGGTGGACACCCGCACGGCGGCGCTGCGTGCCGTCATCGAGGAACGCCAGCAACTGGCGGCCGACATGCGGGCCAGCCAGGAGCGGGCCGACCACCTCGCCCGCCTGTCGGTGCTCGGCGAACTCTCCGGCACCCTGGCGCACGAGTTGAACCAGCCGCTGGCGACCATCGCCAACTACGCGGGCAGCCTCATCCGCCGCCTGGATGGTCACCGCCTGACCGACGATGCGGTGCGTGAGGCTGCAGGCGAAATGGCCACCCAGGCCGAGCGGGCCGCCGACATCCTCGCCCGCATCCGCGGCTTCAGCCGCAAGCGCCGCATGCCGCGGGCGGCGGTTTCGCCGCGGGAGATGGTGGACGAGGCGGTTGCGCTATTCCGCGGCATGCTGGGCGGGGCTCCCCGCATCGACATCGCGAGCGCGCTGCCGCCGGGGCTGGCGGTGGAGATGGATGCGCTGCAGATCCAGCAGGTGCTGCTCAACCTACTGAAGAACGGCTACGACGCCAGCCGGAGTCTGCCGGCGGAACGGCAGGCGCTGGCACTACGCCTGGAGCAGGCGGACGATCTCTTGCTGATCACGGTGCGCGACCACGGCAGCGGCATGGACGACGAAACCCGCCGCCAGCTCTTCGAGCCCTTCTTCACCACCAAGCCGGAGGGCCTCGGCCTTGGCCTGGCCATTTGCCGCTCCATCGCCGAAGCCCATGGCGGCCACCTGACCGCCGCTCCCGCCGCGGACGGCTTCGGTTCCGAATTCACCCTCAGCCTGCCGCTGAACGCCAGCGGCCGTGATGCCCATGCCTGACATCGAATCCTGTCTGATCCACGTCGTGGACGATGACGCCGCGTTCCGGCGCTCCCTCGTCTTCCTGTTCGAATCGGTGGGCTGGACGGTCTGCCCGCATGCCTCCGCCGAGGCTTTTCTCGCCGCGCTGGAGGCCGCCGGGCCGGGAGTGCGCAATCCGCTGCAGCAGGAGGCCGCCTGCTTGGTGCTGGACATCCGCATGCCGATGATGAGCGGCCTGGAACTGCAGCGGACACTGCGGGCGCGGGGCTGCAGGCTGCCCATCGTCTTCCTCACCGGCCACGGCGACGTGGAGCTGGCGGTGCAGGCGATGAAGCTGGGCGCCTGCGACTTCATGGAGAAGCCGTTCAAGGACCAGGCCCTGCTCGACGCGGTGACCGCCGCGATCCGGCGCGGCGCCGCCGAGCGGGCCGAATCTTCCCGGCGCAGCAGCGCCTGCGAGGTGTTGGCCCGGCTGTCGCCGCGCGAGCGGGAGGTGGCCCAGCTCGTCGCCCGCGGCCTGCCGAACAAGCTGGTCGCGCGGGCGCTGGAGATCAGCGAGAAGACGGTGCATGTGCACCGCCAGCATGTGATGGAGAAGACTGGCACCAGCAGCGCGGCGGAGCTGGCCCGCCTCACGCTGCTGGCCGATCCGTCGGCGCTGGACTGAGAGCCGGCGGGCCGCTGAGCCTCAGGCGCGCATCAGCCGCGCCGGCAAGCCCTGCCGCACCGCGGTGCCGGACACCGTGTCCACCCACAGCGCCTCGTTGCCCCGGCTGGGATCGCGCAGGCCGAGATCATTGAGGTTGATGCCGGCGGCCAGGTCCGCCCGCTGCGGCTGCTGCCGATCGCCGATGCGATGGGCGCGGGCGCCCAGTTCGCGGTGGCCGTAGCCGTGCTCCACCGCCAGCACGCCGCGCATCACGCCGTGGTGGACGATGACGGTGCAGGCCGCACTGCCGCCGGGCGTGAGGATGCGGGCGCGATCGCCGTTGGCCAGGCCGGCGGCGGCCGCATCCTCGGGATGGACGATCACCGGATTGTCCGGGTGCAGGCCGGTGACGCGGGTGGCGATGCTGTAGGAGTTCTGCAGCGCGGATTTGAAGCTGATGAGCTGCAGCGGCCACTCCGCTTCGGGGTGGTGCTGGCGCATCGGCGTGCCATCGAGGAAGGCCGGCGCCTGCCACTGGGCGCAGCCGGCGAAGCGCTGCCCCGTCAGGCTGTTGCGGGCGCCGGCGAGCTTGTCGTTCCAGATCCACAGCGGCGTCTTGAAGCGGTTGGCCTGCCACTCCGGCCGGGCTTCATCCTGTGCCTCGCCGGCGGCCTGGTAGCGGCCGCCGCGGGTGTAGAGCAGCGCCACCTTGCGCCATTCCTCCGGCGGCAGAGTCTGCTCCAACACCGGGCGCAGGCGGTCTACGCCGGAGAGGGCGAGGTCTTCGTCGCTGGCGTCGCCCACTGGCGCCTTGCCGGCGAAGGCGATGTTGGCGCCGCCGCGCAGATACCAGTCCTCGGCCCGCTCCAGCGGCAGGGGATTGCCGGCCATGTCGGCCAGGCCCTCCCGGCCGCAGCCGGGCAGCGCCATCGCCTTCGCCAGCGCGATGAAGAAGCTCTCCATGCTCACAGGCTGGCCATCGGCCGTCTTCGCCACGCGGGGTTCGACCACCGGCCAGCGCGCGGTGGTGGCCTTGGTCGGAATGCCGTTCCAGGGGGCCGCCCAGCCCCAACTCTCGTACATCAGCGCGTCCGGCACGATGTAGTCGGCAAAGGCGTTGCTCTCGTTGATCAGCGGATCGACCGAGATGAGCAGCGGCAGCTTCTTCGGGTCCGCCAGTTCCTGCTCCACCAGCGCGCGCAGGCCGGGGATGCCGTAAATCGGGTTGGCGCTCCACAGCACCAGTGCCTTCAGGCCGTAGGGATAGCCGCGCAGCATCGCCGGGAACCACTCGGTACCCAGGCCCGGCGCGTTGGGGAACCAGGCGTCGCGTGCGGGATAGGGCTGGCCTTCCGCCTTGCGGCGGGCGAACTCGGCGGATTTCTCGTAGGGCACGTTGCGCCCCAGCGGTGTGCCGGTGGGCTTGAGCTGGCCGGGAAAGCTGGCCAGCCGGTAGCGCGGGCCATCGGCGGCATCCTTGAAGCCGCCGCCGTTGGCGACGAAGCCGCCTTTCCAGTTGAGGTTGCCGATCAGCGCGTTGAGGGTCAGCAGCGAGTAGGAGTTGTAGAAGCCGTTGCCGCCCATCATGCCGCCGTGCGCGACCACGCTGGCCTTGCGGCCGTGACGGGTGAATTCGTCGGCGAGACCGGCGATGGTCTCTTCCGGGATACCGCAGATGGCGGCGCATTCGGCCACCGTCAGGCGCTGCGCCGATTCGCGCAGCAGCTCGAAGGCGGTCTTCAGCATCACCGCCTTGCCGGCCAGTTCGACCCGCATGCCGGCGGCCTGCAGCGGCGCCGCGCCGGCGAAGGTTTCCGCCGGCACGGCGCGGCCCTCGGCGTCCAGCACCAGGTAGGGATCGGCGTCCTTGTGGCGTTCCTCCTCCGCCACCGGCAGGCCGACATCCGAGCCGCGCAGGAAGAGGCCTTCGCGCGGATGGCCGGGTTCGGCGATCACCAGCCAGGTGGCGTTGGTGAAGGCCGGCTCGCCGGCAGCCTCCGCCGCGGCCAGGTTGGGATAGGTCAGACAGGCTTCGTTGACCCGGCCGTGGTCGAACATCCAGCGCATCATGCCCATTGCCAGCGCGCCGTCGGTGCTGGGTCGGATCGGCACCCAGCGGCCGCGCTCCGCCGCCGCGCGGTTGTCGGCATTGGTCAGCACCGGATCGACGACCACGTATTCCAGCCGGCCATCGCTGCGGCCCTTGGCCAGCTTGGTGCCGGTGATCTTGAACGGATTGCCGGCATTGCCGGGTGCGGTGCCGACGAAGATCACGAACTCGGCATTGGCGAGATCCGGCTTGGCATGCGGCATCTGCTTCATGTTGCCGAACAGGGCGCCGGAGCCGGAGCGGTAGGCACCGCCGCAATAGGAACCGTGGCCGACGTAATTGAGGGTGCCATAGGCCTGGTTCCAGAAGCGCCGGCCGAGGGCCTCGCGGCCGTCGTTCACGCTGGAGAGCAGGGCGACCTGGTTGACCCGCGGCCCCAGCTCGGGCGCGGCCGGGTCTATGGGCGTCTGCAGGTCGCGCAGCGCGGCGAGGCCTTCGACATGGCCTTCGCCGAACAGATCGCCGCCCTCCACCACTTCCTTCACCAGCTGCTCGAAGGAGATCGGCTGCCATTGGCCCCCGTTGCGCGGCCCGACCCGCTTCAGCGGTGTCAACACGCGAAAGGGCGAGGCCATCTGATCCATCGCCGCGTTGCCACGGCCGCAGGCGGTGGAGCGGCCGGCCAGGCCCTGGTCGCGGAAGCGGGAAAGGGCGACGAAGCTCTCCTTCACCGTCGCCTTCATCGGCAGGTGGGGATCGGTGGAGAGCGGGCTATAGGGATTGCCGCTGACGCGCAGGATGCGCCCGCTGCGCTTGTCCACCCGCACCCGCACGCCGCACAGCGTGGTGCAGCCCAGGCAGGCGGTGTAGCTCACCTGCTGGTCGGGATTCGGCCGCAGCTCGCCGCTGGCCGGATCGACCGTGTATTCGGGAGCGGCCGAGTGGCCATGCAGCCGGTCGCCGCCGTCCGGCTCTCCAAGCACGCCGTCCGCCATGCGGCCCAGCGTCTGGGAGAAACCGGCGGCGAAGGCGGCCAGGCCGCCGGCGGCCAGGATGTCGCGTCGATTGATGGTCATGATGTATCTCCTGTTCGTCCGGGTTCAGGCGCCAGCGCGGCGCGGCCCCTGCTCGCCCAGCCGGTGCAGCGGGAGCAGGGTGGTGAGCGCGATGTAGAGGAAGAGCCACAGCCCGGCGGTGCCGAGAATGCCCAGCCAGCCTTCGGGGCCCAGGGGCAGCTGGTAGCTGTAGTAACCGGCGCCGGTCTTGGGCAGCTCCTGGCCGCCGATGAAGATGGTCCAGCGCATCATCCAGGCAGAATGCAGCGCGAGCAGGCCGGTCAGCACGCCGCTCCCCGGCCGCTTCCAGGCCAGCACGCCGGTGGCCACCGTGGCGGCGATTGCCCACAGCGCGGTGAACTGCCAGTTGGCGGAGGGGGCGACTTCGGCCAGCGCCTGGGCGTGGATGGGCGATATCCCGCTCAACCCCAGCAGCAGCCACAGCAGGCCGGTCAGCAGCACCGCCGCCTGGGCCCAGGCCAGCGCGCGGGCCAGTCGCAGGGTGGTGCCCGGCGTGCGCGAGCCGGCCGCGCGATTGAACAGCAGCGTGAGGCCGAGCCCGCCGGCCAGCGCGGTGATGAAGAACTGCAGCGGCAGCAGCGGCGTATGCCACAGCGGCCGCGAACGCACGACCATCACCTCCACCCCGGTGTAGAGCGCCACCAGCAGCGCACCGGTGAAGGCCAGCAACGCTGCCGCCACCAAGCCGCGCGGGCACTCCAGCCCGCCATAGGCCAGCCAGCGGGCCAGGGGCGCGAACCGCCCGCCTTCAGCGGCATGGCGCGCGAGCAGCGGGCGGAAGGCCAGCCAGGCGTAAAGCAGCAGGCCGCCGAGGTACACCGGGATGAAGAAGGCGCCCCAGGACATCCAGGAGCTGGGGGTGAACCAGGCGTAGAAATGCCAGAAACGGCCCGGCTGGTGCAGGTCGGCCAGCAGCGCCACCGGTGCGCACAGTCCGCACACCAGGGCCGCCAGCAAGGCCATGCGGCCGGCCGCTTCCCAGCCCGGCCTGCGCCACACCAGCCCGGGCAGCGACACCAGGAAGGCGCCGTAGGACAGCCCGATGAGGAAGAAGTACTGCACCGCCCACGGCAGCCACGCGACTTCGCGGGCGACATTGACGATCTCGACGATATCCGCGTTCATCATGGTTCTCCTTGAGCCGCCTCAGCCGTGCGCCGCACGCGGCTTCCACAGCGTGCCTTCGCCGCTGACCTTGCCCTGGAAGCGCTCGTCCAGGCCGATGTAGAAGACCCGCGGCCGGGTGCCGTTCTCCGGCTTCAGCACCTTGAGCTCGGCCTGCGCTGCGTCCAGCCGGCGCCTCAGTTCGCCGCCGGCGTCGTTGATGTCACCGAAGATGCGCGCCCCGCCGACGCAGGTTTCCACGCAGGCCGGCAGCAGGCCGGCATCCAGCCGGTGGGCGCAGAAGGTGCACTTGTCGGCCTTGTTGGTGTGATGGTTGATGAAGCGGGCGTCGTACGGGCAAGCCTGCACGCAGTAGGCACAGCCGACGCAGCGCTCGCCATCCACCTGTACCACCCCGTCGGCGCGCTTGAAGGTGGCGCCCACCGGGCACACCGGGATGCAGGGTGGCTCGTCACAGTGGTTGCACAGCCGCGGCAGCACATAGGTGCCGGCCGGCTGGGTGCCATCGCTCAGGCGCACGCTGTAGGTGGAGACCACGGTGCGGAAGCTGCCTTCCGGTACCGCGTTCTCCTGGATGCAGGACATGGTGCAGGCCTGGCAGCCGATGCACTTGCGCACGTCCACCAGCATTGCCCACTGGTGGTC
>NZ_WUEI01000149.1 GCF_012911025.1 Azoarcus sp. TTM-91 | reverse complement strand
GGCCGGGGAGAAGAGGGGCGTGCGACAGGGCGGCGAGCCGGCGGCGCCAGGAGGGCCGGATGGGACGGCCGTGCCGGATTCGAGCAAGGGCGGCAGGCTGCTGGAGCGAATGCCGGAAGGAATGCCAGGTGCGGGGGAGGCGCGGAAAAAGATGCGCCCCGTTCGCCAGGAGGGGAAGCGAACGGGGCGATCAGGTGGCTGGCCAGCCTCGGAGGAGGAGGGCGAGGCAGGCCGTGCCAGCCGGCGGAGGGGGGCGGCTACCACGCCTCCCTCGCCAGGGCGCGGGGCTGCGCTCAGAGCGGCAGCTGGAAGTCCGGCGCGATCTGCTTCAGCCAGGTGCTGAGGCGCTCTTCGGTGAGGTCGGACTGGTTGTCCAGGTCCAGCGCCAGGCCGACGAACTTGCCGTCTTCGCCCACCGCCTGGGAGGTGGCGAAGTCGTAGCCATCGGTGGGCCAGGAGCCGACGATCTTGGCGCCGCGATCGCTGAAGAAGTCGTAGAGGAAGCTCAGCGCATCGACGAACTCGTTGCTGTAGCCAACCTGGTCCCCCAGGCCATAGAGGGCGATGGTCTTGCCGTCGAAGCTGATGTCTTCCAGCTTGGGCAGGAATTCTTCCCAGCTCTCGGCTTCGGCTTCGGAGGAGAGGCCGGGCAACTGGCCTTCGCCCAGCGTCGGCGTGCCGAGGATGAGGAAGTCGTAGGCGGCGAAGTCTTCCGGCGTGACGCGGTTCACGTTGAGCGGATCGGCCATCGTGTCGTCATCGAAGCGCTTCTTGATCTGCTTGGCGATCTTGCGGGTGTTGCCGGTGTTGGTGCCGAAGAAAAGGCCGATACGTGCCATGGGATGTTCCTTCTCGGTTCTATGGATGAAAGCGGCAGGCGGGCGCATGGCGGCGCCCTTGACCATATGGGGGCGGGGTTTCCGCCTTCCTCCTAAGGCATAAAGCACTATGTGTGCCTGTCTGCGCGCAAGCTGGCGAGATCCGCTTCAAGCGTGCCGCGCAAGCGGGTATCTTTCGCTCCTTCCTTCTTTTTTCACCGGGCGGGCCGCGTTCATGCGCCGTCGCCGGCCCGATCCGCTTTTTCCTGGAACCGCCTTGAGCAGCTACGCAGTTGTCGACTTTGAAACAACCGGCATGACGCCGGAGCTGGGCGCGCGCCCGACCGAGATCGCGGTGGTGCTGGTGCGCGACGGCGCGGTGGTGGATCGCTACCAGAGCCTGATGAACGCGGATGCGTGGATTCCGCCGCAGATCCAGGCGCTCACCGGCATCAGCAATGCCATGGTGAAGGCCGCGCCGCGGGTGGAACGGGTGATGGCGGAGGCGGCGGATTTTGTCGGAAACCTGCCATTGGTCGCACACAACGCAGCTTTCGACCGTAAGTTCTGGGATGCCGAGCTGTCGGCTTTGGGCCGCAGCCGGGCGGGCGATTTCGTCTGCTCGCTGATGCTGGCGCGGCGGCTGTTCCCGGATGCGCCCAACCACAAGCTGGGCACGCTGGTGCGCGCCCTGGGCCTGCCGGCCACCGGCCGCTATCACCGTGCGCTGGCGGATGCCGAGGCCACCGCCTATCTCTTTCTCCGCATCGCCGACGAGCTGCGCCAGCGCTACCGCCTGGCGCAGGTGGAGCATGAGCTGCTGATGCGCATCCAGCAGACCGCCCGCAGCGGCCTGGCGCGCTGCATAGCGCGCCATGTGGCGCAGAGGGGCTGAGCCGTCGATACAGGGCCGGCAGCAGCGCGGCGGATTCAGTGCCCGGCGCCGTCCAGCAGGCGGGCGGTGAGCACGCCCAGCCGGCGCAGCGCGGCATCGAGCTCCGGGCTGTAGGGGTAGCCGCAGCCGATGCGGATGAAGTGATCGAAGCGCTGGGAGTTGGAGAACATGGACCCCGGCGCGATGCGGATGCCGGCCTCCAGCGCATGCTCGAACAGCCGCCGCGAGGGCAGGCCGCCGGGCAGCTCCACCCACAGCATGGCGCCGCCGTCCGGCAGGCTGAGGCGGGTGCCGGGCGGGAAGCTGGCGGCCACCGTGTCGGCGATGCGTTCGCGCTGCTCGCGCAGATGCTCCCGCAGGCGCTGCAGGTGGCGGTCGTAGGCGCTGGTGGCCATGAAGCCGGCGGCGGCGATCTGCGACCATTCCTCGTTGTGCCGGCTCTGCGCGAACTTCAGCATCGCCACCCGCGCCTGCCAGCGCCCGGCCGCCATCCAGCCCAGGCGCATGCCCGGCGCCAGCGTCTTGTTCAGCGAGGCGCAATAGATGATGTTGCCGCTGCGGTCCCAGGCCTTCAGCGCCTTCGGCGGCGTGGCGCGGCAATGCATGTCGCGGTAAGGGTCGTCCTCGATCACCGCGATGCCGTTGCGCTCGCACAGCGCCGCCAGCGCCGCCTTGCGGCCGTCCGGCATGATGGCGCCCAGCGGATTCTGCAGGTTGGGCACCACCACCACCGCCTTGATGTTGCCGTAGGTGGCGATGGCCAACTCCAGCGCCTCCAGCGAGATGCCGCTGCTCGGGCTGGTGGGAATCTCCAGTGCGCGCATGCCCAGGCTCTCCAGCACCTGCAGCAGGCCGAAGAAGGTGGGCGATTCCACCGCCACCGTGTCGCCCGGGTTGGCGACCGCGCGCAGGGCGAGGTTCACCGCCTCGATGCCGCCGTGGGTGACGATGACCTCGTCCGCCGTCATGCGGATGCCGGCATCCAGCGCGCGGCGGGCAATCACCTTGCGGAATTCCGGGTTGCCGTTGGGCGAACCGGGCGTGGTCAGCAGCGTGGGTGACTGCCGCAGGCAGCGCAGCACCGCGTTCTTCAGCGCCTCGGTGGGGTAGTGCTCCGGCGCCGCGGTGGCGCCGCCGAGGTTGAGCGCGGCCGGGTAGCGCTGGCCCTGGGCGATGACGGCGGATACGGTGGCATGGATGCCGACGAAGGCCGCCGGGTCTGGCGCCTGGTCCTGCGCCGGCTCGACCACGCCTGGCAGGCTGGCGCGCAGCCGCCGGCGCACGAAGTAGCCGGAGCGCGGCCGCGCCTCCAGCCAGCCCTCGTCCTCCAGGTGGCGGCACAGCTGCAGCGCGGTGGACAGGCTCACCGTGTGGCGCTGCATCAGCATGCGCACCGAGGGCATGCGGTCGCCCGGGCGCAGCGTGCCGTCCTCGATCGCGCCGCGGTAGGCGGCGGCGAGCTGGCGGTAGAGGGGCTGCGCAGAGGCGGGGAGCGCGGCGGTATTCATGGTCGGGAATGATGGCGGGCGGCTGTGGGCGGCGACAGATACAGAAGGGGCCGAAGCGGACCATAACAGGCTGGCGAAAAGGCCATCTGTTGCGGTTCACATTCTAGTTCCCTGTGCCTGTTGCGGCTGGCGGCCGGCGCCTAATCTGGTGCCGTCCGAAACAGCCGGGCCCAGCCCGCGGGAGTCCATCATGTGCCGCCAGTTCCTTCCCAGCCCATCGCCCTTCAGCCTCCTCCTGCCCCTGTTCGCCCCGCTGCTGCTGGCCGTGTCTCAGGCCGTGCCCAAGGCCGCGGCGGATTCGGCGGTTGAACTGCCGGCCGGCGGGCTGACCCAGCTCTCGCTGCCGGAAGGCTGCCTCGTGGTGGCCGCCGAAGGCAGCCTGCGGCTGGACTACCTGGCCTTCGACCCGACCTGGCTGGGCGAGGCGCCACACCGGAGCAGCCTGCTGCTGGCCGACGGCGAGGCGTATGCGATGCCCTGGGCCGGCTGGGTGGAGATTGCCGCCACCGCAGGCGTGGCGCGCTGTGTGCTGCTGCAGCCGGCCAGGCGCGGGCCGCTGGCCGGGGTCGCTGCGGTAGGGCTGGCGCTGGCGGCGGCGACGCGAGCGGGTGGACTGGCGGCGGCCGCGGCGTTCAAGGAGACCTTGCGGCGGGAGCCCGTGGCCTGGCGGCAGCGGCGGGTGGAGGGTGCGCGCTGAAGGGCGCCCCGGCCCTGTGGCCTTGCATGCCGCCGGGCGCAGCAATGCTTCGCTTCTCCGCCCACGCCGCGCAAGGGGAGGGGGAGTAAACCGGCGACGCTTGGGTCTCGGTTGCGTTCCTGCTGACTACTTACCCTCGCCCCGCTCTTCCCTGGCCACCGCGGACAAGTCCCGCAGGTACCAGCCGGCATAGCCTAGGCCGACGAGGGCGATCAGGGCGCTGAAGCGCAGGGTGTTGTCGAAGGGCACGCCGGCCAGCAGGTTGGCGACGACCACGTAGCCGAGATAGAAGGCGGCGACGAGGCCGGCGACGATGCGGATGAGGGCGAAGGTCTTGCGCTGGCGCAGGGTGGGGCGTGCAGTCATGGCGTCGGGCGGAGTGTTCCGATGGCGTCGAGGGCCGACAGCATAGCTTCACTGCCGCCGGCTGGGGATGCGGCTTGCGGTCTGCTTATGCGTGGTGCTTGCGTGGCGCTTGCGCGGGGCGGCCGCGAAGAAGGCTGGCGGGGACCGCGTGGTACCAGGCGCGGCCGCTGTTCATCCGGGTGGCGCATCCGCCAGCCACCTTACAGCGCATGCTCCCGCAGCCAGCGCTCCAGGTCGGCGGCCGGCAGGGGCGGCGAGAACAGGTAGCCCTGGGCGACGTGGTAGCCCTGCGCCTTCAGCAATTCCTGCTGGGTGCTGTCCTCCACGCCTTCGGCCACCACGGTGAGGTGCAGGCTGTCGCCGATGCGGATCACCGCGCTGGTCAGCGCGCGGGTGGCTTCGTCCCGCGCCAGGTCGCGCACGAAGCTCTTGTCCAGCTTCAGCTCGCTCACCGGCAGGCGGCGCAGGTAACCCAGGCTGGAGTAGCCGGTGCCGAAGTCGTCCATCGCCAGCCGCACGCCCTGGTCGTGAATGTCGCCCAAGGTTTTCATTGTGCTGGGGTTGGTGTCCATCAGCAGGCTCTCGGTGATCTCGACGGTGAGATCGGCCGGCTTGAGGGCGTTGGCCGCCAGCGTTTCGGCGATGAGCTGCGGCAGTTCCAGGTTGTGGAAGTTGGTGGCGGAGAGGTTGACCGACACCGCCGGCACCGTCAGCCCGCGCTTGCGCCAGTCGGCCAGCTGGCGGCAGGCCTCGCGCAGCGCCCAGTCGCTCAGTTCGCCGATCAGGCCGCACTCCTCGGCCAGGGGGATGAAGCGTATCGGCGGGATGTTGCCGATCTCCGGGTGCGTCCACCGCGCCAGCGCCTCGACGCCGTATAGATGCCCGTCCTTGAGGTCGATCTGCGGCTGGTAGTGCAGGTGCAGCTGCTCCTTGCGCAGCGCTTCGCGCAGCGCGGCCTCCAGCGCCAGGCGCTCTTGCGCCAGCAGGTTCATCTCGTTGCTGAAGAAGCTGAAGCGGCCGCGGCCGCTGGTCTTGGCCTGGTACATGGCCATGTCGGCGCGGTGCAGCAGGGTGTCCATGTCGCGCCCGTTCTGCGGGAACAGGCTGATGCCTATGCTGGCCGAGGGCTTGAGGGTGATGTCGCCGAGGTGACAGGGGGCGGCGATGGCCCGCTGCAGATGCTCGGTGATGTCGGTGGCGCGGCTGGCGTCGCACTGGGTGAGAACGACGACGAACTCGTCGCCCGACAGGCGGCCGACGATGTCCGAATCCCGCACGGTGGCCCGCAGGCGGGCGGTGACGGTGCGCAGCAGATCGTCGCCGGCCGGGTGGCCGAGGGAGTCGTTCACCTGCTTGAAGCGGTCGAGGTCGATGAACAGCACCGCCAGGCTTTCCTGTTCCCGGTTGGCGCGGGTGATGGCCTGTTCGGCCTGCACCTGCAGCAGGCTGCGGTTGGGCAGGCCGGTGAGGCCGTCGTAGAAGGCGAGCTGGCGGATGCGGGCGCGGGCCTCTTCGCGCTCCAGCGCGATGGCGCACAGATGCACGCTCACCTCCACCAGCCGCTCGTGCAGCGGTGTCGGGCCGCGCTGGTCGCGGTAGTAGAAGGCGAAGGTGCCCACCACCCGGCCGTCGCTGCGCTTGATCGGGCTGGACCAGCAGCTCACCAGGCCCAGCGGCAGCGCCAGCTGCTTGTAGGGCGCCCACAGCGGGTCGGTGGCGATGTCCGCCAGCACCGGTTCGCCGCGGAAGGCCGCCGTGCCGCAGGAGCCGACGGCGGGGCCGATGGGCACGCCGTCCAGTGCGCGCGAGTACGCCTCCGGCATGCGCGGCGCGGCCAGCGGGCGGAGCTTGCCTTCGTCGTCCACCCTGATGATGGTGGCGATCACTTCCGGCGCGATGCGCTCCACCTCGCGGCAGATCAGCGTCATCACCTCCGCCAGGGGTTCTTCCCGGACCAGCGCGGCCAGCACCTTGTGCTGCAGCACCTCGTGCATCTTGGTGTGGGTGATGTCGGTGTAGATGCCGACGGTGTTGCTGAGCCGGCCGCTGGCATCGACGATGGGGTTGAGCACCATGGAGCACCACAGCGGGCGGTCCTGGTTGTCGCACACCAGCTCATCGGAGCGGTAGCTGTGGCCGGCGGCGAGCTGGGCGTGGACGTCGCCGAAGTGGGTGCGGGGGCAGTGGGCGGAGGAGAACAGCAGGTCGCGCGGCTGGCGGCCGATGACCTCCTGCACCTGCCAGCCGAACATGCGGGTGAAGCCGCTGTTCACATGGACGATGCGATGGGCGGCGTCGGTGATGACGACCGCGCTGTCGGTTTCGTTGAGCCCCAGGGAGAGCAGGCGCAGGGTTTCGTTGAGGCGGCGCTGCTCGGTGATGTCTTTGACGAAAGCGGTATAGAGGGTGCGCTCGGGCAGCTCCACCCGGGAGAGGGACAGCGCACCCCAGGCGGTGCTGCCGTCCGGCCGGTGTATCGGCACTTCCAGCGGCTTGCCGACCAGTGCGTCCAGGCCCTCTCCCGCCGGCAGTTCCACCGCTTCGCAAGCGGGCGTGACCAAGCCGTCGGCCAGCAGCGCATCCAGGCCGCGGCCTATGACTTCGCTACGTTCCCGGCCCCACAGACGTTCGGCGGCGGCGTTGAAGAGCAGGACTTTGCGGTCCGCTCCCACCATCGCCACCGCATCCACCGTCTGTTCCAGCGTGTGAGCCAGGATTACTGCTGCGTCTTGTATGTTGGGCATGGCACCGCCGTCGTGCAGGTGAGGATACGGTTTCCCTTTCGTAATAATCGAACCGTATGACGGCTATGGTGCGCCTGAATCGACGCGGCGTCATCTGCGCCGGCGCTCGGCGTGAGGCGGGCCGCAGGCCCCGCCCGCCTGTCGCTTCCGGCGGGGCGAAGGCTGCCGCCGGTACCGGTTTCCCGGCGTTTTCCTATTCGCTGATGCAGATGCCATTGAGGAGGCCGACGGCGATCGCCACTCCGGCCATCAGGATGGCGGAGGCATTGCAGCGTTGCTCGATGCGCTCGGCGAAGCGGCGCAGCAGGCCGAACACCAGCAACTGCACCACGCCGGTGATGACGCCCCACTTCACCATCTCCAGCAGGTCGTGGGTGAAGTAGATGGCCGCCATCAGCGGGAAGGTGAAGCCGAGCAGGGCGCCGGCAAGGGTGATGGCGGCGGCGGTGTTGTTGTCGCGGATGAGCGCGAACTCGTTGTAGGGCGTCACCCGGGTGTAGATGGCGGTGAAGGCGGCGAGCAGCGCGGCGGCGGTGCCGAAGTAGCTCAGGAAGGCGAGGAGGGCGTCCATGGCGTTCTCAGTCGAAGTAGTGGGGAACGAAGCGGGCGAGGTTGGTGGTGATGGGCGTATCGTCCTCGCGTATGCACATGCCGGCGGCCTCGTCGCCCACCACCCAGGCGCCGATCACCGGGTAGCCGGGGCCGAAGCGGGCGAGGGGGTGCAGCGCCTGGTAGATGTGGCCCTCGGCGCCGTAGGGGCCGCCATCGCTGTGGCGCAGTTCGCCGTTCTCGTACAGTTCGATGTTGGCGCCCTCGCGGGAGAACAGCGGCTTGCGCGCGTAGGAGGCGAGGCGGCCGGGGGTGAAGTGGGCTTCCAGCAGATTTGGGTGGCCGGGGTTGCGCTCCCACAGGATGGGCAGCAGGCCCTTGCAGGAGAGCAAGGCCTTCCACATCGGCTCCACGAAGCGGGTGCCGCAGCCAGGGATGTGCTCGCCGAAAGGCTCGCGCATCAGCCATTCCCAAGGGTAGAGCTTGAACAGCGTCTGCAGCGGCCGGCCGGCGAGGTCCACGAAGGCGCGCAGCAGCGGATCCCAGCCGATTTCTTCCATGTACATGTGGCTGGTGCCCAGCCCGGCCTGGGCGGCGGTGTCCATCAGGTAGTGGGTGCACACCCAGTCTTCCTCGTTGTCGGCCACCGAGGCGAAATCCACCTGGGCGATGCCCTGGCCGGCGATTTCCCGCCAGCGCGCCACCAGTTTTTCGTGCACCGAGTTGAACTGGTCCAGCTCGCGGCCGGCTGCCTCGCGGTATTCCTCCAGCCAGTACCACTGCGCCACCGCGGTTTCCAGCAGCGAGGTGGGGGTGTCGGCGTTGTACTCCAGTAGCCGGGGCGGGCTGTTGCCGTCGTAGGCGAGGTCGAAGCGGCCGTAGAGCGAGGGCTCGCCACCGGCGAAGGCGTCGGCGATGGCCTGGTGGAAGGTGGCGGGGATGCCGAGCTGGTCGAAGCGGTCGTGCTCGATGACGAAGCGCGCCGCGTCCAGGCACATGGCGTGCAGCTCCTCGGTGGCGGCTTCCAGGGTGTCGATCTGGGCGGCGCTGAAGGCATAGCAGGCGTCTTCGTGCCAGTAGTCGTCCCAGCTGTGGAAGGAGAAACCGATCTGCTCCAGCCGCTGGCGGTAATCGCTGCGGGGCTCGATGTCTATCCGCCGCATGTCAGCCTCCCGACGAGGCGTGGGCGCTGCCGCCGAAGCCGCCGCGCACGATGCCGGCGGACTTCATGCCGACGGCGTTGCGCGGCGTGCCGTTGGCCACGTTGGCGTAGGGCACCGCGCGCCGGCTGCCGTCGGCATCCACCGCGACGGGGTAGCCGCGTTCGCGGTCCCAGTAGTAGCGGGGGCCGTAGTAGACGTAGCGGCCGCCCCCACCCGAGCTGCCATCGCCGTTCTGGCAGTTGCGGTAGTCGTACCCCCAGTCGCGGCGGCAGTCTTCCAGGCTGGCGTAGCGCGCTTGCTGCAGCGGGTACTCCGGGCTGCAGCCCGCCACTGCGGTGGCACCCAGGGTGCCGAGGATGACCAGACGAACCCGCTGCGAACGCTTCATGCCCATGCCCGATAGTAAGGAAGCCCGGCCGGCGTTGGCGCGGGCGGGAAAAGGGGGCGGATTATGCGGCGGCGATATCTGCCGGGCAAGGGCGGGGAATGCAGGGAGAGCAGGGCGGCGCGTTCGAACCGGCATGTCGCCGCCGCCTGTCCCCCGATCTGCCGGCCGCGGGGCGTGCCGCAAGGGGAGGGGCGGCGGACAGGCTCAGGGCAGCCAGATTTCGACCATGCCCGGGCGGATGTTGCGGTAGGACTGGGACAGGTCGCGCAGGTCTACCTGGCCAGGCAGGCCTTTGCGCACGATCCATTCCGCCAGCCCGCGATCCTCCGGCTGGTAGTAGATGACGGTGGGGCGCTCGAAGCGCACCGGCGGTTTGCGCCCGCGGGCCTGGGCGCTGCGGGTGACGTTTTCTATGCCAGGCAGCTGGGTGCCCAGCAGGCCGGCGGCCTGCAGCGTGGCAACCACGGATTCGGCGCGCGGGCGGGCATCTTCGGCGTAGATCTGCAGGTAGACCAGGGCGCGGGCGATGTC
>NZ_WUEI01000148.1 GCF_012911025.1 Azoarcus sp. TTM-91 | reverse complement strand
CATCGCCGCCACCGCCCTGCTGCTCGGCTGTCAAACGCCACCCGCCCCCACAGGCGGGCTGGACCAGCGCCAGATCGCCGCATTGGTACGCGCCGGCTTCACCCTTACCGACGAGGGCTGGGGCCTGAACCTGGCCGGCCCCATCCTGTTCGATTCCAACGACGACCAATTGAGCGAACGCGCCCATAACGCCCTGCGCCAGATCACAGAAACCCTGCGCGGGGTGGACATCGACAGCCTGCGGGTGGAAGGCCATGCCGACAACACCGGCAGCGAGCGCCACAACCAGGCCCTGTCGCAGCGGCGTGCCGACGCGGTGGCGCGGGCCATCGCCGACTACGGCATCCCTTACGGCAACATCGAGCGGCGCGGCCTGGGCAGCGCCCACCCGGTAGCGGACAACGCCAGCCCGGAAGGCCGGGCGCAGAACAGGCGGGTCGCCATCATCGTGCCGGCGGGTTGAACGGCATGGAACGGGGCGGGATCGGGATGGCTGCGCGGAACCGAACCCCTCAACGCCGGGCCGCCAGCAGCATGCGCCGCGCGGTTCGGGCGACAGCGCCGGGCGCACAAGCGGACGGCAGGGCTCAGCCCATCCCTCTATCCCCCGCCACGGTAGCCCCCCGCGCGGCCATCACACGATCACGCGATGGCGGACGACGCCCCGCTCCTGAGCCTCTGCGCGGAAGCGGCCCAGGGGCAAGCCGCGGCACGGGTTCAACCGGCGTGGTCACGTACCACGCGCCAGCCCATGGATCCACCTCGGGCAGCGCCACCGCAGCAAGGCGGCAAGCGGCACCCCGGTCGCGGCTTACTCCCGCCAGCTCATCACCGTGCGTGCGCCGCCGCCCGGCTTGAGATCGAACCACTGGCTGCGGGTCTGCCCGGCGAAGGTCGCGGTAACCCGGTAACGCCCCGGCTCACTCACATCCACCTGCCCCACCGGACCGCATTCGGACTCGGCGCTGCGATCCTTGAGTGGATCGTCCACCCGGGTATGCACGCCGGTGAGGTAACTGCCATCCGGGGTGGAATAGAGGATGGTCAGCGAATGCGAGCTGATCTCCGCACGCATCTTCGCCGACTCATCCACCCCGATGCCGCCGCATACCAGCTTGATCGCCTGGCCTTCCTGCGCCTGCGCCGCCGGCGCCAGGGCCAGCATGCCGGCGGCCGCCAGCGCGGCCTTCATCCAAGGTGTTCCCGTCATCGTTCTCTCCCATGATCCGGCGGCGCGCCCGCCGCCCGCTCGATGAAAAAACCGGCGGCGGCTCCGCCACCGCTTGCGCGACGCGCCAGCGCGGCGTGCAATCCGCAGGCCCGCGCGCCGCTGCCCGGCCGATCATCACACCCGGACAGGCAGACTCAAGCCAGCCCGGGCAGCAAGGTGCGCAAGCCCTGGGTGACGAACCCCACCGCGATCGCCGCCAGCAGCAAACCCATGATGCGGGTGGCGATGTTGAGGCCGAGCACGCCCATCCTCCGCACCAGCTCGTCGCCCAGCCGCATGGACAGCCACACCAGCGCGGCCACCAGCCAGACCGCGATCAGCAGCACCGCCACATCCACCCAGCCGCGCGCCTGATGCGCATAGATGATGGCGGTACTGATGGCGCCCGGCCCGGCCAGCAGCGGAATGCCCAGCGGCACCACGCCGATCTGCGCCTTCTCCTGCGCCTCGTCCGCCTCCTCCGCGGTATGGCGGGCGGGGCCGGGGCGGGCGTTGAGCATGGACAGCGCCATCAGCAGGATCAGGATGCCGCCGCCGACCTGGAACTCCGGCAGGCGGATGCCGAAGAAGCCCAGCACCGCCTCGCCGGCCAGCGCCGACACCGTCAGCACCACCGCCACCGTGATCGCCGCATGGCGGCCGGTGTTGCGGCGGCGGGCCGGATCGTCGTCGCCGCTCAGCGTGGAGAAGGCCGACACCGCCAGCAGCGGATTGACGATGACCAGCAGGCCCACCAGCATGTTCAGCCATTCGTACCAGCGACTCATCAGCGCGCCACGCCTCCCGGAAAACGCCCGTGGGCGCCATTCTAGCCAGCATGGCGGCGGCTGCCGCCATCCCCGGCTCCGGAGCCCAGGCTGCCGGCGCGGCTACCGCCCGTCACCCTTCGTTCCCCCAGGCCCTCCGGCCGGTGCAGCCGCGGCAGGCGGACAGGCGCGCGCCCTCAGGCGGCACCGTGCTTGCGGATGAAAGCCTCGAAAGCCTTCAGCTGGCCAGCAATGAAATCACGAGTGCCGGCGTCGCCCAGCGTGCCGGTGTCCTCATTCACCTTGGTCTGCGCCGCGCCCACCATCACCTCCGGCCGGTTGAGCACGATGGCGTCGAGGAACACCAGGATCTGGCGCAGGTGATACTGCGCCCGCGCACCGCCGAACACGCCCATCGACGCGCTCTGGATCGCCACCGGCTTGCCGGCGAAGGGCTGCTTGTCCAGCCGCGACAGCCAGTCGATGGCGTTCTTCAGCACGCCGGGCACCGAGTAGTTGTACTCCGGCGTCACGATGATCACCCCGTCCGCCGCCCGTATCGCATCGCCCATCGCCACCACCGCGCCGGGAAAACCCTCGGCCTGCAGATCGGCGTCGTAGTGAGGGATGTCGCCCACCGACGCCAGCAACTCCACGCTCAAGCCGGCCGGCGCCAGCTCCGCCAGCGACTGCGCAACCATGCGGTTGTAGGAACCCTTGCGCAGGCTGCCGACCAGGGTAACGACCTTGAGGGGACGAGTGCTCATGAGATGACCTCCGTAGTGGGCCGCCGCAGCGGCAGGGGGCACGGGCGCAGCGCCCGCGAGAACGTTACAGACCCATTAGTGGAACTCGCTCATCGCCGGGCCGGCCGGAGCGCATTACGGCCGGATACAGCCAGTTCCAGCCGGAGTATAGGTGGCGCCGTCAAGTGCTGCCCGATGTACTCAGGCCGCCCTGCGCAACCGCGCCACCAGCCCGGGCACGCCGGCCAGCCGGCGCTCCAGCCAGCGGGTGGCGCGCCCCAGGCTGGCGTCGATCGCCCCGCGCCAGAAGGCGGCGCCGCGGCGTTCGATGCCGAAGTGGATGGCGCAGGCCAGCGCCAGCACCAGCGCCACTACCGCCGGATACACCAGCGCCTTGTTGTCCTCGGTGGCGAAGCGCGACAGCAGCATGTAGCCGATGTGGGCATGCACCAGGTAGAGCGGGTAGGTGAGCCCGCCGGCCAGACGCGAGCCTGGCAGGCGCAGGCGGCTGCCGAGGCGGGAGTTGAGGAAGAGGAAGAAGGCGAACTGGGCGCAGACAATGGCGGCGATGAGCGGGCGGAAATAGCTCACTCCGTCCGCCACCAGCCCGGCGGGCAGGTTGCGCACCGCGAACAGCACGCACAGCGCGCAGCACAGCAGCAGGGCGGCGAGCGAGTAGCGCGTGGGCCGCGTCTTCTGGATCGCCAGCACCGCGCCGGCGGCGAAGAAGGGGAAGTGGCCGCCGAGGTAGGGCAGTTCGCTCAGGCCCAGCGCCAGCGCCACCGCCATGGCGAAGGGCCACAGCAGGAAGATGGGCTCCAGCCTGTCCTGCAGGCCGGCCAGCAGCAGCGCCAGCACCGCCAGGTAGAAGGCGAGCTCGAACTGCAGCGTCCAGTACACCCCGTCGACGAAGGGCACGCCCAGCGCGCGGGAGAACATGGTGAGATTCACCAGCACCTGGGCCGGCGTGACATCCATGCGGCCATCGCCGAGGAACACCGCCACCGCCGCGGTGCACAGCATCGCCACCCAGAAGGCCGGATACAGCCGCAGCGCGCGCGACACCACGAACTCGCTCGCCCGCTTGCCGCGGGCGGAGAAGAAGATCACGTAGCCGCTGATCATGAAGAAGAACTCGACGCCGAGATAGCCGTACTTGGCGAACCCGACCAAGGCCGGCTCGGGCGCCAGCGAGTCGATCTTGCCGTTGTAGATGCCGTTGACCAGGTAGTGGTAGGCCAGCACGGTGATGGCGGCAAGAAACCTGCCGTAGTCCAGGGGTTCGACGCGGTTCACGGGCGCTCCTCGGGGTTTCGGGCCGATGCTTAGTCAACGGCAACAGCGCAGCCTAGTCCGGGCACTTCGGCCCGCCGACGGCGAGAACGTTGCGGAATTTTTCCTTATCTCCCACCCCTGCCACGCGAGCAGACTTCTGCTGCAGCGCACCCGCGCACCAGCCCTCCGCGCCCCTTGCAACGAATGGCAACGATTGCGCCGAGCGTCGCCCCCTGTTCACCCGCATGCCCCGCATTCGCAGCGGAACCCTCCGCCCGGCCTATAAAAAGACTGTGCCGCCGCCTCAAACCCGACAGGACAATCCCATGAGCTCCCTCACCATACGCACCCGCCTGCTGCTGCTCGGCCTGCTCGCCGTCGGCGGCATCCTGTTCGCCACCGCCTTCGGGGTGATCCAGCTGGCGCGCCTCAACGACACCCTGGAGCGCAGCCTGGAGGACAGCCGGCACGGCCAGGAAGAGCTGATCCGCATCCAGCAGGCCAGCCTGGCTTTCAAGACCCAGGTGCAGGAGTGGAAGAACATCCTGCTGCGCGGCAATGCCCGCGAGGATTTCGACCGCTACCGCCAGTCCTTCGCCGATGAGGAAATCCGGGTGCAGACCGGCCTGAACACCGCCCGCGGCGCCTTCGCCAGCCATGCGGCTCCCGCCTACCGCGCCCTGGTGGCGGACCTGGACACGCTGCTGGCCGCCCACCGCGAGCTGGGCGAGGCCTACCGCAGCGCGCTGGAAGGTTTCGACCCGGCCGACGGCGAAGCCGGCAAGCGGCTGGACCGCCAGCTGCGCGGCCGCGACCGCGCCAGCACCGAGGCCATGAACAAGCTCGTCTCGCAGCTGGAGCAGCTGGAGACCGCGCGGGTGCAGACCCAGATCGCCGACGCTCAGGCGGCCTACGCCACCGCCTGGCGGGTGCTGGTGGCCTTCGGCGGGCTGTGCCTGCTGGTGGTTGCCGTGCTGGTGAGCCTGGCGCGGCGCCAGATCGGCCGCCAGATCGCGGTGGTGCAGGACACCACCGCCGCCATCAAGCGCACGCTGGACCTCACCGGCCGCATCCCCCTCACCGGGCAGGACGAAATGAGCCAGCTCGCCGCCAGCGTCAACGAGTTGCTGGAGGAATTCCAGGCGGTGGTGCAGCGCATGAAGGCCGCCGGCGACCATGTCTCGCATGTTTCCGACGGCCTTTCCCACTCCTTCACCCAGCTCAACACCTCGGTTGCCCAGCAGAACGAATACACCTCGTCGATGGCGGCTTCGGTGGAGGAGCTGGCGGTGAGCATCACCCACGTCACCGAATCCTCCACCACCGCCCGGGAGCTGGCGCATGGCTCCCAGGCGCAGGCGGAGAACGGCGGCGCGGTCATCTCACGCACAGTGGGCGGCATGCTGTCCATGGCCGGCCAGGTACGCGCGACTTCGGAACGGGTGGAGGAGCTGGGCCGGCATACCGAGCAGATCGGCCACATTGCCGGGGTGATCAAGGAGATTGCCGATCAGACCAACCTGCTGGCGCTGAATGCCGCCATCGAGGCCGCCCGCGCCGGCGAACAGGGGCGCGGCTTCGCGGTGGTGGCAGATGAAGTCCGCAAGCTGGCCGAACGTACGGCCCAGGCGACCGGCGAAATCAGCACCAAGATCCAGGCCATCCAGCTACAGACGCGCGATGCGGTGGACGACATGCACCGCATGGTGGAGGAGGTAGGCAAGGCCAGCACCGAGGCCGATCTCGCCGGCGACGCCGTCACCGCCATCCGGGCAAGCTCGCAACGGGTGGTGGAGGTGTCCGGCGACATCGCGGTGGCGCTGCAGGAGCAGAGCAGTGCCAGCGAACAGCTGGCACGCCAGGTCGAGAGCATCGCCACCATGAGCGAGGAGAACACCGCCGCAATGAGCGAGGCGCGGGCCGCCGCGGTGGAGATGAAACGGGTGTCAGCCGACATGCACGACCTGGTGGAGCGCTTCCGCGCCTGAGGGGAAAAGGAGCCGCGGCGCTGGATTTGAGCGCAGCGGCCCCTTTCATGTCCCCTTGCCGATGCGCAGAGGGAACCCCGGCGGCCACATCCACGCCTCAGTGGATCGCCACCCCGAACAGCATTCCCGCGCCATAGGTGACCGCCGCGGCCGCCGCGCCTATCGCCAGTTGGCGCAAGCCGCTGCGGAACGCCCCGCCGCCGGTGAATACGGTGATGGCCGCGCCAATGGCGAACAGCCCGACGCCGCTGGCGGCGGCGCTGGCCACGATGGCCTGCTCACCCTCCAGCAACAGCAGTGGCGCCGCCGGCACCAGGGCGCCGAGGAGGAAGACAAGAAAGGATGAGCCGGCCGCCGCCCAGGCGGAGCCGCCGAGGTCATCCGGGTTGATGCCCAGTTCTTCCCGCACCAGCGTGTCCAGCGCCGAATCCTTGTCGCTGATCACCCGCGAGGCGATGGTGCGCGCCTCTTCCGGCGAGAAGCCCTTGGCCTGGTAGATCAGCACCAGCTCCTCCTTCTCCTCCGCCGGCACATGCTCCAGTTCGTCGCGCTCGGCCTCGATCTGGCGCTGGTACAGCTCGCGCGAACTCTGCACCGAGATCCACTCGCCCATCGCCATCGAGCAGGCTCCGGCCAGCGCGCCGGCGGCGGCGGTCATCAGCACGGTGGAGGAGGAAAAGGCGGCGCCGGCCACGCCCATCACCAGGCTCAGCGTGGACACCAGCCCATCGTTCACGCCCAGCACCACCGCCCGCAGGGTGTTGCCGCCACCGGCGCCGTGGCGGCCTTCGAGCTGGGCGTAGCGGGCGCCGTTCCAGCCGTGGCGGGAGCGGCTGGCCAGGTGCGCCAGCAGACGGGCGTGGGAGCGCTCCTGCGCCGGCAGCGCGGTGCCCTGGGCCTCGCGCTGGCTGTCGTACATGGTGCGGTTGGTGGCCTCCTGGTTCATCACCGTCGGTAGCACCGCGTTCACGCCCAGGCGCTGGGTGGCCCAGATCATCACCCGCGCCCGCCAGCTCGGCCTGGGCGCCGGTTCCACGCCGACCAGCTTGCCGATGCGCCGGCGCCAGAAGGCGGCGTGGCTTTCCTCCACCTGGGCCAGGCGCAGGTACAGCTCTGCGATCTCCGGGGAACGCTCTTCCTCCGCCATCGCCCGGTAAAGGGCGGCGCTGTCGATCTCGTCCTGCAGATTGGCCCGGTAGCGGGCTACGTCCTCATGCGGCTGCGTCACGTGCTCTGTCCCGTTCTTTTCATGCCGGGCGAGTGTAAGCGAATGCCGCAGCGCAGCGAACCCGCATGCGTCACGCCGGCGGCACGATTGCGCCCAGACCGGCCGGCGCTTGCCCCACCTTGCTCTGCCCGTCCGCGACGGGCGCCCCCCGCCGCAAAGCCAGCGGAACCACGCCGGCCCACACCGGCCAGCCCAGGTCGGAGTCCTCGTCGACCACGCCATGGTCGCGGATCTTGGCCGAAGCTTCGTCCAGCGGCAGGCGCAGCACCGCGGTGGCGGCCAACTCCTTGTCGTTCATCGGCCGCAGCGCCGCCCAGCGGCCCGGCGCCAGGCGCTCGATGAAGGCCTGCAGCCGCGCCGCCTTCTCCGCCTCGTCCTCCACCGGCTCGAACTGGCCGTAGGCCACCACCGAGCGGTAGTTCATCGAGTGATGCAGCGGCGTGCGGCCGAACACCAGGCCATCCACCTGGGTGACGGTGACACAGGACTGGCCGGCGGCAAGCGCCTTCAGCATGCGCGAGGCGCGCGCGCCGTGGATGTAGAGATGCTCGCCCTCGCGCCAGTGGGCGGTGCCCAGTGCATGCACCGAGCCTTCCCACTGGAAGGCGATGTGGCAGACCAGCGCGCTGTCCAGGATGGCAGCGACGGTAGCGGCATCGTAGTGGGCGCGCTCCGACCGCCGGCGTACCCGGCTGCGGGCGGACGGGGCGGCGGAAAAAGGTTCGGAAGGCAATGACATCGCAGGCTCCAGTCGGGGGGAAGGCCCCATGCTGCCCGCGCCGTGGCACCATCCCTAGCACCACCAGCTCGCCTCCGGATGGAGCCACCATGGATTTCACCTGGCTGCTGGCGCCGCCGCTGCCCGCCGGCGTGCCGCGCCAGCACCTGCTCTACCGCCGCCTGCGCGCCGCCATCGCCGAGGGACGGCTCGGCGCCGGCAGCCGCCTGCCGGCCAGCCGCGCGCTGGCGGCCGAACTCGGCATCGCCCGCAACACCGTGCTGCACGCCTACGAACAACTGGCGGCGGAAGGCTGTCTGCAGGCGGATCGCCACGGCAGCCGGGTCGCCGCGTTGCCAGCGCCGGCCGCCGCCGCGCGCACCGAACAGGCACCCCGGCTGTCGCAACGCGCCCAGGCGGTGCTGCGGCCGGACCAGGACGAACGCAGCACCACCGCCACCTGGCCACTGGCGCCCGGCATGCAGGATCTGGCCGACTTCCCCTTCCGCGCCTGGCGCGCCTGCCTGGAGCGGGCCTGGCGCCAGGCCACCCCGCGCCAGCTCGGCTACAGCGCCGGCGGCGGCGAACCGGCGCTGCGCGAAGCGCTGGCCGACCACCTCGCCGGCCTGCGCGGCTTCGCGGTGGCGCCGGAGCAGGTCATCGTCACCGCCGGCGTGCATGCCGCGCTGGAGCTGTGCGCCCGCCTGCTGGCGGATGCCGGCGACTGCGCCTGGGTGGAGAACCCCGGCTATCCGCCCGCCGCCACCGCCCTCAGCCTCGCCGGCCTGCGCCTGCGGCCGATGGCGGTGGACGCCGAGGGCATGGCCTTCGACGCAGCCGATTTCCGCCGCCACCCGCCGCGCCTGGTGCTGGTCACCCCCACCCACCAATACCCCAGCGGCCAGGAACTGTCGCTGCGCCGCCGGCTGGCGCTGCTGGACGGCGTGCAGGCGGCCGGCGGCTGGATCATCGAGGACGACTACGACAGCGAATTCCGCCGCGGCGGCCCCGCCCTGCCGGCGCTGTTCGGCCTGCGCCCCGGCGCGCCGGCGATCCACGCCGGCACCTTCAGCAAGACGCTCTACCCCGGCCTGCGCATCGGCTACCTGGTGGTGCCGCCCGCGCTGGCGGAAGCCTTCACCCGCGCCGCCAGCCAGACCACCCGCCCAGGGCAGGCGATGGAACAGGCTGCCCTGGCGGACTTCCTCCGCCGCGGCCACTACAGCGCCCACCTGCGCCGCAGCCGCCGCCGCGGCGAGCGCCGCCAGGCCGCGCTGCGCGAAGCCCTCGGCCACCACTTGGGCAGCACCTTCGGCGACCTGCCGCTGGACGGCGGCCAGGCCGGCCTGCACCTGGTGCTGCGCCTGCCGGAAAGCACCGACGATCTCGCCCTCGCCCATCGCGCCCGCGAACTCGGCCTGGGCGTGCAGGCGCTCAGCCGCTATGTGCAGGCCCCGCTGGACTGTCGCGGCCTGCTGCTGGGCTACGGGGGAACGCCGGAAGGGCAGATGGATGAAGCGGTGAGGCGGTTGCGGCAGGCGCTGGAGGAGACGGTGGGTGAGAGGCGGAATAGCGCCAGTTCGTCTCAGAAAAAAGGGGCTGAGCGCGCTGCGGGGTGACTATTGGGCTGGTCGGCTGGTCGGCTGGTCGGCTGGTCGGCAGATGGTTGGGAGTTTGGGAGTTTGGGAGTTTGGGCGATTATCGCTACCCCCACCGCTTTACCCGCCGCGGGCTTGCCTTGCCCCCTCTCCCCTCGCGGGGCGTAGGCGGAAAAAGCGAAGCATCGTTTCGCCCGCCGGAGCGCCCTGGGGCCGGCAGGCCGCAGGGCCGGGGCG
>NZ_WUEI01000147.1 GCF_012911025.1 Azoarcus sp. TTM-91 | reverse complement strand
CCTCTCCCCCGGGCCCCTCTCCCGCGAGGGGAGAGGGGAGCAGGCCAAGGGGCCCCTCCGGTGTGAAACGTGCAAGTAGCTGCGGCGGGAAAGTCAGCTCACTCCTGCCGCTGCGGCTCCTCCATCGGCGTGCCACCCACCAGTGCCGGCAGTACGTGCGGGCCGCCGTGTTTCTCGGCCAGGCGATGGGCGTCGGCGAGGTCGGGGAGGCGGTGGGCGATGCCGATGTGGCAGTCGATGCAGGTGCGTTCGCCGCTGGCGAGCGAGGTGGAGTGGGCGGTCTGGGCGCGTGGGCTCTGGCGGGTGAAGTCCATGGACTGGAAGTCGTGGCAGTTGCGGCATTCCAGCGAGTTGTTGGCCTTGAGCCGGCGCCATTCGTTCATCGCCAGCGCCAGGCGCATGTTCTCGAACTTCTCCTGCGTATCCACCGTGCCGAAGATCTTGCCCCAGACTTCCTTGGAGGCCTGCATCTTGCGCGCGATCTTGGCCGTCCACCGGTGCGGCACGTGGCAGTCGGGGCAGGTGGCGCGCACGCCGCTGCGGTTGCTGAAGTGGATGGTGGGCTGCAGTTCGCGGTACACGTTGTCGTGCATCTCGTGGCAGCCGATGCAGAAGGCTTCGGTGTTGGTGGCTTCCAGGGCGGTATTGAAGCCGCCCCAGAACAGCACGCCGCCGATGAAGCCGCCGACGGTGAGGAAGCCCAGGCTGTAGTGCACGCTGGGCCGGCGGATGACCAGCCAGTAGCGTTTCAGCAGTCGGATCATGGGCCGCGCCTCCTATTCCTTGCCGGGCAGGGTGGAGGCGGAGCCGCCGCGACGCAGCATGGTCTCGACGTCGATGTAGCGGTTCTCCACCAGCGGTTTCGCCGGCACCTGCGGTACGTGGCATTGCAGGCAGAAGTAGCGGCGCGGCGACAGTTCGGCGAGGAAGTTGCCGTCGCGGTCGGTGAAGTGGGAGACGCTGATCATCGGCGCCTGGCTCTGCTCGGTGCGGGTGCGGGCGTGGCACATCATGCAGCGGTTGGCGTTGCGGTCGGTCTGATAGCCCTCGATCTTGTGCGGGATGATGGGCGGCTGCATGGCGTAGGCGCGCTGGCGGCGCACGTCGCTGTTGTCCGGGTTCTGCAGCGGTGGCGGGGTGTGTTCCTCCATGACCGGCACCGGGCCGCGGGCGTTGTCGATGTGCTGGGCGAGGGCGGCGGTGGCACAGAGGGCCGCCAGCCCGATGGATATCAGGATGCGCATGGCGTGGGCCCTCCTAGACCTTGCGGATCTGGACCGCGCACTTCTTGAAGTCGGTCTGCAGCGAAATCGGGCAGGTGGCGTCCAGCGTGACCTTGTTGATGAGCTGGCCGGCGTCGAACCAGGGCACGAAGATGAGGCCGGGCGGCGGTTTGTTGCGGCCGCGGGTTTCCACCCGGGTGCGCATGGCGCCACGGCGGGAGCTGACCTCGATGGCGTCGCCGCGGCGCAGGCCGAGGCGGCGGGCGTCGTCCGGGTGCATGAAGCAGACGGCGTCGGGGAAGGCGCGGTAGAGCTCCGGCACCCGCCGCGTCATCGAGCCGGAGTGCCAGTGTTCCAGCACGCGGCCGGTGCACAGCCAGAAGGGGAAGTCCTTGTCCGGCTCCTCGGCGGCGGGCTCGTAGGGCACGGCGTAGATCACTGCCTTGCCGTCGGGCATGCCGTAGAAGTTCACATCCTCGCCGGCCTTCACATAGGGGTCGTAGCCTTCGCGGTAGCGCCAGCGGGTTTCCTTGCCATCCACCACCGGCCAGCGCAGGCCGCGGGCCTGGTGGTAGGCGTCGAAGGGGGCGAGGTCGTGGCCGTGGCCGCGGCCGAAGCGGGCGTATTCCTCGAACAGGCCTTTCTGCACGTAGAAGCCGAAGGCCTTGGCCTCGTCGTTGGCGTAGCCGGCCTCCACCTGGCTGGCGGGGAATTTATCCACCTCGCCGTTGCGGAAGAGCACGTCGTACAAGGTCTTGCCGCGATAGTTGGGCGCTTTGTCCAGCAGCTCCGCCGGCCACACTTCCTCCATGCGGAAGCGCTTGGAGAATTCCATGATCTGCCAGAGATCGGAGCGCGCCTGGCCGGGGGCGGACACCAGCTGGTGCCAGAACTGGGTGCGGCGCTCGGCGTTGCCGTAGGCGCCTTCCTTCTCCACCCACATGGCGGTGGGCAGCACCAGGTCGGCGGCCACGGTGGTCACCGTGGGGTAGGCGTCGGAGACGACGATGAAGTTGTCCGGGTTGCGGTAGCCGGGCCAGGCTTCCTCGACGATGTTGGGCGTGGCCTGCATGTTGTTGTTGCACATGACCCAGTAGGCGTTGAGCTTGCCGTCCTTGAGCATGCGGTTCTGCTGCACCGCGTGGTAGCCGGGTTTGTCCGGGATGGTGCCCGGCGGCAGCTTCCAGATGCCTTCGGCGGTTTCGCGGTGCTTGGGGTTGGTGACCACCATGTCCGCCGGCAGGCGGTGGGAGAAGGTGCCGACCTCGCGCGCGGTGCCGCAGGCGGAGGGCTGGCCGGTGAGGGAGAAGGGGCCGTTGCCGGGGGCGGCGATCTTGCCGGTGAGCAGGTGCAGGTTGTAGAGCAGGTGGCTGCACCAGGTGCCGCGGGTGTGCTGGTTGAAGCCCATGGTGAACAGCGACATCACCGGCGTCTTCGGGTCGGCGTACAGCTGCGCCAGCTGCTCCAGGCGCTGCTTGGGCACGCGGGAGAGTTCGGCCACGCTGTCCAGGTCGTAGCGGGAGACGAAGGCGGCGTATTCCTCGAAGGTGGCCGGCTTGCCGCCGCCGGGGTCGGCCACGTTGCGCGCCTTCTGCAGCGGGTTCTCCGGCCGCAGGCCGTAGCCGATGTCGGTGTTGCCTATCATGAAGCGCGCATGGCGCTCGACGAAGCCGCGATTCACCGCGCCGCTGCGGATGATGTGGTTGGCGATGTAGTTCATGATCGCCAGGTCGGTCTGCGGGCGGAAGGTGAGGGTGAGGTCGGCGAGGTCGTAGCTGCGGTTCTCGTACACCGACAGCGTCACCACCCGCGACTGCGGCGACGACAGCCGGCGGTCGGTGATGCGGCTCCACAGGATGGGGTGCATCTCCGCCATGTTGGCGCCCCACAGCACGAAGACCTGGCCGTTCTCGATGTCGTCGTAGCAGCCCATCGGCTCGTCCATGCCGAAGGTGCGCATGAAGCCGGCCACCGCCGAGGCCATGCAGTGGCGGGCGTTGGGGTCGATGTTGTTGGAGCGGAAGCCGGCCTTCAGCAGCTTGGAGGCGGCGTAGCCCTCCCAGATCGTCCATTGGCCGGAGCCGAACATGCCGACGCTGGTCGGGCCCTTGTCGCGCAGGGCCTTCTTGAACTGCTCGGCCATGACGTCGAAGGCGCGGTCCCAGCTCACCGGCTGCAGCTCGCCGTTCTTGTCGTACTTGCCGTTCTTCATGCGCAGCAGCGGCTCGGTGAGGCGGTCGGCGCCGTACATGATCTTGGACAGGAAATAGCCTTTGACGCAGTTGATGCCGCGATTCACCTCGGCGTTGATGTCGCCATGGGTGGCCACCACCTTGCCGTCGCGCACCGCCACGTTCACGCCGCAGCCCACGCCGCAGAACCGACAGGGCGCCTTGTTCCACTGCAGCTTGGTCAGCGCCGCGTCGGTAACGATGTTGGCCGCTCCCACCGTGGCCGGAATGCCGGCGGCGGTGGCGGTGCTCAGGGCGGCGGACTGCTTAAAGAACTCGCGTCGGGTCAGCTTCATCTGAGATCTCCTCTTCCATGGCGCTGCGGCTTTCGGCGTGCTGATAGACCAGCGCGACGTTGGCCACGCCGGGCAGTTCGCGGATGGCGGCGAGCAGGGCGAGCATGGCGTCGGCGCCCTCGCTCTCGCAGACGACGACCAGCTTGCCGCTCTCGGCCTGGGCGCAAACCTCGGCGTTGGGCATGGCGGCAACCTGGCGGCTGACGGCGGCGGCGTACTCCGGGCGCACTTGCACCAGGATGCCGGCGATGTGGATTTCCTCTTGGACTTCTTCCATGGCGAACCTCTTCGGGTTGCTTCCGATGGCGGACACGCCGTGGGGCGTGGCTGGGATGAATGCGCGCTTGGGGAGGCGCGCGGGTGCCGCGGGCGCTCTCTAGTGCGTCGGCAGGTGGCCGCTCAGCAACTGGTAGAACCACACCACGAAGCCATAGCTGGCGACCAGCAGCACCGCCAGTACGGGCGCCATGACGAAGGCGAGGAAGAGGAAGGAGCGCTGCTCTTCCTGGTGGGTGGAAGGTGGCTCGGGCTGGGTCATGTGCATCTCCATTCCTGGCTGTGCGCCGGGGCGCGGAAAGCGAGCGTGCTGCATGCGTGGGCCGCAGTATGCATGCCTCGATTTTCTTCGCAAACAGTCAGTTACGCTGCGATGCCGCAATTTGCCCGCCCTTTTCGGGCAGTCCGCCGGTCGGCTGGCGCCGCGGTTCTTGTGTCAACCCGGGCCTTGTCCGGGGCGCAGCCGGCTTGCCGCTGGCATGACAGCGAAGCGCATGCCCGGCGCGGGTTTTAGCCTGTGCTCAAGCCGCGCGGAAAAGGCCCGGGAGACGGACGGCGGCGGCGGGGTACGCCATCTTGCGTATTCCTGCGTATGGGGGGCGACGCCTAATCTGCATTCGTGCACTGCAACGTGGCAGATGCGATCCGCCACCTCCAAAAACGCCGTTCTAGGGGACTTCACATGCAAACCCGTCGCAACTTCATCAAGGCCCTCGCGCTGTCCGCCTCCATCGCCGCGATCGGTGCCCCGCTGGGCGCCCACGCTGCCGACACCATCAAGGTCGGCATCCTGCATTCCCTGTCCGGCACCATGGCGATCTCGGAAACGGCGCTGAAGAACGTGGCCCTGATGACCATCGAGGAAATCAACGCCAGCGGCGGCGTGATGGGCAAGAAGCTGGAGCCGGTGGTGGTGGACCCCGCCTCCAACTGGCCGCTGTTCGCCGAGAAGGCGCGCCAGTTGATCAGCCAGGACAAGGTGGCGGCGGTGTTTGGTTGCTGGACCTCGGTGAGCCGCAAGTCGGTGAACCCGGTGTTCAAGGAACTCAACGGCCTGCTGTTCTACCCGGTGCAGTACGAAGGCGAGGAACTGGAGAAGAACGTGTTCTACACCGGCGCCGCGCCCAACCAGCAGGCGATTCCGGCGGTCGAGTACCTGATGAGCGCCGAAGGCGGCGGCGCCAAGCGCTTCGTGCTGCTGGGCACCGACTATGTGTACCCGCGCACCACCAACAAGATCCTGCGTGCCTTCCTCAAGAGCAAGGGCGTGGCCGACGCGGACATCATGGAGGACTACACGCCCTTCGGCCATTCCGACTACCAGACCATCATCGCCAACATCAAGAAGTTCGCCTCCGAGGGCAAGAAGACGGCGGTGGTCTCCACCATCAACGGCGACTCCAACGTGCCCTTCTACAAGGAACTGGGCAATGCCGGCCTGAAGGCGACCGACGTGCCGGTGGTGGCGTTCTCGGTGGGTGAGGAAGAGCTGCGCGGCGTGGATACCAAGCCGCTGGTCGGCCACCTGGCGGCGTGGAATTACTTCATGACGGTGAAGAACCCGCAGAACGACGCCTTCATCAAGAAGTACAAGGACTGGGCGAAGAAGAACGGCGTGCCCAATGCCGACACCGTGGTCACCAACGACCCGATGGAAGCCACCTACGTCGGCATCCACATGTGGAAGCAGGCGGTCGAGAAGGCCAAGTCCACCGACACCGACAAGGTCATCGCCGCGCTCGGCGGCCAGACCTTCAAGGCGCCCTCCGGCTTCACCCTGACCATGGACAAGACCAACCACCACCTGCACAAGCCGGTGTACATCGGCGAAGTGCGCGCCGACGGCCAGTTCGACGTGGTGTGGAAGACCAAGGAACCGATCCGCGCCCAGCCGTGGAGCCCGTTCATCGCCGGTAACGAAGGCAAGCAGGGTCTGTAATTCCGCAGTACCCGCCGGGCGGGGCGCCGCCCCCGCCCTGGCGTGAGTTTCTCCTCTTTCTTGAAGTGCCTTCGGTGCCGGTGCAGTCCCGCCGGCCCGTTTTTTTCCGGCTTTCCTGTTTTCTCCCTTCCGATTTCCCGATCTGCCCGTAGTGCTTCGCCCGCCGTGGCGGAGGCTGCGATGGAGCCTGCAATGAATCGACTGCTGCTGCGGCTCGTTCTCTTCTGCGCCGCGCTCGCCTGCCTTGCCGGGCCGGCCCGCGCCGCGCTCGATCCCGCGCTGCTCGCCGGTTTCCATGGCGACTTCTCCAGCCGGGTGAGCGCCATCGAAGCCCTGGGCGTGGCTGGTGGTGACGACGCCCGCCGTGTGCTCGCCGCGCTGGAAGAGGGCAATCTCGGCGTGGCCGGCGAGCGTGTCCTCATCGTCGACGGCGATGCGGTGCGCGATGCCGCCACCGGCGAAGCCGCCGACGTGGCCGCCGCCGATGTGGATCTCATCACCGTGAACAACCGGGTGCGCCGCGCGCTGTCGGCCGCCCATGCGGCGCTGTCGCTGCTGGATGGAGAGCGCGGCGAGCGCCTGGCCGCCGCCCAGAACCTCAGCGAAAACGCTTCCGAAACCCTGCTGCCCCTGTTCGAACGCGCGCTTGCCGCCGAGAAGGACGACGCGGTGCGCGGCGTGCTGACCCGCGCCATGGCCAAGGTGAACCTGGGCGCCGCCAACCCGGCCAAGCGCCTGCAGGCGGCCGAAGCGCTGGGCGAATCCTCCGACCCGGCGGTGAAGAACATGCTGGCGGCGCTGCTGCAGAAGAATGGCGATGCCTGGGCCGAGCCGGATGTGGCGGTGCGCAGCGCCGCCGAAGCCTCCATCGCCGCCATCGACCGCCGCGTCGCCACCGCGCAGCACGTCGGCACCGTGTTCTCCGGCCTGTCGCTGGGCTCCATCCTGCTGCTGGCCGCGCTCGGCCTGGCGATCACCTACGGCGTCATGGGCATCATCAACATGGCCCACGGCGAGCTGCTGATGGTCGGCGCCTACGCCACCTTCATGGTGCAGACGCTGTTCCGCGGCTACCTGCCGGGCTGGCTGGACTGGTATGTGGTGGCCGCCATTCCGGTGGCCTTCTTCGCCGCCGCGCTGGTCGGCGTGGCGATGGAGCGGCTGGTGCTGCGCCACCTCTACGGCCGCCCGCTGGAAAGCCTGCTCGCCACCTGGGGGCTGTCGCTGGTGCTGATCCAGGCGATGCGCGTCATCGTCGGCCCGCAGAACGTGGAGCTGGCCAACCCGAGCTGGATGTCCGGCGGCATCGAGCTGGCCGCCGGCGTGGTGCTGCCGTGGAACCGCATCGTCATCATCGGCTTCGCGGTGTTCGTGCTGGCGCTGATCTGGCTGACCATGCAGAAGACCCGGCTGGGCATGTTCGTGCGGGCGGTGACGCAGAACCGGCCGATGGCTGGCTGCGTGGGCGTGCCGACGGCGCGGGTGGATACCCTGGCCTTCGCCATCGGCGCCGGCATCGCCGGCCTGGGCGGCCTGGCGTTGTCGCAGATCGCCAACGTCGGTCCGGCCATGGGCCAGGGCTACATCGTCGATTCCTTCATGGTGGTGGTGCTGGGCGGCGTCGGCCAGCTTGCCGGCGCGGTGTGGGCGGCGCTGGGCCTGGGCATCGTCTCCAAATTCCTGGAAGGCTGGGCCGGCGCGGTGATCGCCAAGATCCTGGTGCTGGTGTTCATCATCGTCTTCATCCAGAAGCGTCCGCAGGGCATCTTCGCCCTCAAGGGCCGCTTCGCCGACAGCTGAGCGAGGCACGCCGATGCGCACTCCCTTCACCGTACGCCTGATCCAGTCCATGCCGCGGGGCGGCTGGATCGCCCTGGCGCTGTTCGCCCTGGTCGCCTGGGTGGGCATTCCCGTCGCCCACCTGGCGCTGCCGGAAAGCCATCCGCTGCATGTGTCCGCCTACACCGTGAGCCTGCTGGGCAAGATCCTCTGCTACATGGTGGTGGCGGTGGCGATGGACCTGATCTGGGGCTATGCCGGCATCCTGTCGCTGGGCCACGGCCTGTTCTTCGCCCTCGGCGGCTACGCCTTCGGCATGTACCTGATGCGCCAGATCGGCCGCGACGGCAGCTACGGCGCCGACCTGCCGGACTTCATGGTCTTCCTCGACTGGAAGGAGCTGCCCTGGTACTGGGCCGGCTCGGACTCCTTCGCCTGGGCGCTGTTCCTGGCGGTGGCCGCGCCCGGGCTGATCGCCTTCGTGTTCGGCTACTTCGCCTTCCGCTCGCGCATCAAGGGCGTCTATTTCTCCATCATCACCCAGGCGCTCACCTACGCCGCCATGCTGCTGTTCTTCCGCAACGAGACCGGCTTCGGCGGCAACAACGGCTTCACCGACTTCAAGCGCATCCTCGGCCACTCCATCACCTCGCCGGAAATGCGCACCCTGCTGTTCGCACTGTCGGCGCTGCTGCTGATCGCCAGCCTGGTGCTGGGCCGCTACCTCGTCACCTCGCGCTTCGGCCGGGTGCTGGCGGCCATCCGCGACGCCGAGAGCCGGGTCATGTTCATCGGCTACAACCCGCTGCACTACAAGCTCTTCATGTGGACGCTGTCGGCCATGCTGTGCGGCCTGGCGGGCGCGCTCTACGTGCCGCAGGTGGGCATCATCAACCCGTCGGAAATGAGCCCGGCCAACTCCATCGAGATCGCGGTGTGGGTGGCGGTGGGCGGCCGCGGCACCCTGGTGGGCGCGGTGCTGGGCGCCGGCATCGTCAACCTGCTGAAGAGCTGGGCCACCGTGTCCTTCCCGGAATACTGGCCCTTCTTCCTCGGCTTCCTCTTCATCGCCGTGACCCTCTACCTGCCGGACGGCGTGGTCGGCCTGTGGCGCAAGCTGCGCGCCGGCCGCAAGGCGGCGCCGGCGGCGGAGCAGCCGCTGCGCACGCCGCCGCCCGGCTCCACCACCGACACGCTGCCGGAGGGCGCCACCGCGCCCCAGCACGCAGCCGCCGCCACCAAGGGAGCTGCCGCATGAGCGCCGTGACCGAACTCGAACGCCCCGTGGACGACAACAGCCGCGAGAACTGGGACGGCGGCGCCAACACCGGCCACCCGGTGCGCCCGGGCGAGCTGGACCTGTCGCACAACGTCATCCTCTATCTGGACGACATCAGCGTCAGCTTCGATGGCTTCCGCGCGCTGAACAAGCTGTCGCTGACCATAGACGCCGGCGAACTGCGCTGCATCATCGGCCCCAACGGCGCCGGCAAGACCACCATGATGGACGTCATCACCGGCAAGACGCGACCGGATTCCGGCAAGGCCTACTTCGGCCAGACGCTGGATCTCACCCGCATGACCGAGCCGCAGATCGCCCACGCCGGCATCGGCCGCAAGTTCCAGAAGCCCACCATCTTCGAGCACCACACCGCCTTCGAGAACCTGGAACTGGCGATGAAGGCGGACAAGCGCGTGCGCCGCAGCCTGTTCGCCGCCTTGTCCGACGACGAGCGCGACCGCATCGCCGGGGTGCTGCGCCGCATCCGCCTCGACCGCGAAGCCGACCGCCTCGCCGGCCTGCTCTCCCACGGCCAGAAGCAGTGGCTGGAGATCGGCATGCTGCTGATGCAGGAGCCCAGGCTGCTGCTGCTGGACGAGCCGGTGGCCGGCATGACCGACGATGAGACCGAACGCACCGCCGAACTCTTCGTCAGCCTCGCCGGCAGCCACTCGCTGATGGTGGTGGAGCACGACATGGCCTTCGTCGAAGCCCTGGGCGGCAAGGTGACGGTGCTGTGCGAAGGCTCGGTGCTGGCCGAAGGCGACCTCGCCACGGTGCAGGCCGATCCGCGCGTGATCGAAGTCTATCTGGGGCGCTGACATGGGAATGAGGCAAGCCAGGGCAGCAATGCCGGACTCAATCGCCGCGCCTGCGGGCGCCAAACTCATGAACGCGTCCGCGCCAGAGGGCGTCTCCCCTCTCCCCTCGCGGGAGAGGGGCCGGGGGAGAGGGGGCTGCGCTCGCGGGACTGCTACGCAGCCGCCCCTGCGGGGCGCCCCCTCTCCCCAGCCCTTCCCCGCGACGG
>NZ_WUEI01000146.1 GCF_012911025.1 Azoarcus sp. TTM-91 | reverse complement strand
CCTAACCACCGCCCACATCCGCCCATGAACCCGAACCCCGCCTCCGCCATGAACACGCCCCGCCGCCACGACGCCGGCTTCACCCTGGTCGAGCTGCTGGTCGTGCTCGCCATCCTCGGCCTGCTCGCCGGCCTGGTCGGCCCGCGGGTGCTCGGCCAGCTCGGCGGCGCCAAGAGCAAGACGGCAGCGGTGCAGGTGAAGGACCTGGAGCACGCGGCGGAGCTGTTCAAGCTGGACGTCGGCCGCTTTCCCACCGCGGCGGAGGGCCTGGAAGGGCTGGTCAGCCGCCCCGGCGGCGCGCCCGGCTGGAACGGCCCCTACCTGAAGAAGGGCGGCGTGCCGCAAGACCCCTGGGGCAAGCCCTATTTCTACGAAGTGCCGGGCAAGCGCGGCGACATCGACATCTACTCGCTGGGCGCGGACGGCACCGCCGGCGGCGACGGCGAGAATGCCGACGTCGGCAACTGGCAGTAACGCGGCCTCCTCCTTCGCCATCTGCCCCCGCCACCATGAGCGCCGCCCGCGGCTTCACCCTGGTCGAGCTGGTGGTGGAGCTCGCCATCGTCGCCCTGGCGGTGGGCGCAACCGCCGCCAACTACAGCCGGCTGCAGCAGGCCATGGCCTACCAGAGCACTGTGCGCGGCATGCTCGCCGGTCTGCAGCTGGCCCGCAGCGAAGCGCTGCGCAGCGGCCGGCCGGTGGCCTTCGGCGTGGATCTGGGGCGCCGCCGCTATGGCGTGGAAGGCCGGCCGGAAAGCATGTTTCCGGATGAGCTGGAAGTGCGCTTCATCGTCGCCGGAAGCGAAACGGCTGGCCCCGGCCAAGCGCGTGGCCAGATCCGCTTCCAGCCCGAGGGCGGCGCCACCGGCGGCAGCCTGGAGCTGCGCCGGCCCCAGGGCGGCGGTGTCCGCCTGCGGGTGGACTGGCTGCTCGGCAACGTCAGCCAGGAGCGCATCGCCGGATGAGGCCGCTCCATCGCTGCAACCCTCTCTCCGCCAGTTCGGCCGCCGGCTTCTCGCTGCTGGAAGTGCTGGTGGCGCTGGCGATCATGGCCTTCTCGCTGGCCGCCCTCTACCACGCCGCCGGCGGCAGCGTGCGCGGCGTGCAGACCGGCGAAACGCGCACCCGGGCGCTGGCCCTCGCGCTGTCGCTGTTGGATTCGCGCAGCACCATCCCGGCGGGCGGCCTGGACGAAAGCGGCAGCGACGCCGGCCTGCGCTGGCATCTCAGCGCCCGGCCCTACCCCACCGGCCACGAAGCCAGCCCCGGCTGGCCGCTGTACCGGGTAGAGGCGGCGGTGGCCTGGGGCGAGGGCCGGCGGGGGCAGGCGCTGAGCCTGGTCAGCCTGCTGCCGGAGCGGCGGGCCGCGCTGGAGCGGGCGGAATGAGCGCGCGGCGCCAGCTGGCGGCATCTCTTCCGCTGTATCGGGCAACGCAGGATGCGCGGCAAGCACGCCCGGCAAGCCCCCGCGCGCCGCACGGCTTCACCCTGGTCGAAGTCGTCATCGCCCTCAGCCTGGTGTCGCTGATCATGCTCGGCCTGGTCAGCGCCCTGGGCGGCTTCGGTGCCACCGCCAGCCGGCTGGACGAACGCGCCGGCCGCGCCGGCGACGCCTGGCTGGTCGGCGGCCTGCTGCGCACCGCGCTGTCCACCGGCGTGCGCCAGCTCAAGCAAACCCTGCCCGACGGCAGCAAGGTCAATTTCTTCCGCGGCGATGCCGCCGAGCTGAGCTGGCTGGGCACCATGCCTGCGCGCTACGGCAGTGGCGGCCTGCACCGCTTCCGCCTCGCCGCCGCCGGCTCGCCGCCACGGCTGCTGCTGCAATACCTGCCCTATACACCGGACACCGGCGTGAGCCCGCCAGTGGACGAAACCGCCTCCGTGCATGTGCTGGTGGAAGCACTGGACGGCCTGCGCATCGCCTATCAGAGCCGGCCGATGACGCCCGCCGAGGAAGCGCTCTGGAGCGACAGCTGGACCGACCCGGAGCGCCTGCCGGAGCGGGTGCGCCTGGACATCGCCGCCGCCGGCGAAGTCTGGCCGCCGCTCTTCATCACCATCACCGGCGTGGACAACAGCGACGGCCTGCGCCTGGTGAACACCCCTTCCGCCCGATGACGACAGCACGCCCGGCCCCCCTCTCCCCACCCAGCGCCGGCATGGCGCTGATCGCCGTGCTGTGGATGACGGCCGCGCTGTCGCTGCTGGTGGCCGGCATGCTGGCTATCTCGCGGGCCGAGGTGAAGGCCACCCAGGTGCGCAGCGACCTCTCCCAGGCCACCGCGCTGGGCGACGCCGCCATCCAGCTGGCGGTGCTGGACTGGCAGACCCGCTCGCCCACGCCGGACCGCCTGCTCCACACCGACTACTTGATCGAAGGCCGGCCGGTGGCGGTACGGCTGGTGCCGGCCAGCGGCTATGTGGACCTCAACACCGCCTCCCAGACCCTGCTAGCCGTGCTGCTGCAATTCGGCGGCGGCCTGGCGCCGGCGGAAGCGGAGACGATGGCCAAACGCATCGTCGACTGGCGCGACCGCAACGAGGCCGAACTGCCCGGTGGCGCCGAGGCGCCCGCCTACGCGGCCGCCGGCGTGCCCTGGCGGCCGCGCAACGGCAGCTTCCTGGTGCCGGAGGACCTGATGCAGGTGCTGGGCATGGATTTCGACCTCTACCAGCGCATCCGCCCGCTGATCACCGTCTGGGCCGGCGGTGCGCCCGGCATCAACGCCTATGCCTCGCCGCCGGAAGTGCTCTACCTCGCCGCCCACGGCAAGCAGGACGTCGCCTACCGCATCGCCGTCGCCCGCGACGCCGGCGAGCAGGGCGTGGATCTCACCCAGCTGGAGGCCTCCTTCGTGCGCAACGGCACCCTCGGCAACATCCTCCATGTGGAAGCCCGCCTGCCGCTGGACACCGGCCGCAGCGCGATACGCGGCCGCTGGCTGCTGCTCGGCGCCGACCCCGGTGGCGCCCCCTGGCGCACCATCGCCGTCGAGCCGGTACGGCTGCGCGCCAACGAGGCCAGGGGCTAGACATGGCGCAGCCACGCAACCATTTCGACCTCTTCGGCCTGGACCTGCGCCAGCTGTGGGAGCACTGGCGCCAGGGCTGCGCCGAAGCCCGCCGCTGGTCGCTGTTCCGCCGCCTGCTGCCGGCCGAGCCGGTGCGCCTGCTGCACCCCGACGGCAGCGAAAGCGACTGGCCGGCACGAGCTGGCATCGCCAGGGCCACGCCCCGCACCCTGGCGGTGCTGCTGCCGGAAGCCCAGGTGCTGCGCCAGCGCCTGCAACTACCGCTGCTGCCCGCCGCCCAGCAGGCGGCCGCGCTGGAACTGGCGGTACGCGCCGCCAGCCCTTTCCCGCCCGAGGCCACCGCCTGGGGCTGCCAGGTGCAGGCGCACGGCAGCGGCCTGCAGGCGGACATCGCCATCGCCTCCCGCAGCCACATCGCCACCTGGCTGGCGCAGCTGTTCGAGGATGCGCCGGGCGAAAACAGCGGCGTCGCCGAACATCCCAGGCGCAAGCGCTTCCCCGGCCAGGGCGTGGAAATCTGGGCCGATGGCGCGCCCTTCATCCCGCTCACCGGCTACGACGAAGCCCTGCGCCACGCCCGCGAGCGCCGTGCCCACCTCCATACCGCCGCCCTGTCCGGCCTTGCGCTCGTCCTGCTGCTGGCGCTGGCCGCCTCGCCGGCGCTGCATCGCCAGCAGCAGGCCACCGAGGCGGAAGCCAGGCTGGCGGCGCTGGGCCGCGAGGCCGCCGCCGCGATGAGCGCCCGCGATGCCCTGGGCAAAACCAATCTGCAGCTGCAGACGGTGGCCGCCTACCTCGCCGCGCGGCCGGACCCGGTGCAGGTGCTTGCCCGCCTCACCGTGCTGCTGCCGGACCCGGTCCATCTCACCCGGCTGGAGATACGCGGCCATACGGTGATCATCGCCGGGCTGGCGGACAACGCCGCCGGGCTGATGGACACCCTGGGCGGCCGGCCGGACTTCCACGACGTCCGCGCGCCCTCGGCCATCACCCGCGACCGCGCCACCGGGCGCGAATCCTTCGTCATCGAATTCAAGCTCGCCGAGGACGCCAGATGACGCTGCTGCGCCACCGCGCCCGCCTCAGCATCGCCGCCGCCCTGCTCTGCCTGCTGCTGCCGGTCGGCCTGGTGCTGGTGCATCTGCTCGACCTCGCCACCCAGGCGGACGAAACGCTGGAAGCGGTAAGCCCGCGCCATGCCCGCCTCGCCGGCCTGCGCGACGCCGCCACGCCGGTGACCGAGGCCGCCGCCGCGGCCGAAGCCCGGCTGCAGCGCTACGCCTACCCGGCCAGCAGCAACGCCGACCGCCTGGGCACCGACCTGCAGCAGCGCCTGCGTGCCGCCGCCGAAGCCGCCGGCGTGGCCGTGGTCGGCAGCCAGATCGTCGCCGGCAAGCCGCAGGACGGGCTGGACGAGATCCCGGTGTCGATGACGCTGGAGGCCGAACTGGGCCCGCTGCAGCAGATGCTGCAGGCGCTGGCCGAACAGGCGCCGGCGGTGTACGCCGACAGCATCAACATCCAGGCCCAGCGCCGCCGTGGCGCCACCGAGAACCGGCTGAACGTGCAGGTCCGCTTCAGCGTGCTGAGGCGGCAGTCATGAGCCGGCCCTCGCTCCGCACCCTCTCGCCGCGCCTGCTGCTGGCCGGCCTAAACCTGACCCTGCTCGCCGCCCTCGCCGCCTTCTGGCTGTATGCCGCGCCGCCTTGGCAGCCGCCGGCGGCGATGGCGCCAGACCAGGCAACCCTGGCGGTACAGCCCGTCTCCCGCCCCGCGCTGGAGCCGGCCGCCGCCCAGGCCATACAGGAACGCCCGCTGTTCATCGCCGGCCGCCACGGCAGCACGGCGGAGAGCAATGGCGACGGCAAATCCGGCGCCTTCGGCGAGGCCCGCCTGCTCGGTCTGCTCGGCAGCGGCAAACAGACGGTGGTCATCGTCGGCAGCAGCAACACCACCCTGCGGCTGAAGCAGGGCGACAAGCTGGACGGCTGGTCGCTGCAAGGCGCCGAAGGCCGCCGCGCCCGCTTCGGCCGCGGCGCCGACGAAACGCGGGAGCTTCAGTTGGAGCACGCGCCCCAGCCGCCCGCGCCAGCCGCTCCCGCAAGCGCCAATGCCGCCGCGGCCACGCCCAAGCCGGCGGAGAACGCCGCGCCCACGCCCCAGGCGCAACCAAGCCCGCAGCAACAGGGCGAGGAAACCCCAGCCCCCGCCGCCAGCGACGCTGCCGCCCGCCGTGCGCGCCGCGAGACCCGCCCGGTGCCGCAGCGTCAGCCGCAAGCGCAAAACCAACCCCAACCCGACTCTTGATGAACAGGCCGCGATTCCGGATGAAGCTCAAGACAGCCTATTGCCTCGCCCTCACCCTGCCGCTGGCGGCCTGCGGCACCACGCCGCCACTGGAGCGCAGCCTGGCGGAATCCGCCGCGGCGGCGAGTGCGGCGGCCAGTGCGGAAGCCAGAACGTCGGCATGGACGCCGCGCCAGCTGCCGCCGCTGGAGAAGCCGGACGACGGGCGCCGCCTCGCCCCCACGCTGCAGCCGGGCAGCGACCTGATGATCGCCACGCCCTCCGCGCGCGGCCAGATCAGCGGCCGCGGCGAGGCCATCTCGCTGCGTTTCGAGCAGGCGCCGGTCACCGAGGTGGTGCACGCCATCCTCGGCGATCTGCTGAAAGTGGATTACGCGCTGGTCACCCCGCTCAGCGGCGAAATCAGCCTGCACACCCAGGCGCCGGTGCCGCGCGAGCAGGTGCTGCCGCTGCTGGAATCCCTGCTCCAGGCCAACGGCATTGCCATGGTGGCGGACGCAGCCGGCCGCTACCGGGTGGGCAAGTCGGACGCGCTGAAATCCTCGGTGCCGCTGCCGCGCCAGGCCGGCGCGCTGGCCGCCGGCGCCGGCACGGTGATCGTGCCGCTGCAGTACATCGGCGCCAGCGAGATGGCCGACATCCTGCGCCCGGTGGCGAGCAACGAAGCGCTGCTGCGGGTGGATACGGTGCGCAACCTGCTGATGCTCGCCGGCAGCCGCAACCAGCTCGACGGCTGGTTGGAGATCATCTCCACCTTCGACGTGGATTTCCTCAAGGGCATGTCGGTCGGGCTGTTCCCGCTGAACAACGGCTCCGCCCGCGACCTCGCCCAGGAACTGAACGCCCTGCTCGGCAGCAGCACGGTGATCCTGGAGCGGGACAGCAGCGCCAGCGCCACGCAGGCGCCGGCCAACCGCAACACCGCCAATGCCCCGGCCGCCCGCAACACGCCCAGCCAGGCGAACAACGCCCAGGCCAACCGCGTCGCCCAGCGCAACCCGAACGGCGGCGGCAGCGCCACCACCGACACCGAGCAGGCCGGCCCGCTCGCCGGCCTGGTGCGGGTAATGGCGATAGAGCGGCTCAACGCCCTGCTGGTCGTCACCCCGCGGGCGCACTACCTGGAGCAGGTACGGGTGTGGATAGAGCGCCTGGACAATCCGCAGGACAGCGATGCCGACGGCCAGCTCTACGTCTATCCGGTGCAGAACGGTTCCGCCCAGCATCTGGCCGATCTGCTCAACGGCCTCTACGGCAGCGGCCAGCTGGAGAGCAGCAGCGTCACCAGCGGCAGCGGCGTCGCCAACGGCCTGGCGCGCAGCCAGGGCAGCACCAGCAGCGGCTTCGGCAGCCTGGGCAGCGGCACCAGCGCATTCGGCAGCAGCGGCACCGGCACCACCAGCGCCTTCGGCAGCGGCGCGCAGGTGAGCGGCACCGCGGTCACCCAGGTCAGCCTGGGCCAGGGGCAGGCCATCCGGGTGGTGGCGGACAACCACAACAACGCCCTGCTGATCCACGCCAGCCGGCGCGACTACCGCCGCATCGAGGCCGCGCTGCGGCGGCTGGACGTGGCGCCCACCCAGGTGCTGATCGAGGCCAGCATCGTCGAAGTGACGCTGAGCGACGAGCTGAAGTACGGCCTGCAGTGGTACTTCCAGAACAGCCTGCGCGGCGGCTGGACCGGCCAGGGCCAGCTGAGCAGCACCGACAGCGGCGCCATCAGCAACACCGGCCAGGGCTTCTTCTACTCGGCGATCAACCCCGCCGGCTCGGTGCGCGCGGTGCTGAACGCGCTCGCCACCCGCTCCCTGCTCAACGTGCTCTCCAACCCCACGGTGATGGTGCAGGACAACCACACCGCCACCATCCAGGTCGGCGACCAGCAGCCGATACGCTCCTCCACCACCATCACCGACGGCGGCACCACCACCAGCTCCATCCAGTACAAGGACACCGGCGTGATGCTGGCGGTGACGCCCTCGGTGAACGCCGGCGACATGGTGTCGCTGGACGTGAACCAGGCCATCACCGACGTCGGCGAGGAGGATTCCGCCACCGGCCAGCGCGCCTTCAACCAGCGCCAGGTGGTGAGCCGGGTGTCGGTGCGCTCCGGCGAGACCATCGTGCTCGGCGGCCTGATCCGCGACAACAAGACGCGCGGCAAGCAGGGCATTCCGGTGCTGTACGACCTGCCGGTGGTGGGCAACCTGTTCGGCGCCACCACCGTCAGCACGGTGCGCACCGAGTTGCTGGTGATGATCACGCCGCGGGTGATACGCAGCGAGCAGGACGTGCGCGACATCGGCAGCGAGATCCGCAACCGCATGCAGGGCCTGCGCAGCCTGCAGGGTGAGGCGCGCCTGAGCCTGGACCGGCTGGAGCGGGCACCGGAGCCGCCGCTGGCCTCGGCACTGCCAGCCCCGGCCAGTGGCGCCGTCGCCACCCCGGTGGAAGCCGCGACGGCGGGCGCACCGGCCCGCTGAGCCGGCAAAAAAACGGCCGGGCAAGCCCGGCCGTGTCGTCCCTCCTGCCGCCAGCGCCGGCGGCCCGGTGCAGGCTTACTGCACCCGGATCTCTACCCGGCGCGCCTCGGCGGCCTCGCCATCGCCCAGGGTCACCGCCGGCTTGCGCAGCCTCACCTTCGCCTCCGGCACGCCAACCGCGTACAAGGCCTCGCGCACCTGCAGTGCACGCTGGCGCGCCAGCGTGGCATTGATCTCGGCGCCGCCGGTTTCATCGTGATAGCCGGAAACCAGCACCACCGCTTCCGGCCGCGCCTGCAGCTCGGACACCACCCGCGACAGCGCATCCTCGAAGCCGCCCGGCAACCTGGATTCGCCCACTTCGAAATACAGCTTCACCAGCGGCTCGCCCACTTCCTCCACCTCGACGAAGGCCACGCCGCCGTCCAGCTGCACCACCTCCACCTCGACCGGCGCCGTGGCCTGGCCCCGGCTGGCGTAGGTGGCGATGCCGATGACAAAGGCAATCACCAGCGCGATGATGCCGAACAGCACGCCCATCACTATGTTCAGCTCACCGTCTTCCTGATCGAACATCTTTCTTCCTCCGGCTACCCAGGTTCAATTTCATCGGTTTCCCAATACCGCCGGGCAGTCTAGACCAAAGCGAACGGCATGGGCAGCGGGAAAGCATTGCCCCAAATAGGCTGGTGGCGACATCTTGGTCTATGCTCTGCCCAACTCGCTTCCCCCACAGTCAGGAGACCCGCATGGGACTGTTCGGCTTCATCAAGGACGCAGGTGAAAAACTCTTCGGCAGCGACGACACGGCAAGCGCGCCGCCGCCGGGCAGCACCGCCGCGCCACCCTCCACCGCCGAGAAGATCGCCGCCGCCAATGCCCGCGCCGGCGAAGCGATCAAGACCTACATCGTTTCCCTGCAGCTCGCGCCGCCCGATCTGGCGGTGAGCTTCGACGGCGCCACCACCACCGCCACCGTATCCGGCACCGCACCGGACCAGGCCACCCGCGAGCGCATCCTGCTCGCTGCCGGCAACGTCAAAGGCGTCTCCCAGGTGGAAGACAAGCTGGCGCTGGCGACGCCGGAACCGGAAGCCCGCTTCCACACCGTGGTGCGCGGCGAAACCCTGTCCGCCATCGCCAAGCAGTACTACGGCAACGCCAACAAGTACGCCAGCATCTTCGAGGCCAACCGGCCGATGCTGAAGCACCCGGACAAGATCTACCCCGGCCAGGTGCTGCGCATTCCGCCGCAGAGCTGAGCGCCCGCCCGGCCGCGCGGGCCTCGCCCGCGGCCGGGCCGCGCCCTCCCCATCCACCTCCTCAAGCGCCCCGCAAGGCCTCCCGCCGCCATGCCACGCATACAGATCGAGCTGCCCGAGCAGCTGCCCTTCCGCGTTGAGCTGCCGCTCTACCTCAGCCACCTCAACGCCGCCGGCCACCTGGACAACGCCCTGCTGCTCACGCTGGTGTCCGAAACCCGCGCGCGCTTCTTCAAGGCGCTGGGCTACAAGGAATCCAACGTGGAAGGCGTAGGCGTGATCCTGGCCGACGCCGCGGTGCAGTACCGCTCGGAAGCCTTCCACGGCGAGACCATGGTGGTCGCCATGGGCGTGGACGACTTCAACAAGTACGGCTGCGACCTGCCGTGGCGGATGAGCGACCGCGACAGCGGCCGGGAGATCGCCTGCGGCAAGAGCGGCATCGTGTTCTTCGACTACCAGGCCCGCCGCATCGCGCCCTTGCCGGCGGCCTTCCGCCAGCGCGCCCAGGCCTATCCCGCGACCAGCTGAACCTCCCTATCCACCGGAGCCGCCGATGAGTGACAACCTGCCCGCCAGCCTGCTTTCCCATGTCTCCCTGGGCACCAATCAATACGACAAGGCCCAGGCCTTCTACGACCAGGTACTCGCCCCGCTGGGCTGCCGCCGGGTGCTGGAGCACGAAGGCGCCACCGCCTACGGCCGCGCCTACCCGGAGTTCTGGATCCAGACGCCGCTGGACGGCCAGCCGGCTGCCGTCGGCAACGGCACCCACATCGGCTTCCTCGCCCGCTCCCGCGCCGAGGTGGACGCCTTCTACCAGGCCGCGCTGGCGGCCGGTGCCAGCGGCGACGGCGCCCCCGGCCCGCGACCGCACTACGGCGAGCCCTACTACGGCTGCTTCGTGCGCGACCTCGACGGCCACAAGGTCGAGGCGATGTTCTGGGAGATCGCCGCCGGCTGACCCAGCCCCGCCCGGCGCCACGGCCGGGCCACCTCGCCGGTGCCGCGCGATCCGGCACCGCCGCAGCAGATGCCGGCGACATTGCCGCGGGCGAACCCGGCTATCATCACGCCCCTCGCGCCTCCTGCCCCCTCGCAGACCACC